>NZ_JBQFPK010000012.1:0-155531 GCF_056534465.1 Ruegeria sp. D3
AAATCTGACTCTGACGCGGGATGGAGCAGCCCGGTAGCTCGTCAGGCTCATAACCTGAAGGTCGCAGGTTCAAATCCTGCTCCCGCAACCAGCGTCAGAAATCCCCTACACAGCCCGGTCAGACTAAAATTGATCCCCCGGATCAAGCGCTTAACGTCGCAACCGCGCCAGGCTCATAAACTCAAAGAAAGTGGGCCAAAGCATACTCCAAAGACCAATCTCTAAAATCAGAAATCA
Source organism: Ruegeria sp. D3 (assembly GCF_056534465.1). Classification (NCBI taxonomy): domain Bacteria; kingdom Pseudomonadati; phylum Pseudomonadota; class Alphaproteobacteria; order Rhodobacterales; family Roseobacteraceae; genus Ruegeria; species Ruegeria sp. D3. Next base: position 238 of record NZ_JBQFPK010000012.1, read on the forward strand.
ATAGTTTACACGCCGCCTTCGGGCGGTGTTTGTATTTGACGCGTTGGAGCGTGGTGCTACAGCGGTGCTACGCAACAGAGCAAAGAACAGCACACTAACTGAATCAAAACGAACCACTGTAGTCGCCGATTCTCTACGCTGAAGAAAAACCAACCCGCAGTTTCCGTCGGTACTGTCAGCCAAGTGTAACTGCATAGCTCGTTGACGTTTGCGTAAGTATTTTCTGCTTGTTCGAAACAACCCACGCGACCGAACCGCGCGAGTCGGGTTATCGATGTGGCAGTCGGTCAGGTTCAGCAACCGGGATCCCGCAGTAACGATTCAGAGTTAGAGGGCTCAGAATCGATTAATCACTGAGTGCTAAAAAATGAATTTCAAGCTTGGTGGAAACAATAAGTGACTAACTGGTATGTGGTTCACCAATTCATGTTCAAAAATGACCGTAGTCAGCGATGAAAGACATGTAGCTTAAAGCGTGTGACACCAAGTTTCCGTGCCCCTAATCGACTAAACCAAACAAGTAGGTTGTTTGGTTCGGAAAAATAATGCGAGCACAGCAGCATTACAAGCTTTTCAAATACAACAGAAAACTTGGCACGCATACCGCTAGGATAGCATTCGCGAGTACTCGTCTCACCGGTTATGACGATGCCGCAGAGTCTCGGGTTTGAAGACGGTACAAGCTATCCGATTAAAAGAATGTGTCCCAAAATTGACAAAATTCGTTCATTTCCAGTTCATTTCCAGTTCATTTTGGTGTAAGTTATTAACTGCTTTTTCAAATTGTTCACGGTTCCACCAGTTATGAGTTGTTCAGATGGGTACAGATTTTGAATATTTGACCGAAGGAAAATCGGTCTTCCTCTCGATAAAGCGAAGCCAGCAAACCAGCGATGACGCATGTGGATTGATGACCCGTTTCCGTAGCGAGTCCGAGGGTGCGGTTCTGGTTTTGGTCGCCATGATGATCATCCCGATGCTTGCCTTTATTGGGTTTGCGCTGGAGCTTGCGCTGACCGAGAATGTTCGGGTCAAACTGCAAAATACGACGGACGCGGCCAGCCTTGCCTCAGCGGATCTTGAGCAGGTTTTGGATCCTGAAGATCTGGTCGAGGATTTTTTTGAAAAAGCAGGGCTTGCTGCCAACCTGAAGAATGTCTCGATAGTAAACACGCCAACTGAACGGACGGTAAGAATTACTGCGGGCGAAGAAGTTCCGGCTTATCTAACACAAGTTGTGGGTTGGGAGTCATGGGATGTACCCGTTGTTGGTGCTGCAACAGAGTCGCGCCAGGATCTGGAAATTGCAGTCGCCCTGGACAATTCCGGTTCGATGTCGTGGGCGCCAGGGGCTACCAGCGGGCCAGCTGCCACACCGTCTCGGATGGATTTGTTGATTCCAGCAGCCCAAGCATTCGTAGACGCTGTCCAGCCCCGCCCGGGTCAGCCAGGTAACACAACGATTTCACTCGTTCCATTTGCAACCCAGGTTTCCGTTGGTGAAGCATTGCTTAGCAACTTCACGGTCAGTTCTGAGCATTCCACTTCGAACTGCGTGACCTTCAGCAACGCTTCCGACTACCAAACGACAGTCATCCCTACAGATACGACCCTGTCCAGAACGGCGCACCATGACGCCCGAGGGCTTGGCAGCGATGTCACTCAGTTTGGCGCAGTTTGCCCAACTGACTCTGCTGTACGTGACATTGTTCCATGGGCGGAGGATCCCGAAGTTCTTAAGGCGCGTATCCGAGCAATGCAGCCTTACGGATTCACTTCGATTGAAATGGCGACGAAATGGGGCGCTGCCATGTTGGATCCGTCGTTGAGACCGGTTTTGTCATCCTTGTCAGGAACTGCCGGATTTGAATACTTAGCCGCTCCGGCCGCACGAAACGTTCCTGATGACTTCACCAGCGCCGATACGGTAAAATATCTGATCGTGATGTCAGACGGCGAGAATACGCAGAGCTACGACATCAACCCCCCCTTTCGCAGTGGCAATTCGCCGGTATTCAACGTGCCAGGAACGAACAGGTATGCCTATTTCAGGAACCGTCGCGGGCCATTTGATTACTATCACGTCCCGGGTAACTTCTGGAGCACGTCGCCAGGCGGAGGAGCCGTCCGTTTGACTTGGCCAGAGGTCTGGGCAGCTATGCCGGTACGCCGATTTGTAATCGACATACTTGCGCCAGCGGATACCCGGCGATCGGCCAACAACCATTATAATCGGATCGTCACATCAACCCTAAACACGACGAAGAACCCTCGTACCTCCGCGATCTGTCAGGCGGCCAAGGACAGTGGTATCACTATCTTTACCATCGGCATGGATACCTATGCGCAGGGCGATGCCACTCTTTTGGACTGTGCCTCGTCCCCCGCCTTTTTCTATGACGTGAATAGCCTCGATATTGCCTCGGCCTTTGAGTCGATCGCGCGGCAGATCAACCGCTTGCGATTGACACAGTAACGAGGGCGGAGGGTTTTGATCATGACTACCATTCGTAACGACAAAAATATGGCCGTATCGCAACACCCAGAATCCAATGCGAACAGCGGCTTTATGGCCAGACTTCGAAATTGGCGAAAGAACGAAGCGGGCGCGGTGCTTGTCGAATATGCGTTCTGCTTACCGCTGCTTTTGTTGATTTGTTATATGACGCTTGAGTTCAGCTTTCTGAAGATGCGCCAGATCTCGCTGGATCGTGTGACGGACCAGACTTTTCGCGAGCTACGCCTCGGATTAATTCCCGATCCGGATCACGACAAGGTCAAAGATGCTATGTGTGCAAAACCCCTGGCGCGTTTCATCCTTTGGAACTGTTCGGACAACCTGTTGCTGCAGGTGCGCGAGGTAGAAAGATCGGTGTGGAACTTGGATCTGGGTCAAACCAATTGCCTCGATACGACACCGGAAGACGGTTATATGCCGCCAATTGATTTCAGTACTGGAATCGAGAACCAGTTGATGGTGGCGCGGGCCTGCCTGATTCAGGGTTCATTGTTTCCCCCGATCAACGCGCTGCGATCGCTGCCGCGGTATGACGAGTTCGGGAATTTCGCCCTTGTGTCCAAATCAGCCTTTGTGAACGAGCCTTTCTGACATGTTTAACCAGTTGAACAGTTACGCCCGCGCCGTGTCTGGCGCTGTTGCCCGCTTTAAAGCAAATACAAGCGGTGCTGCGCTTGTCGAGATGGGAATGGTGTTACCGTTTCTGATCTTTTTGACGGCCGGAGGTATAGTTGTGCAGGATGCGATACGGGTTACGTATCTGCAGTCTAAGGCAGCCTATACCGTATCTGACATGGTCAGCCGGGAAGACAATTTCATCGATTCAAGTTATTTCGACGGTATGGACAGCATTTACAGGTTTCTGACAAACAACAGCTATCCAACCGAACTAAGGATGTCGACGGTCGAGTGTACGGCTGATTGCGCGGATCAGGCGCAGCGTGTTCTGGAATTCTGTTGGTCCGAGTCGACCGACGGGCTGACGGATCTTACTAATGCGCAGATGATCTTCTACGCGGACCGGATCCCGCTTTTTGCTGAGGGTGACACGTTACTCATGACCGAGGCGTTTCTGGACTATACCCCTTGGTTTGGCGATTTGATTATCTCAGCCCGAACCTTTGATTCGATTGCCTTCACTCGCCCGCGTTTGGCACCGCAAATTAAGTTCGATACGGGCGCCATAGATACGGACGGTAACCAGATCATCCGGGATTGTTTTAACAACTAATTCAAAGCCCGGATGCCACCGACGACTGTATCTCGGCCGTTCGGCGTAAACGACGTCCTGTAGTAATCTCCAAGGCCGCTAAAATTTTCAGTGAAGTAAATATAAATCTTTGATTTAAAACACATTTTCAACACATGCCGTGCACCTCTACGGTCCTGCTGCCGACTAGCTCTGAACCCGTGTTTCATCGGGTTGGAGAAAAGGGATGTGGAGCTGCCGAGCGAAACTACGGGTGGAAGGTCGCAAAACCAACCGGTGCCGTGCCGGTCTGGTCATGTGTCTTGCTTGGGTTGGCTTGCTGTGTCTGCCAACGGTCAGTTTGGCGGAAACGTTTAACTCCTTCATAGTTGGTAATGATCGGGGTGGATATTTACACGATCGCATTGTCGAGCTGGAGAATCTTCAAAGACATGGGGTTCAGATCGAAATTCGCGGGCGTGTCTGTTTTTCGACCTGTACAATGTTTCTGGGCTTGCCCGGTACGTGCGTTGAACCACGCACGGTTTTCGGGTTCCATGGTCCTTCACGTGGGGGGCGCCGGTTGTCGAAAGAGGATTTTGACTACTTTAGCCAAGTCATGGCGGCATATTACCCCGAACCTTTGCGATCATGGTTTATGGAGACTGGACGCAACAGAATTCATGGCGTGCACAAGATCAAAGGTGCCGAGCTGATACGCATGGGTGTGCCGCGCTGCCGACCGGCCTAACACTGGACGGCTTGTAGCGGTTGGGTCGCCGCGATACTACTATGCCCAATCTTCACCCCTTTGGTTTGTGCGGCCCATTGCAAACTCTGACATCCCTGATTGGACGTTTCAGGCGCGCTGAATTTGCGACCCCAATGCCGGCCGAACCGATCTGCGTCATCGGTGATGTCCACGGATGTATATCGCAGTTAGAGCACCTATTAGCGAAAGTTCCAGACGATCACCGATTGGTTTTGGTCGGTGACTATATTGACCGCGGCGAGCATAGCGCCGAGGTGCTAAAGATGCTTAGCGCGCGTACCGACATTACGTGCTTGATTGGCAATCACGAAGAGATGTTGTTGAGGTTCCTGAAGGACCCTAAAAGCCATGGTCCCCGCTGGCTTAGGTACGGCGGATTGCAGACTTTGGCCTCGTTCGGCGTATCAGGTGTTCGACCGGAAATGAGCGGAGAAGACCTGCAGGACTGCCGCGACCGGTTGCAATTTGCCATGGGACAGACGCTTTGTTCCTGGTTGGTGGGCCTGGACAAACGGTTTTTAACTGGGACTGTACTGCTCACACACGCCGGTGCCGATCCGAACCGCGCGCTTGATGAGCAGTCTGACAAAGCATTGATTTGGGGCCATCCTGATTTCAATAAAAAGGACAGACGTGACGGGATGTGGGTGGTTCATGGGCACACGATCGTCCCAAAAGCGAAGGCAGAACGCGGGCGTATCGCGATAGATACCGGGGCTTTCGCAACAGGCCGGCTGAGCGCGGTGTGCCTGGATGGGACCGAGCCAAGATTCCTGGAAAGCTGACTGCGTGACCTGGTGGGCAACGGGCGCACTGCTTTGAGCTCGTTAACGGCCTGTTCTTAGGGTCTCGCAAACTGACAAACACAGCGAGATCTGATCCATGACAACGAATCCTTTCAACAACCGTGCCTCCAGCCTGACCGGTCCTGCCCGTGATATTGCACCCGTAATACCCTCCGACAGCGCCGATCTGGCGGCCGTGGCAATTGGCTTGTATGTCGAAACCGGCGGTACTGTGGTTGTGACGACGGTACAGGGCGAAAACCGTACTGTGAAAATGGCCGACTATTCGATCCTGCCTGTGGGCGTATCCAAGGTTCACGCGACCGGAACCACCGCATCGGGTATTCACGCGATGTTGCTGGGGTAAGCGGCGGTTCGAACGCGCCCAAAGGCGTCGATAAACGAGCCGAGCCCTGCCTGCCGATGGGCCCGGCTGCAAAATCCCTAATTTGACGCTGCAACAATCGGGGTCGTGATCAGCGACGGGGTGATCTGGCTGATTGTTCTGCTCCACCGTGTAACCGGGTTTTCGGCGACGAATATAACGTCGTTGTTTCGAAGTTCGAACTGGGCAGCCAGAGTCAGATGCGCCGCGTTGCGCGTATCGAGATGCCAGGCGGTGACAGCACCAAATTCGCGCATATCCTGAGAAGTGCGCAGCACGTAAACCTCGGACGCGTCGCCGGTTTCCTTGGCGACCCCGCCGCCAGTGTCAAACAGTGCATCGGCCAGAGTTGCGCGATGATTGAACGGCAGGGCATAACGCCCCTGAGTACGTACTTCTCCACTCAGGTAAACGTAGTCGCGATCCACGGCGTCCAGCTCGACGGATTGGATAAAGCTGTCGCGCCTTTCGTTCAGCTCGTCTCGGCGTAGGTCGACGGCGGTGGACAGTTCTTGCAACGATGTGCGTCGTCCCTCCAGAACCGTTTCACGCAGTTGAATTTGTTGTGCGAAATACCGTTCGGCGCGGTCAAGATCGTAGTCCGTGTCAACAAAGACCGAGTCATCCGCGATCAAGTTCAAGTTCTGTAGATCGGTACGAGCGTAAAGGTCCTCTAGCGGGATCTGGTACATCCGCCCATCCCGGTAGACCCGTACCGAGCTGTTGTCGATATCACTGACCGAGACCGAACCAGCGGCGGCCAGCGCCTCGCCCAGAGTCAATGGATTAAGCGTGATCGGCTGGACACCGGGTTTTCCGACCGCACCGCCAACCGACACGCGGCGCGAGGTGAACTCGGCGATTTCCAGACTGAATGTCGGGTCGATCTGGTTTTCGACCAGCCTTTGGAAAACAACAGCTTCTGCGTCGTCCACGGTCAGGCCCAGCAGACGCACCCGCCCGACATCTGGGATGTTGATCGAGCCGTCATCTTGCACGGTGTATCCGTTGCGGCTGTTCTGCGCCGCCAGAAGGCCGGACAACTCGCCTGCGCTGCCCTGTGTCGATGGGGTGGACAGCACCAGTACGTCGCCGATGCCGATCGTATAGGCACCGGGGTTGACCTGCGGTGGAGGATCCAGCCGCAACCCTGCGCGCGAACCGTCCTGAGTTGATGGCGCATCCGGCAGAGGCCCGACCCCGCGTTGGCTGGTGCCCGCGCCAGACCCGGCCGAAGCCTGAAAGACCGACGGTAGTGTCTTGGGCGCATAGGTCGAGCGGTTCGCGACCAGAACGGTTTCCGGTGTTAACGGTACAACGCGCACGCTGCCACTGTCCGAAACGCCAGCCGTTACCGAAGGGCTGCGATAGATCGTTGAACATCCTGCCGTCAGACCGATCACGGTCAGCACGCTTAGAATAATGTGTATCTTGGGCATGATGTGTCCTTTGTTATTGAAAGTCTTACGTGTCATCGGGCACCAGTTTGATGAACATGTTGCCCAGAAAATTGCCGGTCCATTGCAAGGATTGAACGACCCGTTGCGCGCTGTTTTGAACCCAGTATGTGTTGGTGAACGTATCCTCGATCCCAAAACAGTTTTCCTGCAGCTTCGTCGTGGCGACGGGGTTGCCGCTCAGCAGGACAGTTTCGGCGCCTAGATTGGCAATCTGGCAAACATAGGCGTGCAGTTCGATTTCATCATTTCCGTTGAGAAAACTGTGGAACCGCTTTGCCTGCCCCTCTTGGCCTTCAAGGATCAGCGCCGCGCTTTGGCGCACGTCAGAGCTGGACATGCCGCTCCCAAAACCCTTTGCCGAAGTCAGCATGCCGTGGTCCAAGGTTATAGCCGCCCCATCCGCCGTCAGCCAGGATTGCACCCCGTCCCGCTCGGTCTCAAGCAGCATCACACCCGCCAGATCTCGGGAGGGAAATCCAACTTCAAGCCGGGGCGGAATCGGGCGGAGAGTCGCCAAGGTGTTGGCACGCGGATGAAACCGTGGCGCGTTGGGTTGCAGCGCGCCTTTGAGCAGATCGAAATCTTCTTGCGCCTCACCGCAAGAGACCAGCAAGAGGCCAAGAATGAAGAAGCGCCGTATTTTCATCGCCAGAACCTCCCCCATCCACGGGACAAACGCTGCGCGCGGGCCTCGCGGGTGACACCGTACAGTCGGTTACGAACATTCAGCCGCGCACCGCCATCGCGCAGCACAGGGCGGATTGTCTGAGCGATCTTGTTTCGCGATGGACGTCCGGTCAGCCAACTGACGGGAACTTCCAGACGGATACCTTTGTCAAATGACCCTTCGCCGAACTCACTGAACCCTACAGTTGTCAAAGTGAAAAAGGCCCCAACCTTGAAGCCATTGGTGAACTCGCGATCCAGTGCAAACGTCGCGCCGTAGTCACCTGCCAGATATCGCCCTACATCGACTTGTGCATGGTACTCGCCCGGCAGGTCATAATAGGCCGAGATATGCCCGGTGGCGACGCTGTAATCCTGAAAGCCGAACAGCACATCAAAGTCGCGTTGGGCCACGTAATTCGCTTCGATCCCTAGGGCGAGGCGGCTTTTCACCGGGTACCACAGCAGTTCCGTCGACACGCCGCCGAACATGGTCTCGAGATACCCCATCGTCGCCCTGGCAAAGAGGTTCTCGGCTGGACGCCACATGTACTCAGCCGTCATGTGTTCGATGCGGGTATCGGATTCGCGCGCATAGATTGCCCAATCCGATCGCACCCTGGGCAGCGTCGAATCCGACACACGTGTGCTGTCATCCAGTGTTCCAATGATCGGTTGACGCAGTTCAGTCGACAGCGTGAACCCGGGTGAAAGAGTATAATCCAATCCAAGTGCCGCGCCGACCTCGTAGCGCAGCGGCTCATCGGGATCAAAGAACGAAAAGTTCAGGTATGGACCGAACCGGTAGGAGAAATGGGGAAACGCATCTGTCAGAACACCCCCCTGTACTAACGGTATCGTATCTGAGACCTGAGACCGGGCAAAACTGCGCCATGCGTTGTCGGGGTCGTTCTCAAGCTCATAAAGATCGCTGCGATTTACGCGAACCGCGCTAAGTGGCACTCCATTGGACATAAGCGCAATGTCGAAATGCTGGGTTTGAGGCGGTTGCTCGTTTGCCAGAACACGGGCCGTGCGTCCCAAGGCCTGAGCGGCCTGCCCGTAAGTGGCGTTCTCAACCCCGACACGAACGGTTTCAGGGGTCTCTAACAGGTATACAAGGCGCAAGCCTTCCTGACTGAGCGCAGTCTGCAGCCGGGTGCGGATGTCGCCCTGCTTGGCTTTGTCAGCGACCTGGCTTGGGGGCAACAGCGGCGGTGGGGACGCGCCTTGGCCCCCCGGAGTCACGGATTTGCGGGGGTCAACAAAATAGCTGTAGGTCAGCCCAAATGTGGTGCCATATAAAACCGACGCCGTCAGTTGTGTTCCATTTCGAAACCGATATTGCGCACCAAGATTGATCGGAGTTTTGACGGTAAACCCGGTACGCTCATGTTCTTCGGTGTAAAGGTCAGGAGAATACTCGGCCATCAAGGTGAGGCGCTCATTAAAAGCCCAGCTTGCACCGCCGAACAGGGCGGCATCGCCTTGAAACCAGTTTCCTGTGTCCAGCTGTCCCGTGCTACCAATGCCGCCGTTTTCACGAGGGGGTCGTGTGTCCAGCCTGTCAGAAAACACCCCCAATGGGTTCGAGAAAGCGCCCCGCCCGGCCAAACGACCCCAACCAATGCCGCCGGTCAATTTGAAGCGGTCCCGCACTGTTTTTGTGGCAACCAAATACTCGGCCGCGTAAATTCCTGTACCGCCGAAATCGCGCAAACCTACGACAACGGCTGGCCCGTTTTTCGTTTCTTCTCGAAGCCGGAAATGGATGTCAAAGCTGCGGTCGTAAAATGTGGAAGACCCATCAATGTTGAAGTCATCCAGAACGGAATATCGAAAGCTTCCGTGGATCCATGGCAAAAGCTGGAATGTCATCGTACCGCGCCCGGTTTTACGGAATCCGGCGGCGGTAAAAACCAATGCCCCATCGTCAAACATTTCAGCGGTCGGGATCTCGATCAGGCCCGGTGTGCCATAGGTCGAGACACTCTGCGCGTGCGCGCTCGTCATCATGAATACATAGATTAACGCCAGGATAATTCGTTGCCTGAAAGAGACCGCTCGATGTATCACGTTTGCTTTTTGCTTGTAGATTGGCCTTTGGTTAAAGGATTTTAAATGCCACGTCTTGTGTAAACGCAGCCAAACGTTATGCACGTATAGCGTGTTGTTTTTTTGCAAAAGAAACAAGCGATCGCTCAGATGTTGCGTAGCCAAAAGTGTTTCAAAGCGAAAGATGTTCATGACTTTGGAGTCTTAACGAAATTGAAATAATTATTTGAAAATTAATATTTTTATGGAAGAGATGTGAGTGTAGTTTCGTCTAAACTATTCTTGCCGTTCCCGTCACGTCATGAAACCGGAGCAGCACTATCCTTAGGAGATTGACGATGATCAGAGCGTCCTTTTTTGTTTTCGCGATTTCAACCACAGGGGTTTTCGCACAAGAGGCGTCTGATGCCTCAACAACGGCCCAAAACGGAGGCACTGTCGCGGGCGGCGCAGCAGAGGCTGCGGCAGCAGCAGGTGTCACCGGGTTTGTTCCGCTTGTTGCGCCAGCGCTTGGCGTGGTTGCCGCGGCCGCTGGGTTGGCCGCTGCAGGCGGTGGCGGAGGGTCGACCAACAGCACTACAAGCACAGTGAGCACTACGAATTAAATGCGTGGCCTTTATTTGGTGGTACAGTGATTAGTGTTTGTCTTAGGTTCGGCGATTTTTTGACGTGAAAAGCCGAGCTCAGTTGCTGTAGTATGCGTTGCCATATCCACCATAAGAGTAGCCATAGTGTTTTGCTTTACGGGTATTGATCTGGCCCAGAACAATGCCGGTGATACGTTGGTTGTCCGTATGGAACAGGCGCAATGTTTCCTGCACGTCCTGTTCGGTTGTCGTGTTCCACTTGACCGTCAAAAGAACAGCATCTGCATTTCGTGCAATCAGTCGCGCGTCTGATACCAATAAAGTTGGCGGCGTATCGATCAGTATAATGTCGTAGACCGCGCGCATGCTGTCCAGAAATTGACGGAACCGTTCCGAGGCAAACAGATCTGCAGCATTTTCCGAAGTTTTCTCGCCAGCAAGGATGTCACAACCAACAAGAGGGTCTTGAAAGATCGCTTCTTGCGCGGTCAAGATTCCCGAAAGAACCGAAACGATGCCGGCTTTGGGTGCGCCCTTTAATTGTGCGGTCATGGTCTGCCGCCGTATGTCTCCCTCGACCAGAAGCACTTTCTTACCGATCCCGACAAGGTTCTGAGCCAAAGCCAACGCGTTGGTTGTCTTGCCTTCGCTCGGCAACGAGGACGTCATGACGACAACCTGAGGCGGGCGATCTACGTTTGACAGCATAAGCGAGGTACGAAGGTTTCGAACCGCCTCGGCGGTCGCGGACGAAGGTTTAGCGGCCAGATATTCCAGCACTTTGCGCCGGCCGCGTGCGGGAAAAACTGGGATTTGACCCAAAACACTATAGCCAGTCTGACGCTCGACCTCCTGCGCTGACCGATAACCCGCGCGCCGGGCTTCGTTCAGCAGAACGAGGGCAATCCCCAGCATTGCGCCCAGAACCGCAGACAAGATCAGTATTAGAGGTTTCTGGGGCTTGGACGGATCGCTTGGGATCACGCCGCGAGATAATTGGCGGCTGTCGGCCTTCTGAATACCCTCTTGCGCCGAAGTCTCTTTCAAGCGGGCAAGGAAGTATTCGTACAACAACCGAACTGCCTCGGCTTCGCGCGTCAGTTGTTGCAGGGAGATCAGGTCGGCGCTGCGTTGCGCGATCTGCGCGCTCAAGTCCTCAGACGACCGAGCCAAAGCCTCCACCTGATGCGCAGCTCGGTTAATGTCACGCTCAGTTCGGGTCATCAAGCGCTGAAACGCCGCGTCAAACGCCTGTGTACCAGAATTTTCAATTTGAGCGTAAAGCTGCGCCAGCTGAGGGTCCTGAGCAGCCTGGACGCGGGCGGTCCGGTCCGGAGCGCCCATCAAGGTATCATACCGAGCCTGCGCCGCAGCGCGCGTCATCTCGGCGTTTATTCGGCGTTCACGAAGATCTTTCAGTTGAACTTTCTGTAGCTGCAGGGCTTCGGGCGAGATCAAAGATGTTTCAGAGCTAAAGGCGTTTACTTTCGCTTCGGCCGTTTCCAGATCGACCTGCAGCTCGGCCAAACGATCGGTCAACCATCCAGTGGCTTGTTCGGTCGCTTGAAACTTCACGTCGATTTGGTTCAGGACGTAAAGTTCGACGATCGTATCCGCGATCAGCGCTGACTTTTGCGCTGTTTTTGTTTCGACAGTGACCTCGAAGACCAGGGTTTGCGGAACATTTCGGATGGCAGTTGCCCGAAGCAGGGCCGAGATCACGTCGTCCCGCATGACATGTTTTGCCAGTTCGTCCGAAAATGGTGGCAATGCTGGGCCATCGTTTGTCGACGGCATCAATAGCAACTTCAACCGATCAAACACGGTTTTTGGCTGAAGCTGAGTGTTGAACTCTGGGTCGGCGACAAGGTTCAGATGGTCGACCACTGTTCCCATCAGCCCACGAGACTTAAGGACTTCAAGCTCGGAATTGACCTCGACAGTTTCGCCGCCAAGCCCCCCAACGACGCTTTGCAGATCAACAACGCTGGTTTGATCCGTCTCTAACATCACAACCGCTGTGGACCTGTATACAGGGACGGCCACAACATAAGCGTAGAACGCACCCACCAAAATTGCCGCAATTGTGACGAGAAAAATTGACCACTTGCCACGCCACAGGGTTTGAGCCAGTGCGTTGAGGTCGGTCACGCCGCTATCGAGGCGTTCTTCCACGGTGCCGCTAGCGGGGAACGGTATTTTGTGGATCGGAGTTTGCTTCATTTCGGGCGTTTTGCTCTGTTGATGCACGTATAAGGTGTGTGAATATTCGTCCTATGGCCTTTCAGGGAAAGATGAAAGCTACTAGCGCCCTGTCCCGAAAACCACCGCCGAAGCGGTGAGAGAAAGTATTTTCAAGTCGGTCGCAAAGCTGCGGTGCGCAAGGTAAGCCACGTCCATCTTGACCCGTTCGTCATAACTAAGATCATTCCGGCCAGAGACTTGCCACAGGCCAGTGATACCCGGTTTCTGAGCCAGATAAGACGATACCGCACTGCCGTATTTTATCAACTCGGCAGCCACCACAGGGCGGGGACCGACGAAACTCATCTCGCCCTTCAAGACGTTCAGGACTTGTGGAAGCTCGTCCAAGCTGGTCTTCCGCAGGATGTGACCAAGCCGGTTTATCCTTGGGTCATTGGTCAGTTTCCGGTCGCGCTCCCATTCGTCAGCGGCTTCTGGGTTCGCCTTGAGTAAGGCGCGAAGGTGGCCTTCCGCGTTGACGACCATCGTCCGAATCTTCCAACATGTGAAGAGCTTAGAGTTATGTCCGACGCGTGTATGGCCAAAGAAGCCGGGTCCACCGTCAATGCGGACAAGGCACCAAAGGACAGCAATAACAGGCGCAACGAAAGGCAGAAGTACCAGGGCTAATGCGATGTCGAACGCGCGTTTCCCAAAGACGGTGTACAGACCCTGCGCGACCACGTGCGAGTCATGCTGATCAATGGGATCGCTTTGTATTGGCGCTAGGGACGAAAAATCCAACATTTTTTTCTGTCCTGATCCTTGGACGAATACCCCTCGATAAAAAGGGTGCGATAAGTCAGGATTTGCGCAAACACCTATTAATAGATGGTTAACAGCATAAATAAACTTTAAGTAGTTTTTGCCAAATCTGGCGTTCGTCGCTCAGCACACAGGCATGGGTCAAAACTAGGAAATCAGGCAGGTACAAATTTGCAACTTATAGTGGCGTGGCCTCAAGTTGTTTAAGTGCCGTGCGGTGACATAAGCCAAAGTCAACAAAGTTCATAAACCATCTTGGCGATGACGCGTTGAGGTCACGGGAACAAATTGACTGTTCCGGTTGTGACGTCTGCCACTATGAAATCTGAAACGGAGACCAGGAAAATGCCTCAGGCGCTTGACTATGACGGGGCGTGTTCGCTTTGTCCGAAACGGATGTCGAAATTCAATGCCATGCCTTACACAGGATCCGCAACATGATGGATATCAGTTTTTCGATCCCTTCGCTGGCGACCCGCAACAAATCTATTGGAATTGGGTCTTTAAAGCCCCTTTTGTGGCGCGACCCTTCTGACAGATCGTCCCTGTTTCAGGACGCGGCGGGTACGGTTCCCGTTGCGTCTTCTGGCGATCCGGTGCTTCGGATGAACAACAAAGGTGCATTGGGGGGTTATTTTCTGGCTCCCAGCCCGGCGGCGGCACCGATATATGCCACCGACGGAACCCACCATTGGCTGGAAAGTGACGGTGTGGATGATGTTTTGAAGTTTCAGGGAACGGTTCCGTTTTCGGTCTCTGTGTTCGAAGCCGTCGCATTTCGGACGATCAGTATCCAGCGATCTTTCGCGCATATTGTCAGCAACAAGGGCAGCGCGCGGCAGCCACTTATCTCGACACCGCAATCCCAACCGAACCGGGTGACAGTTGCTTTTGGAAGCTCTCCGATCAACGTTAACACCTCGGCATCGCTTATTGGTGTGGATGTCGTTGTCACCGGGAGGAATGATCTAGCGACGCGGGTTGCAAACGTGAATGGTATCGTCGTTTCGGGCAGCGGCGCCGCCCTGACAGATTCAAGCGCGGCCCAATATCAGGTCTATGGCCCAAATGCCGCGAATATTCGGGATTATGGCGGCGTCCATATGAATCGGGTTCCCAGTGAAGATGAGTTGGCCTTGGTTCGGGCGTTCTATGCGGCACAATCTGGTGGGGTCGCATAATCGTTCGTGCGTTATCACAGAATACGCTTTAGCGATTTGGCACAAGAGGCGGCGGACCATCAGCACCGCCACCTCGGTTTCTGATTGTGCCTGAACAAGCGCCCCCCGATTTGAAGTAAGCCGCGATGGAAAAACTCCGCTCGCAATTCTCGTCAAATCAGGCTAGAAAAACCCTGGGTAGAATACGTCAAATCAGATTCAACTCACTGAACATTTCAAATACTGCGGCACGCAGAACGAGGACCGACGCACATTATGGTCGATGTTTTTGTTGATCGTCGAGACAGCGACAAAAGCACCTATATCGCACTTGGCGCAGTTGTTCTGTTTCTGCTGTTCCAATTTGCAATTCAAGCTGTGGTATTCACCTTTGAACGGCGGCCGGATGAAGTCAAAGCAGTTGCCCGCTTTATAGAAATCCTCCTGCCTGGCGAACATGGATCCAGTCCGGTTCCGGCTGCTGAAATCTGGATGCGTCTGGTTCTGTTTGCATTCAACATATTGGTGACCTTGACGCTTGTTTACACAGGGCTGGTGAACAGAAAGACAGCTGTGCTGGCAGCAATTTGGCCTTTGTCGATCTTTCTATTCTCGAAGATTTACTGGGAGTTTTTCTACTTCCCGTTCTGCCTGATACGTCCGGACTTGTCCGCCCGAAAAGAAGGCATTGTGATGGGACTTCTGGCCGTACTGTTATACACGACCGGAGAGGCAAATCTGGGCGCTCTTCTGACGTTCCGAGCCGCTTTGTTTCTGCAACGCTCGGGTTTTGAGAAATCGGTTCCGCTTGGGATTGTCGGTCTGGCTGTTTTTCTGGACGCCGCAATGAAAACGGGCGCCGCTTACGCGTTTCCGTGGATAGGAGGTCTGATTCAGCGATTTGACTGGACCAGAAGCGTCGCTAATCCCGATTATACACCGTTTGAAAGCCTGTCAGTTTTCTTCGCAAGCTTCCATTTTTTCAGCCTGCACACCGGAGCCTATTGGATAGACGCGCTGTTTTCTGTGATTATCGTCATATATTTGTATTGCTCGGCCGAGTTCCGAACCAACCTCAGACAGCATCTGTGGTTGGTTTTGTGTTTTTTCTCGGTGTATTTTTTCTATACGCACGTGACCTATGCGTTCCAGAATGCACGCTATTTCTTCTTTTTCATTCCGGTTCTGGCAACACTGATCCCTACCAAACTGTTTCCTGGTTTGGCTTTGTTGGGGTTCTTTCACGTCCTTTGCCGAAGTATGGAGTTTCTCTGACCCAAGCGCAGATGCGTCCAGCAATCGAGTGAATTCGTGGTCCGGTCAGGGCTTGGACAAGCTCTCCAAAAGCAATTGCGCCCCTGATTGGACCAGCGGAATTTGCGTTTCAATGGCGGCTGGTTTTTTCGCCCGTTTCAAGGCAACGGCATGCTCAGTAATAGTCTGTGCCTTATCGTCAAAGTTCAAAAGATTACCGCTTTCTCCGACACGGGCGAAATACGCGTCAAGCTTGGCATCCCAGCGAAACCCGATAGCGGGAGTCGCGACCGCATGTGCGGTGATGCATGCGTGCAAACGGTGAGACACGACCGTATCCATGGCCTTTATGGCGGCGACAAGCTCTCGCGGTTTTTGCGGTCGCGGCATCCGGAACAGATTTTGCTTGGATGAAAGGGACGTCCACAGTTGGTCCAGCATCTCTTCATCTTCGCCCGCCCCGTTTGTGAACAGCGTGACGGGCTCTTGTCGGGTTTGGAGCTCGGCCAGAATCGACTGGTACTGAGATAGGGACTGTCGGAAGCCAAGCGCGTCTTGATCGGTATGGGTTTTGATGGCCGCCGGGTGTGCGACACCCAATCCGATGGTTCCCGCAACATCGGCTGGCGGTGGAGGCAAGTCCAAATTGTCCGCGATGAGGGCCGGATCAGGAACAACGTGAATCTCTGGTGTGTTCAACCCTAGTGTTTCGTAGTGCTGACGAAGATTGTCCGCCGACCCCTGATCGCGAACAGACACAAAGCACAATTTGGTCGAGCTCAATAGATCGGCGAAAACCGCAAGACCGCGGGGTGACCAGGTTTTTGCGACGCCAACGGAATGTAGGGCGATGGGCAGGTCGCGCCGCTCTGCTTCATGCACGACACGGGATATCTTGAGGGGGAAATTCAGGTTGGCATCGCTCAGCAACTGACCTCCGCCAATCACGACGGCCGCGGCGTCGCCAAAGCGATCAGGGATCAAGGGTTCAAGCCGTTTGCGGATTTGTCGCCTGACAAGTCGGGTCGCAAGGTGTTGAGAGATGCCTTGGGGCAACCGGTTTAGCAGGGACAATAGCAAGGTCCGGGCACCCTTTGGTGGTTTGGCAAACGTCTGACGCCCCGCCAGGTCCAACCAACACATATCAAGACCTTCGTTTTGGCGACGCAACTCAGTTGTCAGACAATCGGCGATCAAACCGTCCCCGAGATTGGGGCTATGCATGACTGCGGCCAATACGATCTTCATCCCGTTCCCTTTGATACCAAAATGTTTGCCAACAGCGCCTGATCCGGTCCGAACCGGTTTTGCAGGTCTTCCAGAGTCTGCGCCTTGGGCGCGGCAGGGTTTGATCCGGCATCAGAGGTGAACAGGATTTTCGAAACCAGCGAATTGCTTTTGACCCTGGATACGACGCCGGGCAACCCAAGACGGCGGACCGCCCAACCGCTATTGCGCAATAGGCCGACAAGCATCGGACTTCGAGCGGCCTGTGCTTCGAGGATCCGGTCGTCATAGGACAGGGTGTCCATGAAACGAATGCCCAGTGCCTCGCTCATGGCGCGACCAAACCCATGTGGATCTGATCTGAGTTGCCCAAAATCCAGAACATGCACGCGATCTTTTCCAAGGTGGCGCATGGCGTTCTGAACGTGCTTGCCGAACAACGAGTGTTCGATGATCTGCGGCTGCTGGTGTAAGGCGTCTTCGAAACTAGCCGTCGTCCGGCCAATCTTTCGCAGGTATTTCCAATGAGAGACGCAGCGCGAAACCGGGTCGCGTACCGTCACCAGAAACCGGCTGTCTTGCGGCAGATCATGCGCAACCCTTTGCAACGCCACCTCGGAATAAAGATAATCGTGGCAGATCTCACCGATGCGTGTGGCGTTGGTTTCGTCGGGAAATTGACGGCGGTACCAGTCCGGACCTTTGTCGTAAAAGCGGTCGAAATAGAAAATCTCTTTCGCGGTGGCCAGAGCGACATCGGGATGCTGGTTCAAAATATGCCAAATCCAGGTCGAGCCGCATTTGTCGCCCCCCAGATACAAAAAGTTCACGGGGCTTTTTTGATCGCTCATGCCCGTGGCTCCTTTGCAAGGAAGGACAGGTTTACCAGTCCGGAAGAGATCCCTGTTTTCCGGAAAATATAAAAATAGGCAGCACAGTTCAGAGCAATCAGGTTCAGGCTTATGCAAAACGCAGCGCCCATGGTCCCCCAAGCCGAAACGGAAAAGGGCAAGGCCGCCAAGGACAGACCTGTTGTGACGGACAGCATGACAAAGTGCACCCGCTCATGTCCCGACATCTCCATGATCTGGGTCGTCGGCCCTGAAAAGGCGCTGACAAGATAGCCAAAGCTGATCACGATCAACTCGGGGTGAACCACTGCATATCCGGGGCCAAACAGCTCTAATATGTGGTCGCCCCACAGAACGAATATCAGAAAGCTGGCTAAAGTGGGCAGGCCCAGCATCAGGCTAATCCGGCGACAGGTGGTTTCCGCGCCATTGTGATCGTTCCTGCCAAACTGGGCCGCCAGCAAGGGGGCTGCGACGATGTTGATCGCCATCAGGAACAGTTCAAGCACCATGGCCGTGCGCAGGGCGGCAAAAACGGCACCGACCATAGCGGCAGGAAGCAGCCCGCCAAGGATGACAATCGCCACGTTGCGCCCAGCCGCGTTGACAACCGAGTTTCCCCACATCCCCCATGAGGCCGACAGCCATTTGCGTTTCTCACTGAAATCGGCAGGCCCGCGCAACAATCGCAACGGGTTCGTCAGGGGGAGCAGAAAGGACTGCGCCAATGTCAGCACGATCAAAAGGCCCGACATGATCAACACTGTGGTCACTGCATTCAAACCAGGCAACCATCCGGATACCGCCAGAGCGGCCACCGAGATCACGATCAGGCGGAACAGGATGTCCCTTGGAACAAGTGCGATCCAGACCGAACCCGCAGCCCTTTGTGGATTGGGCTGAAACTCGGCCAGAGCCAGCGCAACCGTCAACAGGGCCGCAGACCACAACAAACCCTGCTGGTTTGCAAAGGACGGCAGGCTGTATGCCATCAAAGCCAAGCCCAATGCCGCTATGATCGAACCGCTTAGGACAATGGCATAGCTGAACCGCAAAACGCCCCGGGCTTTGGCGTCCTCTTGTTCGTGCAAATAGAACGAAGCAAAGCGCAGAATGACACTGCGTTGCCCGATCGACCCGACAATCGCCAATATAGTCGCCAATGAAAACGCAAAGCTGAACTGTCCAAATCCCACGTCGCCAAGGCTGCGTGACAAGGCGACGAACATCAGAAATGAAAGCCCCGCCGCTCCGCATTTTATACACAGGGCGGCTAGGCTTCTAAGGGCAAACCTTCTGCCCGAGGTCTTTGTGCCCGTGTTAGTGTCGCTTTGGAGCATTATGCGCGGCGCAAGTCCGGGGCGGTCAGGTGCAGTTCTTGCCTCACCAGGTCCGCGATTTTAGCCTTGAAGACCCGTTGATCGAACCGGGCCGCATGCGCGCGTATTTTCGAAGGTGCATTGGTTAGCGCCACGTCGCCCTCAAGCGCATCAATCGCGGAATTCAACGCTGTCACTGTCTGGTCGTGAAAATGCACTCCTGAAACACCCGGCAGCACTGTATCCAATGCTCCGCCGCGCCCATAGGCCACCACTGGGCGCCCCGAGGCCATCACCTCGACCGGGATGATCCCGAAATCTTCTTCCCCGGGGAAGACCAGCGCTTTGCAGGTTGCAAATTGGCGTTTCAGCTCTCTAAAGGGCACACGCCCAAGAAACGTGATGTTGTCTTTGGCTTTTTTCGTCAGCTCTTCGCGCAGTTCGCCATCGCCGATGACAACCAGTTTACGCCCCGAAGCGTTAAAGGCATCAATGGCCAGATCGGCCCGTTTATAAGACACCATTTCCCCCGCCAGAAGATAGTGATCGCCGACGTCGTCCGAGATGCTGAAGTCATCGATTTCGACGGGCGGGAAAATGACATCTGCTTCGCGCCTGTAATACTTGTTTATGCGCTGGGCGACGAAGCCCGAATTTGCCATGAAACGGTCCACCCGGGCGGCGCTGGTGACATCCCATATCCGCAGCTTGTGCGCCACTAACGGCATTGCCACACGGGCGAAGCGACCGGCAGAGGCGCGATAGATGTGATAATGGTCCCAGATATAGCGCATGGGTGAATGGCAGTAGCACAGATGCACCGCGTCGGGTCGGGGGATTACACCTTTGGCCGGGCCACTTTCGCTGGACAGGATCACGTCGAACTCGGTCATATCCATAAGCTCAAGCGCCATTGGCATCAGGGGCAGGTATTTCTGATAGTGCTTTCGCGCGCCGGGCAGCTTCGAGATAAAGGTTTCCCGAACTTCGTGCTGTCTGATCCTGTCACTGACCTGAGCGGGGTCGTAGACATGGGTGATTATGACCGCGTTCGGAAACAGCTCCAGAAGGCTTTCGACAACTTTTTCGCCTCCACGCATGCCCAAAAGCCAATAGTGAACAATTGCCACCCGAAGCCCCGCCAAATCGGCCGAATTCCTCTCGGAATGCTCGGTTGGAAGCGCTTTAAAATCTGTCATTCAAAAAACCTGTGAAACTGACAGCGCTTCAATACCGCGCTGCCGTCAAGTTGATGCGATCAGTCCCGCGCATAAACGTCTTCGTATCGAATGATGTCATCTTCGCCGACATAGGCCCCGGTCTGAACTTCGATCAGTACCATGGGCACTTTGCCCGGATTCTCCATCCGGTGGACCGAGCCGAGCGGTACGTAAACGCTCTGGTTCTCGGTCACCAGTTTTACTTCGTCGTCGATTGTCACTTTTGCGGTGCCTTCGACCACGATCCAATGCTCAGACCGGTGGACATGGCTTTGCAGCGACAATGACGCGCCGGGATGGACAAGTATCCGCTTGACCTGAAAGCGGTCGCCCACAACCAGGCTCTCAAACCACCCCCAAGGCCGATGGTCCTTGGGGAATTGGGTGGCTTGCGCCGACCCCTTGGCCTTAAGCGCGGAAACGGCTTTCTTGACATCCTGCGCGCGGGACTTGTCTGCCACCAGCACCGCATCATTCATCGCGACGGCCATGATATTGTTCAACCCGATCCCCACGACCTCAAGCCTGTCGCTGTCCGACCGTAGCAGGGTGTCGTGACAGTCGATGGCGGTGGCATCTCCGGTGGTCACGACTCCGTCGGCATCTGGCCCGCTTTCGCGCCATACCGCGTCCCAGCCGCCCAGATCCGACCAGGCTGCATCAAACGGAACCACGGCTAGGTTGTCCGCCTTTTCCATGACTGCATAGTCGATCGAGATATCCTCGGCCTTCGACCATGGTTCAGCCGCAAGACGCAGAAAGCCCAGGTCAGGTTTGGCAACGTCCAGCGCTTTTTGCACCGGCTCCAGCAGCGTTGGCGCATGTTTTTCGAAAGCTGCAATGATATCGGTCGCGCGGAACAGAAAGATACCGGCGTTCCACTTGAAATTCCCAGCCGCCAACATCTGAGCCGCCCGCTCGGCATCGGGCTTTTCCACGAATTGCTTCAAGGGAACAGTGGCGCCGTCTGTGCCGGGTTGTTCAGCCAGTTCCAGGTATCCATAAGCCGTTTCCGCATGTGTCGGCGTTATACCAAATGTCACCAGTTGCCCCTGCGCCACCGCATCCAGACCCTGTGCCACAGCAGCGTGAAATGCTGCGACATCAGGAACGACGTGGTCGGATGGCGCAACCAACAGCACTGCGTCTTTGTTTTCAGCATATGCATGAAGGGCGGCAGCCAGAACGGCTGGGGCGGTGTTGCGGCCCTCGGGCTCGATCAGGATGGCACCGGGGTCGATGCCAACGGCCTGCAATTGCTCGGTCACGATAAAGCGAAAGTCCGAGTTGGTCAGAACCATTGGTGCGGTGCATTGCAGCTGATCGTTGTCAGCGGACAATCGCAGCGCCGAGCTTTGAAACAGGGTGTTATCCCCGATCAGCGACACGAATTGCTTTGGATAGCTTTTGCGGGAAAGCGGCCACAAGCGGGTTCCAGAGCCTCCGCACAAAAGAACGGGAGTAATCTGCATGATGGTTTCACTCAATCAAACCTAGGTTGTCTTTGGTCCTAGAGAATGGCCTTTCCTTTGACAAGCTAAGGGGCATGTTTGCGATGTAGAATTCACATTTTTGATTGAGTTCGTACATTTTTGACTCACCCCCCTACCTAAAAGGTGAAGCTCATGTGCCCGAGACTACCCTATCGCCGTTTGGACGGCACTAAGCGTTTGTTTCTAAACGCCGAAAAGAGTTCGCGGGCGATGATTAAAAAATGATCGCCAGAGTCAAAAAACCGTGCAACCAACCCGCTACGCCAGATGAACAATTTGACTGAACAGTAAAAAAATGCTCGCATCTCAAAAAACAGGAGAGTGTCATGGCTGATCATAAATTATCGCGAAGGTTATTGCTTGCTGCCGTTGCAGCGGCGTCCACTTTGTACTCTGCCGGTCTGGCGGCGGCTGAGACGGTCAAGGTGGCCGCAATCTACACTCTGCCGGTGGAACAACAATGGATCAGCCGCATCCACAAAGCGCTGAACGCTGCCGCCGAGCGCGGCGATATCGAATACGTATTCTCGGAGAACGTGGCCAACACGGATTACGAGCGGGTGATGCGCGAATATGCTGAACAGGGTTCGCAACTGATCGTGGGCGAGGTGTTTGGTCTGGAACGTGCGGCGCGCAAAGTGGCCAAGGATTATCCTGACACGGCATTCCTGATGGGATCGTCCTTCGGTCCTGTGGGGCCGAATTTCTCGGTCTTTGACAACTGGATTCACGAACCTTCCTATCTGACAGGCATGGTTGCCGGTGCCGCGACTGAATCGAACGTGATCGGTATGGTCGGCGGTTACGCCATCCCCGAGGTGAACCGCCTGATGAACGCCTTCATGGACGGCGCACGCGAGGTGAACCCGGATGTCAAATTCCTCGTGACCTTTATCGACAGCTGGTACGACCCGCCTAAAGCCAAGGAAAGCGCGATCGCCATGATGGATGCGGGTGCGGACATCATGTATGCCGAACGTTTTGGTGTATCGGATGCAGCGGTTGAGCGCGGCGTCAAGGCCGTTGGCAACGTCATCGACACGTCGGGCGACTATCCGGGTACGATCATGGCATCGGCCTTGTGGCATATGGAGCCGACAATCGACAAAGCCATCGCCAACGTTTCCAGCGGCACGTTCGAGGCGTCGGATTACGGCCAGTACAGCTTTATGGGCTATGGCGGTGGCTCGATGGTTCTGGACGAGGAACTGGTGCCTGCTGATGTTGTCGAAGCGGTCAATGCCCGTCAGGCGGAAATCCTTGATGGCCTGTTCCGCGTGAATGTGAATGACGATCGCCCGGTCTCGGACCAGTGATCCCTTTCGGGCCGGTCTGTGAAACCGGCCCATTTTCCAAATGACCAAATCCACAGTTCTGAAACTCAACGGGTTGAGCAAGCATTTCGGCCCGGTCATCGCCAATGACAACGTCCACCTGAGCCTGAACAAGGGTGAGGTTCTGGCATTGCTGGGCGAAAACGGCGCGGGCAAGACCACGCTGATGAATATGCTGTTTGGGCATTATTTGCCCGATTCAGGCTCTATTGACGTGGCGGATGAGGCCGGGCATCTGCACCCCTTGCCGCTGGGCCATCCGCAGGTGGCACTGGCTTCGGGCGTGGGAATGGTGCATCAGCATTTCACGCTGGCCGAGAATATTTCGGCTTTGGACAACATTACACTTGGGTCCGAGCCCTTGTTTGCCTTGCGCCGCAACCGGCGCGAAGCCCGCCGCAAGATCGAGGCGATCATGGCGCAAAGCGGCCTGACCGCCCACCTGGACACACCGGTCGGGCGTTTGTCAGTGGGTGAGCGTCAGCGTGTCGAGATTCTCAAAGCCCTCTACCGCGACGCGCGCATTCTGGTTCTGGACGAACCGACTGCCGTTCTGACCCCGCAAGAGGCTGACATGCTGTTCCAGAACATTCGACAGATGACGGACGAGGGGCTGTCAGTCATTTTCATCAGTCACAAACTGCGCGAGGTTTTGTCTTTCTCTGATCGTATCGCTGTCCTACGCCACGGGAAGAAGGTCGGCGAGATGTTGACTGCGGATGCCGACGAGAAATCGATCGCACGCATGATGGTTGGTGCCGACACGCCCGAGCTGGCCGGGTCTGAACTGACACCGGGTGATCCCGTGTTGACCATGTCCGACGTTTCGGTTCCAGGGCGGTCCAAACGGGACACATTGACCGGGGTGAACATGACTGTGCGTGCTCATGAAATTCTGGGGATTGCCGGTGTATCGGGCAACGGGCAAAGCGGTCTGGCCAACGTCATTGCGGGTCTGACACGGCCAGAACAGGGTCTAATTCGGGTGGATGGCGTCGAAATCACCTCTCCGACCCCCGCCAAAATGGTGGGTGCAGGCGTTGGTCGGATTCCCGAAGATCGGCATCACGAGGGGATCGTAGGGGCCATGAGCGTGGCCGAAAACATGGTGATAGAGCGGTTAAACGACCCCGAGGTTCAGTCCTACGGTTTGTTGCTGCGGGAAGATATCCAAGACAACGCAGAGAGGCTGTCCAAAGCCTATGACGTGCGCGGACCGGGTGTTGATGCGCCAGCGCGGTTGTTGTCGGGGGGCAATATCCAAAAGCTTATTCTGGCGCGTGTGTTCGATCGCTCCCCACGCCTTATTCTGGCAAACCAACCGACACGTGGTCTGGACATGGGCGCAGCGGCAGAGGTCGGCAAACGTCTGCTGAACGCACGGGCGCGTGGCGCTGGTGTGGTCCTGATTTCCGAGGACCTTGATGAATTGCTAAGCCTTGCGGACCGCATCGTTGTGATCCGTGACGGCGAATTGCATGAAGCCCCCGGTCGCGACCGCGAGCAGATCGGACTGATGATGGCAGGAGAACCGGCATGATCCGCATCGAACCGCGCCAAACCCAGTCGCGGGCTTTCACTCTGGGTGTGCCCATCCTGTCCGCCGTGATCGCGCTGGGCTTTGCTGCCATTCCCCTGTTGGCTGCGGGTGCAAATCCGATCACTGCATATGCCGAGATGTTTCGTGGCGTCTTTGGGTCGGTCTTTGCCTTCTCTGAAGTGCTGACGCGGGCGACACCGTTGATCTTTACCGGCCTCGCCGCCGCGTTGGCCTTTCGCGCAAAGCTGTGGAACATCGGGGCCGAGGGACAGCTTTATCTGGGCGCTATGGCCGCCGTGGCTATTGGATCTGGGGTGCTGGATATCTCTGGCATCCTTCTGTTACCGCTGATCGTTCTTATGGGCGCGGCGGCGGGGGCGGCGGGGATGGTCGCCCCCACTTATTTGAAAACCCGCTTTGGTGCGGATGAGGTGGTCACGACGCTGTTGCTGAACTTCATTATCCTGATCTTCGTTCAGATGATGCTGGAAGGGCCATTGAAAGATCCGATGGGGTTGGGTTGGCCGCAATCTGCTCCGGTTTTGGATCAGGGAATGCTGCCTCCGTTGTTGGACCGGATGCGCGTTCATTCGGGGCTTATTTTGGCTCTAATACTGGCCGGATTGGCACAATTCATGTTGGCGCGATCTGTATGGGGCTTCCGGCTGCGCGCAGTCGGAGAGAACGCCGCCGCCGCGCGTCACGCAGGGATCAACGTGAACCGATCGCTGTTCGGCGTGGCCATTCTGTCGGGTGGTCTGGCCGGGCTTGCGGGTGTCAGTGAAGTCGCAGGTTTGAAAGGATACCTGACCGCTGATCTGTCGCCGGGCTTTGGCTACACGGGCATTGTCGTCGCCATGCTGGCGGGGCTGTCGCCGGTGGGGGTCGTGATTGCTGCGCTGTTTATCGCCTCAGTCTTCGTGGGCGCCGACAGTATGAGCCGGGCCATGGGGGTCTCGTCGTTCCTGGCGGATCTGGTCGTCTCAATGTCGTTGCTCTGCGTTCTGGTCGGCGGGTTCGTGGCGCGGTATCGCATCGTCCGGGCCAGCACCACGAGGGCTGCGTCATGATGGATATCCTTAACATCCTGCTCTCTGAAAGCTTTTGGGCTGCATCCCTGCGTATTGCTACACCGCTGATCTTTGGCGTGCTGGGCGCGCTGATCTGCGAACGGGCGGGCGTTTTGAACCTTGGAATCGAGGGCATCTTTGTCGTCGGCGCCATGTGCGGCTGGATGGCCGTCTGGTTGGGTGCTGGCTTGTGGGGTGGTGTTTTGGTTGCCGCTCTGGCCGGAGGGTTCTTCGGCTTGCTTCACGCGATCCTGACGGTGCCTTTGGGACTGTCGCAACACGTCTCGGGGCTGGGGATTACATTATTTGCGACCTCGGCCAGCTATTACACCTATCGCACGGCGCTGCCGAACGTTTCTTCGCCGCCAAGGATCGAGCCGTTTCAGCCGCTGGATCTGCCTGTGCTGTCAGATTTACCTTTTTTAGGGTCTGTTTTGTTCCAACAGACGGCGCTGACATGGCTTTCGCTGCTGCTGGTTGTGGTGGTCTGGTACGTGCTGAACCGCACCGCGCTGGGCGTGGCGATCAAGGCCGTGGGCGACAACCCCGACAGCGTCGATGCGCAGGGTCTGTCGGTTTACGGCCTGCGGATCGGTGCCATCGTCGTGGGTTCGGCCCTGATGGCTCTGGGCGGAGCCTTCCTGACCATGAGCGCCTTTGACGCTTTCTTTTTCGGTATGGTCAATGGACGCGGCTGGGTCTGTATTGCGCTGGTCATTTTCGCCAGCTGGAGGCCGGGCAAGGCGCTGCTGGGCGCGCTGCTATTCGGTGCGTTCGACGCGCTACAGGTACGCTTGCAAACCGAGGTTGGTGCGTTGGTCCCCGGTCAGGTCTTCCTGATGGTACCCTATGTCCTGTCGATCATCGCCCTTGTGATTGCCGCGCGCTCGGCCGATTATCCACGAGCATTGCTTACCCCATGGTTTAAAGGTCAACGCTGACTATGGTCGATCTGCTTATCAAAAACGCCAACCTAACGGACGGTCAGACCGGCATGGATATCGCCTGCCAGGGCGGCAAGATCACGGCGGTCGAGGCCGGAATCACCGCCGACGCGGCAGAGGTGATCGACGCCCAGGGTCAGCTGGTCTCACCCCCTTTTGTCGATCCGCATTTCCACATGGATGCGACCCTATCACTGGGCAATCCACGCATGAACGTCTCGGGCACGCTGCTTGAGGGGATCGCGCTGTGGGGCGAGTTAAAGCCGTTGCAATCGGTCGATGACATCGTCGCCCGCGCGTTGCGCTATTGCGAACTTGCCGTAGCCAAAGGCATCGGCGCGATCCGCAGCCATGTGGATACTTGCGATGATGAACTGAAGGGCGTGCAGGCGCTGTTGCAGGTACGCGAGCAGGTGAAAGACTATTTGGACCTGCAACTGGTGGCCTTCCCGCAGGATGGTGTGTTACGCGACCCGACCGCGATGCAGAACACACTCCGCGCGCTGGATATGGGCGTAGATGTGGTGGGCGGTATCCCGCATTTCGAAAGGACCATGTCGGATGGGGCGGAATCCGTCCGACTGCTGTGTGAAATCGCGGCTGAACGCGGCTTGATGGTCGATATGCACTGTGATGAGAGTGACGATCCCCATAGCCGCCATATCGAGACGCTTGCTTATGAAACCCAGCGATTGGGGCTGAATGGCCGGGTGGCGGGGTCGCATCTGACGTCGATGCACTCGATGGACAATTACTACGTTTCGAAACTGATCCCGCTGATGGTCGAGGCCGGGGTGCATGCGATCCCGAATCCTCTGATCAACATCATGCTGCAAGGCCGCCATGACAGCTATCCCAAGCGACGGGGCCAGACCCGCGTACGAGAGTTGCGCGATGCGGGGATCACGGTCGGGTTTGGCTCTGACTGTGTGATGGATCCCTGGTATTCGCTGGGCAAGGCCGACATGCTGGACGTGGCCTTTATGGGGTTGCATGTGGGGCAGTTATCCAGCCGCGCAGACATGACGTGGTGTTTCGAAGCAGTAACTATGAATTCCGCCCGCATCATGGGGTTGGACGGATACGGTGTGGCCAAAGGCTGTGATGCGAATTTCGTGCTGTTGCAAGCGGCAGATCCGATTGAGGCGATCCGCCTGCGCGCGCACCGGCTGGCTGTGGTGCGTAAGGGGCGGGTGATCTCTCGGTCGGTCCCGGTGACGCATGATTTGAGCCTGCCGTCCGGAAAAAGAACGCTGGACGAGGCTCGTGTTCCATTTGAAGGATAGTTATCAAACCTTCGGCAGCGGCAAACATCCCGGCAGGCGCGCCGGCAAAACCAGCCTTGCTCCGCTGGCGTAGAGCGATTTGGCGAACCCCGACATGTCCGAGGCCACTGTCACACTAAACCGCGAGGCCGTCAGCACCGCTGTGTCGTCAGGAAGGTTCCGAAGTAACCCGTCCTGCGGTAGCACCACGACATAGGCCGGAGCTTCGTCCGTCAGCAGGGCAACGATTACAAGCGTCGCTATCCAGCCCAGCAACACCATGGGCAAGGTGGTTAGGATCGACTTAATAGTCATATACGTGTTCCAGCGTCAGACCCGAGCTCTCTAGCTGGCGCAGGGTTTCGAGAAGAGCCGGAACCTTTACCACGATCAGATGCCGATAATCCCCATATCCCTGACGAGGGGTACTGAATACGGAACCTGCTGTGGTTGGTTGATCCGAAATAGCGGTGAACATTATGTCGTCATTACCCGCGATCTCGACCACTTCCAGCCCGTCGCGGGCCATCTGAGCCAACAGATTGGTCAGGGTACGGTAGCGGGGAGTTTCAACTTCAGTCCCTTCTGGTCGAATGGCGATGACCTTAACATCCGTATAGCCAGTGATGTCCTCATCTGCGGTCAGGATCATTCGCAGGGTCAGTTCATCGGTGCCCACCTGCGCCACGGCTTGTTCAATTACGCCAGCATAGGCGTCTTTCGCCGTATACTCCAACCCCAGCGCAATGGCCCGTTCGCTGTCACGCAAAGATCCGGTGGATTGTTCCAACAGGGCTTGTGCGTCTTCGGTAAATGGCCATTTGTACCATGGAACCTGCTGCAGAAATTCTGCATATGCAGAGGCTTGTCGCGCAGAAAGATCGTCAAGTGGTGCTCGATCAGGTTCGCGCAGTGCGGCAAACAGGCGGCCCAGAGTTTCTTCATAGGCAGCTTTCATGGCCAATTCGGCGGTAAAGCTGGTGCCGATAACGTAGACCATCTGTTTGGTGGGCCAATCAATCTCACCATGGGCCGAGGCGTTTTCAGTCAGGGCACAGAGCGATGTCCAGAATCCGGTGATCCCCTGCCAGAAGCCGTAATCATGCGGGTCTCCCGTGCTGATAACCTTGGCATAGTCATCATAGGCATGAACGATATGCCATTCGGGATAGGTCATTAGCGTCCGCGTTTCCGGGCGGTGATGATCCGGGGGCAGAAGCGAAGCGTATGATTGCGGCTGTGCGGTGCCTTTGCAGCTTGTTTCGACATAGATGATGGGTGCGGCCAGTGCGATCACGACCACAACAATGAGCAGAACCAGGCGCCGAAGCCAGCGCAGAAGAAACCTCACGATGATCTCCTTGCGTCACGCAGTCCGGCCCAGGCGGCGATGCCGCCCAATGCCAGATGCGGAAGATTGGCAAAGATACGCCCCAGCGACAGGTCTATCCCGGCCGACGGATTGGTGAAGATGCCCATGTCCAGATAGCCGTAGCCGGTGAAAAAGCCGAAGACGCCATCGCCCAGATAGGCCAGCCCGAACAGGATCAGGAACGTGCGCGCCGCTTTGTGCGACATGAGCCCCGCGATCAACGCCCACAATGCCGAGGCCACGTGTAGCGCGTCGTCATAGATATCCAGCGCGAAAATACCGAAGGCCAGCCCGTTTTCATCGGTCAGGCCGGGCACATAGTTCAACGACGCCGCAATCATCAGCGCGACGAAATAAGCGATACATAGCTTTTGAAGGTTCGTCATACTTGCCCCAGATAGCTGTCCCAAAGGTTGTTTCGCAGCACCAGTTGCGGGTCAAGCGTACGTTTGACCCGCGCGAATTCTGCTGCGCGCGGATAAGCGGCTGTCAGTTGATCCAGCGTGGCATGCGGGCGGTAGGGCAGGTAATAGGCCCCTCCGATCTCGACAATTCGGTCAATCAGAGCGCGAGTCATGCGGGCCATGTCAGCCTCGCCCCGTTGCGTCATTTCCTGGCTGAAAGACATAACAGCGGCGATCCGGGGTTCCGAGGCAAACGACAGCACTGCCTGATCATCCTGTGCAACATAGCGCAGTGTGACATTCAGGAATTCCTGATACGAGGCCGGTATCACTTGGCGGCAAGCAGTCAGGAAATCATCAAAGGCGTCGAAGCCCACGAAGTATTCGTGCAGGATATCCGTGCGATCCGGGTTACGGTCATCCAGCGTGACGACGGGTTCGTTGATCAACGAGTTCCGTGTCGCCTCGCCGCCGCTCAGGGCCGGGCCCAGCTTGGTTTCGTTCCACCAACGGAAGGTCTTGAATGCCTCGCTGCCCAGTTGCGCCCGATAAAGACGGCTGGCTGCATGTGACATCCAGCCCGATCCTGCCGCAGGGGGCAGGTCCGACTGATCATCCGTTTCGCGATAGGTGATCAGCAGGGCGTGTTCGAAGAACGTCTCGCGTTCAACATTCAGGCGACCATAGGCCATCGTGACAGCTGGATCTTCGACAGCCGCTTTGAAGCTGTCGGCAAAAGCGGTCGCCTCCATCACGTCAAAAGACGGTGTCAGTCGGGTATTCGGGACCATCTCGACCTCAAGGTCCACGATTATGCCGATCAGCCCGTAGCCACCCATGCCGAGGTTGAACAGATCGGCATTTTCGGTGGGTGAACAGGTGACAAGCTGTCCGGATGGCAACACCATGCGCAATGATCGCACCGTAGATCCCATAGGACCGAAGGGCACCGGCCATCCGTGTGCATTGACCGAATAGGTCGCAGCAACGCCGAAATCATGGTTTGACTGCATGACCTTTGGCGAAAATCCTGCAGGGTCCAGCGCCGAGATCACCTGAGACCACCGCGCGCCCGCATGCGCCAGATAGGTCTGCGCGGTACTGTCCATCTGAACAGAGCCATTATCGAAAGTCAGCGCCGTGCCGTTGCGTGGAATGGCCTGACCGCCCATCGAGTGTCGGGCCGCGCCCACATTGACCGGTCGCCCATCTGCCTGGGCCCGCGTCAACTCATTTCGAATTGCGGTCACAAGCGCGTCGCCGGCATCCTCGGTCATGACCAGATGTTTGTGGATCGGGGTCGGTGACAGGCCGCTGGCATCGTTCATGATCTTCGCGTCTTGGGGCGCAAAGGTGCGGTGCGTTCCGTTATAACTTGGCAAATCGGCACCAAGCCAGCGCGACAGGCCCCAACCGGCCACCCCTCCGGCGGCAAACAAGGCGGCTCTTCTGGTGAATGTGCTCATGAATCGGCCTCGTCAGGTCGTGCGTTTGAAAAGGTTTGCAATATCTCGATCAGCGCGGCCTGAAACGCCTGTGGGTCTTCAAGCTGAGGGATATGTCCCACGCCCGAAAGCGCCCTGTACTGCGCATCGGGGATCAAGGTCAGCAATTCTTCGGCCTGTTCCAACGGCGTCACGGTATCTTCGACGCCCCAGATCAGACCGACCGGCAATTGCAGCGCCTGCCAGTTCTCAGCTCGGGTGCTGAGCGCATTTTGGGGCGGAACCAGCAACTGGGGCAACCAGTCTGCCACCGCGTCAGTATATCCGATGCGGGCCATGGGTTCTTGCAAGAGCGCAGTGACATCATCTGTCGCTGCGGACTTGATGTGCAGGAAGCTGCGCAGGAAAGCTTTGGTCAAAATCGGGTTCGAAACCGTGGCCGAGGCGATAAACAGGCGCACAGTGTCGCTTTGCAGGTAAATCGGGGTCTCGGTTGGTGGATCATGCCTGCCAAGGGCTATCGCTCCATTCACTACAACAAGACCCGACACCAGATCAGGGCGGCGCATCACGGCTTCGACAACGGGGCCTGCCCCAATAGAATGCGCGACGGCTATTGGCTGGTTGTCCAACGCCTCAAGCAGGGCGATCACACGATCGGCTTGTTTGGGGCGGCTGTAATCGCTGTCCTCAGGGTGTTGTGACCATCCAAACGGGGGCATATCAAACGCGATTGCGTGAAAGCCTGCGTCCGCGACGGAATCGAGCGTAGGAAGCCACAGGCCGGACCAGGCCGCCGTACCGTGCGCAAACAGGACTGGAACGCCAGTGTCAGGGCCACGTTCCAGCTCAAAAACGGCACCTTCGGCTGTCTCGATCAACTGGCCGCCCAATGGCAGTTCCTGCCCCAAAGCGATGGTTTCGCGTTTGTTTGCAACAAGGCGCAGCCCGATCAGAACCATCGCCACAAGGACCAAACCCGTAAAAACAAATCTAAAAAACACACGCATTGAATTTATAGTTGGGCGCTTGAAGTTTTAATGCAACCGAGGAAAACCTTACCATTCCAAAGCGTGTGATTTTGGCAAAAGCTGACAGATCTCCGGCAGCTTGCTAGGGTAGTTTTACTTTTAATCGGAGTTTTTTTGCATGCTTTTCATAACCAACAGATTCCCGACCCAAAGCATTCGTACCCGACGCGGGCGCCGGTTCACTTTTGACCTCAACAACAATGCGCCGTCCAATTCGGTGTTCTATTGCGAAAAGGGTGAAGACGAACACCATACCGAAATCACAAGTGCCGAATTGTTGCGGCGGGTCCGTGACAGCGATTGCCGCCAGATTCTGCTATACCTGCATGGGTTCAACAACCTGCCTGACGATGTCTTTCGCACCACAGCCGAGCTGCAACGCCTGTGTGATTTGGCCGATCCGGGCGAAGTGATGGTGCTGCCACTTATCTGGCCCAGTGACAACGAGCATGGGATCGTTCAGAAATACTGGGACGACCAGAAATCCGCAGACCAAAGCGGGTATTCCTTTGCGCGAGTGTTAGAGCGGTTTCTGGAATGGCGCAACAGCGCCGAGAATGAACCTGACGTGGCCCCGTGTCTAAAGCGGATCAACCTGCTGGCGCATTCAATGGGCAACCGCGTGTTGAGGCAAACGCTGATCGAATGGGACCGCTATGATCTGGCCTCGGGCGTGCCGCTATTGTTTCGTAACACGTTTATGGTTGCGGCTGATGTGGTGAATGAAACGGTGCACGAAGACGAACCGGGAGTTCTGGTCAGCCATGCGTCGCGCAATGTGGTGGTTTATTTCGCGTCAGACGATCTGGCGCTGCGGGCCAGTAAGGCGGCGAACCTCAAGAATAAAGTGGCCTCGCGGCGGTTGGGGCACACAGGCCCCGAAAACATCGATCGAACGCCACGCAACGTGTTTCAGGTCGATTGCGATGACGTCAACACGCGCTATGATAGCCCGACAGGTCACAATTATTTTGGGCCGGTCACGCCGGGCGGTGAGCCCGGACAGGTGTTCAAGCATATCTTTGACTGTATTCAATCCGGACGTGTCTTCCCCCATGAGGAATATCGAAGGTCCGTTATTCTGCCTTAACCCTAGACGATGAGTAGACCCTAATAAGGTCTATGGATGAATTTCATGGCTATCTATCCGTTTTGATCACAATCTGGTGTTGCAACTGTGAAAATGATCTGGATGATCAGGACCACCAAGGCCACGGAATTGGCCTGCCGCCTGGAATGGCGGCGCTAACAATAAACGGGGAGATCAAAATGATCCTGAGAAACTTGATGTTGGCTGCCAGCGCCACCGCGCTGATGGCCACGGGTGCTTCGGCTGAAACCCTGCGCTGGGCGCGCGCTGGTGACGCGCTGACGCTGGACCCGCATTCGCAGAACGAAGGTCCGTCGCACACCATTCGGCACCAGATGTACGAGCCGCTGATCATCCGCGACGTAACCGGCGCGTTTGAGCCCGCGCTGGCGACCGAGTGGGGGCCCAAGGCCGATGATCCGAATGTCTGGGTTTTCAAGCTGCGCGAAGGTGTAAAGTTCCACGACGGTGCTGATTTCAACGCCGAAGACGTGGTGTTCAGCTTTGAGCGCGCCAAGCAGCCGAACTCGGACATGAAAGAGCTGATCGGCTCGATCACCGAAGTGCGCGCGGTTGACGACTACACCGTCGAGATCGTTACCGATGGTCCGAACCCGATCCTGCCGTCGAACCTGACCAACCTGTTCATTCTGGACAAAGGCTGGGCCGAGGCCAATGACACCGTCAATGTGCAGGATTTTGAGGGTGGCGAGATCACCTATGCCACCACCAACGCCAACGGCACGGGGCCGTATAAACTGCAAAGCCGCGAGCCTGACGTGAAAACCGTGATGGTGCGCAACGACGACTATTGGGGCATCGACCAGTTCCCGATGGAAGTGACCGAGATCATCTATACTCCGATCCAGAACGCTGCGACGCGTGTGGCAGCGATGCTGTCGGGCGAGGTGAACTTCCTTCAGGATATGCCCGTGCAGGATATCGAGCGCGTCAACGGTGCGGATGGCCTGATGGTCAAGCAAGCGCCGCAGAACCGTGTGATCTTCTTTGGTATGAACCAGGGCTCGGATGACATCGAAGCGGACAACGTGGACGGCAAGAACCCTCTGGCCGATGTTCGTGTGCGTCAGGCCATGTCGATGGCGATCAACCGTGATGCGATCAAACAGGTCGTGATGCGCGGCCAGTCGCAGCCTGCGGGCATGATCGCACCGCCCTTCGTGAACGGTTGGACCGCTGATATGGACGGCGAATCCTCGACCGATCTGGAAAAGGCCAAGGCCCTGATGGCCGAGGCAGGCTATGGCGACGGATTCTCGCTGCGGCTGGACTGCCCGAACGACCGCTACATCAATGATGAGGCGATCTGTCAGGCGGCCGTCGGTATGCTGGGTCAGATCGGCGTGACTGTGAATCTGGACGCCAAGCCGAAGGCGCAGCACTTCCCGCTGATCACCGACAGCAAGACCGACTTCTACATGCTGGGTTGGGGTGTGCCGACATATGACTCGGAATACATCTTCAACTTCCTGGTCCATGGTCGCGAAGACGATATCGGCACGTGGAACGGCACCGGCTATCAGGACGATGCGCTGGATGCGAAGATCAAGTCGCTGGCCTCGAACACCGATCTGGACGCGCGGAACGCCGACATCGCCGACATCTGGCGCGTGGTGCAGGACGAAGCGCTGTACATCCCGATCCACCACCAGGTTCTGAACTGGGGTATGGCTGATGGCGTGGGTATCGAAGTGGATGCGGAAGACCAGCCGAAGGTCAAATACTTCACCATGAACTAAATCGGTTCGATTGCGAACAAGGCAGGGCGCGGTTTTCGCGCCCTGTTTTTTGTTTCGACCTGAGATTTCCTTGCGCAGGCGAAAAAAACCAAGAAAACTTGAACGCAGAGAACACGGAGAGACAAAAATGATCCTTAGAAACAGTGCCATTGGCCTGGCCCTGCTGGTTGCGAGCAGCGTTCAGGCGGCCGAGTTCAAATGGGCCTCGACCACCGATCCGCAGACTATGGACCCACACGCCGTCAACTCGGCCCCGGTTCTGGGTTTTCTCAACAATGTCTACGAAGGGCTGGTGCGCCGCGGCAAGGACATGACAGTCGAACCCGCGCTGGCCGTAAGTTGGGAGCCGATCGGAGAGGGTGAAGGCTGGCGATTCAAGCTGCGTGAGGGTGTGACCTTTCACGACGGCAGCACGTTCGATGCGCAAGACGTGCTGTTCAGCTATCAGCGGGCCTCGGGTGAGGCGGCGGATACGCGCAGCTGGTTTGCGCCGGTTAGTGAGGTGATCGTTGTCGATGACTATACGGTCGATATCATGACCTCGGCTCCGAACCCGCTGTTCCCGTCCTCGATCGCCAACTGGATGATCATGGATCAAGGCTGGACCGAGGCGAATGACGCCGTGGTGCCTGACAAGGAGACCGGCAACTACGCCACGATCAATTCCAACGGCACTGGCGCGTTCAAGGTGACGGCCCGCGAACCGGGGCTTAAGACCGTGTTAGAGCCGCATGGCGACTGGTGGGGCGAGGTTGAACACAACATTACTCGCGCCGAGTTCAACCCAATCCAGAACCCAGCGACTGCCGTTGCGGCGCTGCTGTCGGGTGATGTCGACATGATCAACCCTGTCCCGATCCAAGACGTTGCACGCCTGAAGGAAAACGCCGATGTGGACGTCATTCAGGGGATCGAGGCGCGCGTGATCATGCTGGGTTTCGATCATGAAGCCGAAACGTTGAAATACACCGATGACGCGGGCAAACCGAACCCGTTCCGTGATGCGCGGGTCCGTCAGGCGGTGGCGCAGGCGATCAATGTGGATGCAATTCTGGCCACGATCATGCGCGGCAATGCCGAAGCCGCCTCGCAACTGGTAAGCCCGGCTATGAGCGGCTATTCCGCCGCCAATGCAGATCGCCCCGCCTTTGATGTCGAAGGTGCCAAGGCGCTTCTGGCCGAGGCGGGCTATGGCGATGGGTTCTCGTTCGGGCTGAAGTGCCCCAATGACCGCTATCTGAATGACGAACCGGTCTGTCAGGCCGTCGTTACCATGCTGGCGCAGATTGGGATCACGGCGGAACTGGATGCCATGCCCGTCCGCAACTACTGGCCAGAGCTGCGCGAGGATAACTACGACATGTATATGCTGGGCTGGAGCCCCGGCACATTCGACGCCGAACACCCCGTTCGCTTTCTGGTAGCCACGCCGAACGAGGAAAAGAAGCTGGGCAGCTGGAATTTCGGCGGCTACTCGAACGAACGGGTGGATGAACTGTTGCCGATGATCCAATCTGAGCTGGACGCGACGAAGCGTCAGGCCATGCTGGATGAGGTGACGGCCATCTATCAGGACGATCATGTCTATGTGCCGATGTATGTGCAGCCTCTGGTTTGGGGGACCGGCAGCAATATCGACCTGACACAACGCCCGGATAACTTCTTCATCCTGCGCTGGGTTACGGTGAACTGACCGCATGGGCGTTATGATTGCCGGGGTCTACCACGTGGACGACCCCGCCCCAGACACTTCGCTTGACGGTGCATACCGTCGTCAGGCGTCGTCCATCCGCAACGCTCTGCCCGACGGTCCGTACGGGCCGGGGCGGTTCCACCTGTATGCCGCGTGGAATTGCCCTTGGGCGCATCGGGTCCTGCTGACGCGCGCCGTTAAGGGATTGGAGGAGTTGATCACCGTCGCCTATGCCCGCCCGCGCCGCACGCCGGACGGTTGGGTGTACGACACCGATGGTGACTATGCCGATCCTCTGTTCGGTGTCACCGCGTTGCATCAAGCCTATGCAAAGGTTGATCCTGCTTATACTGGGCGCATCACCGTGCCTTTGTTGTGGGATCGCGCCGAAAACCTCGCGGTGTCGAATGAATCCGCGGATCTCGTGCGCATGCTTGGCACGTTGGAAGGCTATGGCCCCAATCTGGCCCCGCCAGACAAGTTGGATCAGATCAACGCCTGGAACGATAAAATCTATCCGCGCCTGAACAATGGCGTCTATCGCGCCGGTTTTGCCCGCACGCAAGAGGCGTACGAGGCCGGGTTTCACGACGTCTTCGCCATGCTGGACGAGATCGAGGCGCATCTGGCCACTAATCGATACCTGTGCGGCGACGATCTGACCGAGGCCGACCTGCGCTTGTTCCCGACACTGGCGCGGTTCGATGTGGCCTATCACTATGCCTTCCGCTGCAATTTGCGGCGTCTGGTGGACTATCCGCATCTGTGGGGTTATGCGCGGGATCTGTATGCCCGACCTGAAATAGCCCGAACAGTGAAACCCGAGATCTATAAGGCCGGATATTTCTCACCCTCCGAGTTGCGAAACCCGCTGGGGATCGTGCCATTGGGGCCACAGATAAACTGGGCTGAACCACAGGATCGGGTCAGCTTGCCCTCTGCGACATCTTGACCATTTGGACAGGGCGTGCGTAGAGAGGCAGATCAACGGGGAAACTAAATGTTCGCATATATCGTTCGAAGGATGTTCCAATCCGTGATCGTGCTTTTGGTCGTGGGTCTGGTCGCTTTTTCCATGTTCCGATTTGTCGGCGATCCGATCGACAACATGCTGGGGCAAGAGCGCACCCAGGCCGATATCGACCGGCTTAGGGGCGAGCTTGGGTTGGATAAGCCCTTCCCGGTCCAGTATTTCAAGTTCCTGCAAGGGGCCGTTCAGGGCAATTTTGGCGTCTCTTATCGCCAGGGTCGTCCGGTTTCGACCATCATCGCAGAACGTGCACCCGCGACGCTGGAACTGGCCTTTGTGTCAGGTTTCCTGGCCATCACGATGGGCATTGCTCTGGGCGTGTTCACAGCGATCCGACGACAAGGGATCGCGGCGAATGTGATTATGACCGTCAGTTTGATCGGGGTTTCGTTGCCGACCTTCCTGATCGGGATTTTGCTGATCTATATCTTCTCGGTCGAACTTGACCTTCTTCCCAGCTTCGGGAGGGGCGAAACCGTTATGATTGGGAACTGGTCTACGGGCTTTTTGACGTCGTCGGGCCTTAAGGCGTTGATCCTGCCTGCGATCACGCTGGGCCTGTATCAGATGACGCTGATCATGCGGCTTGTGCGGTCCGAGATGCTGGAAGTGTTGCGCGCCGACTACGTTCGTTTTGCCCGTGCCCGCGGATTGTCGGACCGGGTGATCAACTTCCGCCACGCGCTGAAGAACACACTGGTGCCGGTGATCACCATAACCGGATTGCAATTGGGATCGATCATTGCGTTCGCCATCATCACCGAGACGGTGTTCCAATGGCCGGGCGTCGGTCTGCTGTTCATCAACGCGATCCAGTTCGTCGATATCCCCGTCATGGCCGCCTATCTGATGCTCATTTCGGTCATGTTCGTTACGATCAACCTGATTGTCGATCTTCTTTACTATGCTATTGACCCGCGCCTGCGTGTCGACGCGAGGGCCACATGACCGATATTCTCGATACCCCCAAAGCGCCGGAAAAGTCGCGGTTCGCCAAGTTCTGGGACGGCGACTTCGCATGGTCCTTTCGGCATTCACCTGTGGCTATTGTCGCGACTCTGGTTGTCGCCATACTTGTGCTTTCGGCGATCTTTGCGCCGCTGATCGCGCCCTATAATCCGTTCGACCCGTCCTCACTGAACCTGATGAACGGGTTTACGCCGCCCGGAACACCCAACGCCTTTACGCAGGAAACCTTTCTGCTGGGCACCGACGACCAGGGGCGCGACGTATTCTCGACCATCCTGTACGGGATGCGCGTTTCCCTGTTCGTGGGCGCATCTGCCGTGCTGTTGGCCTTGATCATCGGCATCGTTCTTGGGCTGGTCGCGGCTTATTTCGGCGGCTGGATTGAAACGCTGATCATGCGGGTCGCCGATGTGCAGCTGACTTTCCCGGCCATTCTGGTCGCCATGTTGATCTTTGGTATCGCCAAAGGCGTCACCCCGCCGGAATACCGCGATGAGATGGCGATCTACGTCCTGATCGTCGCCATTGCGCTGTCTGACTGGGTCCAGTTCGCCCGTGTTGTGCGTGGTGCGGCGTTGGTCGAGAAAAACAAGGAATACGTCCAGGCCGCCCGTCTGATCGGGCGCGGATCCTTTCCGATCATGTTCCGTCACATCCTGCCCAATGTCCTCAGCCCGGTTCTTGTGATCGCCACGATCTCGCTGGCTTTGGCGATCATTGCCGAGGCGACGCTCAGCTTCCTCGGCGTGGGCGCCCCACCGACCCAGCCTTCTCTGGGGACACTGATCCGCATCGGGCAGGGCTTCCTGTTCTCGGGTGAGTGGTGGATTCTGTTTTTCCCGGCCTGCACCCTTCTGGCGTTGGCCTTGTCTGTGAACCTGCTGGGCGACTGGCTGCGCGACGCGCTAAACCCCAAGCTGCGGTGATTTCATGAGCCTTCTGACGATCAATGACCTGACGGTCGAATTCCCGACCCGCCGCAAACTGTTCACTGCCGTGGACCATGTGGACCTGTCGGTGGAGCCCGGCGAAATCCACGGTCTTGTGGGCGAATCCGGGGCCGGTAAATCCACCATCGGTGCGGCCATCATGGGCCTGCTGGATCGCCCCGGCCGTATTGCCAGCGGCACCATCCGGCTGAGCGGTGATCAGATCAGCGGTCTGGACGCCGACGCGATGCGTGGGCTGCGCGGCAAAAAGATCTCGATGATCTTTCAGGATCCGCTGACCTCGCTGAACCCGCTG
Source organism: Ruegeria sp. D3 (assembly GCF_056534465.1). Taxonomy (NCBI): domain Bacteria; kingdom Pseudomonadati; phylum Pseudomonadota; class Alphaproteobacteria; order Rhodobacterales; family Roseobacteraceae; genus Ruegeria; species Ruegeria sp. D3. The sequence continues at coordinate 40,380 of NZ_JBQFPK010000012.1, forward strand.
TTCACCGTGCGAGAGCAATTGGTCGAGACCATTCAGGCGCATCTGGGTGGCTCGGACGCCGAGGCCAATAAACGCGCCCGCGATCTGATCGACCGCGTGGGTATTCCCGACCCTGACACGCGGCTGGATCAATATCCGCACCAGTTCTCGGGCGGGATGCGGCAGCGTGTGGTGATTGCTTTGGCGTTGTGTACCGAGCCGGACGTGATCATCGCGGATGAACCAACCACGGCGCTGGACGTATCGGTTCAGGCGCAGATTCTGGACCTGATCAAGGAACTGGCGACCGAACGTCAGGTAGGGGTCATCCTGATCACCCACGACATGGGCGTGATTGCCGACACCACCGACAAGGTGACGGTGATGTATGCGGGTAAAGTGGTCGAAAGCGGCCCTACGTCTCAGGTCATGGGCCAGCCGAGCCACGAATACACCAAGTCCCTGATCGCCGCCGTACCGCGCCCAACACTCAAACTGCACCGGTTTCCGCAGATCAGCTATGGCGGGCGCGAAACCCGCTTTGCGATCGAAGACATGGCCCGCCACTGGCCCAAGGTGGACAATGACACCAGCAAGCCGGTGTTTGAAATCCGTAACCTGACCAAGAATTTCCTGCAAAAGCGCGGACTTCTGCCGTGGGACCGCACCTATTTCACCGCCGTCGACGATGTCAGCTTTGATATCCGCGCCGGTGAGGTGTTCGGGGTCGTGGGTGAATCCGGCTCGGGCAAGTCCACCGTCGCGCGGATGATTGCGGGGCTTTACCCTGTCGATGGCGGTACGATTACATTCGAAGGGCAGACAGTCAGCGATCTGACCAACAAGGCCGCGCTGGATGCTTATCGCAAGAACATCCAGATGATCTTTCAGGACCCGTATTCCTCACTCAACCCCCGGATGCGGGTGGATGAGATTGTGGCAGAGCCGATCCGTCATCACAAACTGATGGACGGTGCTGACATCAAGCGCCGTGTGGATGAGTTGCTGGATCAGGTTGGGCTGGGTCATGAGGCTGGGCTGAAGTATCCGCATGAATTCTCGGGCGGTCAGCGTCAGCGGATTTCCATTGCACGCGCGCTTGCCACGCAGCCGCGCTTCCTGATCTGTGACGAACCAACCAGCGCGCTGGACGTGTCTATTCAGGCCCAAATCCTGAACATTCTGAAGGATTTGCAGGAGCATCTGGGTCTGACCCTGCTGTTCATCAGTCATGACCTGCCGGTCGTGCGCCAGATGTGCGACCGAGTTGCCGTGATGAAACAGGGCAAGGTGGTAGAACTGCAAGAGACCAACGATCTGTTTGCCAATCCGCAGACTGAATATGCAAGCGAACTACTTCGGCTGATGCCCAAACTGGACGATCTGTCCACCGAAGGGCTGAGCCCCGAGGCATGAACACCACAATCCGACCCGCCCGGTACATCAGACCCTGAAGGGTTTGTCGTGCCGCGGGGAGGTGCCGTTACGATAAATCACATGTCAGATTTCTGACAGCGGGCATGTCATACAAAAAAGCTATGATGCATATTCTAAAGAAGTAAATCTCAATACAGTGACCGGGCCAAACCGCTTTTCAAAAAGGCCGTGCCCGATGACTTCTTTGCCCCGCCCGCAACTTGGTGAGCCTTACTTGCTGACACCGGGTCCTCTGACGACGTCATATACCGTGAAACAAGCGATGCTGCGCGACTGGGGTAGCTGGGATAGCGACTTCCGCGCCATGACAGCCGAACTGCGCGCGCGGCTGCTGAGCCTGCTGGGCGACGGGCACGAGGCATATAATTGCGTTCCGATGCAGGGCTCGGGCAGTTTCGCGGTCGAGGCGATGCTGACCTCTTTCATCCCGCAAGATGGCAAGGCGATAGTGCTGGCCAACGGGGCTTATGGCAAACGGGCGGCGCAGACGCTGGACTATGCCGGGCGGGCCTGTGTTGTGTTGGACAAGGGCGACTATCTGCCGCCGCGTGGGGTCGAAGTGGCACAATTTCTGGCTGATGATCCGGCGATCACCCATGTGGTTGCAATCCATTGCGAGACCAGCTCAGGCATCCTGAACCCTCTGCACGAGATTTCACAGGCCACCGAAGCGGCGGGCCGCAAGCTGTTGATCGACAGTATGTCGGCTTTTGGTGCGATCCCGCTGTCCCCCAGCGAATATACGTTCGAGGCGATGGTTTCCTCGGCCAATAAATGTATCGAAGGCGTACCGGGTTTTGGTTTTGTGTTGGCCCGCAAAACGGCGCTGGCCTCGGCCAAGGGGAATTGCCCCTCGCTCAGTCTGGACCTGTACGCGCAATGGGACGCGATGGAGAAAACCGGCCAGTGGCGCTTTACCCCACCGACTCATGTGGTTGCCGCCTTTCTGCAAGCATTGAACGAACACGCGGCCGAGGGTGGCGTGGCCGGGCGCGGCGCGCGTTATGCGGAGAACCGCGATGTGATGGTCGCGGGGATGCGCGCGCTGGGGTTTGAAACCCTGCTGCCGGATGCGTGGTTGTCGCCCATCATCGTGACATTCTTTTGCCCTGCCGATCCGCGTTTCGAATTTACGCGGTTCTATGATCTGATGAAGGAACAAGGCTTTATCATCTATCCCGGCAAACTGACCGAGGTGGACAGTTTCCGCATCGGCTGCATTGGCCGCATGGATGCCGAGGTCATGCGCGCTGTTGTGGCGGCAGCGGATCATGCGCTGAAACAAATGGGGGTGCGTAGCGCCGCACCGCCTGCAGCGGCAATCGCATCACGGATGGCGCAAGTCGGACAAATGACGGAAAAACCGTCGAAATGACGGAATAATCGATAAGTTCGTCAAGATTGCCCCTGCGGACCGAACAGCCGTGCCTTCATACTTTCCCAAAACGAAAGAGGAGGCGCGTTTTGAGCTGGAATATTTGTGTCATCGGAGCAGGCAAGATCGGTCAGATGATCGCTGCCCTGCTGAAATCATCATCCAACTACTCGGTCACAGTGGCCGACCGCGATCTGGCCGCGTTGTCGGGATTGAACCGGCAAGGTATTTCCACACGGCAGATTGACGTCACCGATGCGGTGCAACTGACCAAGGGGTTGGATGGGTTCGACGCGGTGATCTCGGCCGCGCCTTTCTTTCTGACGCCGCAGATCGCCAAGGCGGCCAAAGATGCCGGTGCGCATTACTTTGACCTGACCGAGGATGTCGCCGCCACCGATGCCGTGCGTGATCTGGCCGAAGGCAGCGAAACCGCCTTCATGCCGCAATGTGGTCTGGCGCCGGGTTTTGTCGGCATCGCTGGGGCGGCGCTGGCGGCCGAGTTCGATACACTGGACAGCCTGCATATGCGGGTAGGGGCGTTGCCTCTGTTCCCGACCAACGCGCTGAAATACAACCTGACATGGTCCACCGACGGGCTGATTAACGAATACTGCAACCCTTGCGACGCGATCGTGAACGGCGCACGGGTCAAGACCGCCCCGCTGGAGGATTACGAGCGGATCGGCCATGACGGGGTGGAGTATGAGTGTTTCAACACCTCGGGTGGTTTAGGTACGCTGCCCGAAACGCTGGACGGCAAGGCGCGGGCCGTGTCCTATCGCTCGATCCGGTATCCCGGACACTGCGATATCCTGAAACTGTTGCTGAATGATCTGGGGCTGGAACGTCGGCGCGATCTGCTCAAGGATATTTTCGAGACCGCCCTTCCGCGTACGGATCAGGATGTGGTGCTGGTTTATTGCACTGCCAAAGGCCAGATCGACGGGGTACTGCGCGAGAAATCCCTTATCAATAAAAGCTATGCCCGCACCATCAACGGCCAGACTTGGAGTGCCATTCAAGTCACCACCGCCGCCGGTGTTCTGGGTGTGGTCGATCTGATGCGCACCGGTGCGCTGCCTTCCAAGGGCTTTGTCCGGCAGGAACAAGTGGTCCTGTCCGATTTCCTAAACACCGAATTTGGCCAGCTGTACCGCGCTGGCGATGCAACCCAACAAAACAAGGCGGCCTGAGATATGAAAGACATCGTGATGACTGCGCAAACAACCCTAGCCAATCTGGACCTGACAGTCGCAGAACTAACCGGCGGCTCGCTGGCCGTGCATTCGCCCATCGACGGCAGCCTGCTGGCCGAGGTGCATGAAACCCCGGCGGGCGACATGGAGACGGTGTTTGCCAATGCCAAAACTGCATTCAAAGCCTGGCGCACCGTGCCCGCCCCGCGCCGGGGAGAACTGATCCGCCTGCTGGGCGAGGAACTGCGCGCCGCCAAGGACGACCTGGGCGCGCTGGTCAGTTGGGAGGCGGGCAAGATCACCTCCGAAGGTTTGGGCGAAGTGCAGGAGATGATCGACATCTGCGACTTTGCCGTGGGTCTGTCGCGGCAGCTTTATGGTCTGACGATTGCGTCCGAGCGCCCTGGCCACCGGATGATGGAGACGTGGCACCCGGCGGGGCCAGTCGGCGTGATTTCGGCCTTCAACTTCCCGGTTGCGGTGTGGTCTTGGAACGCGGCGATTGCGCTGGTTTGCGGCGATACGGTGATCTGGAAACCGTCCGAAAAAACACCACTGACCGCGATGGCCTGCCAGAAGATCTTTGAACGCGCGCTAGCCCGTTTCGGCGATGCGCCCGACCATCTGCTGCAAACGCTGATCGGCGGTGCCGCGCTGGGCGAGGCGCTGGTGGCCAGCGAAGATGTGCCGGTGATCTCGGCCACAGGCTCGACCCGCATGGGCCGCGCGGTTGCCCCTGTGGTGGCACAACGGTTCGGCAAGTGCATTCTGGAACTGGGCGGCAACAACGCGATGATCGTTGGCCCTTCGGCCGATCTGGAAATGGCGGTGCGCGCAATTGTCTTCTCAGCCGTGGGAACAGCCGGTCAACGCTGCACCACGCTGCGCCGCCTGATCGTACATAACTCAATCCGCGAGGAACTGGTGGGCCGCCTGAAGAAAGCCTATGCCGGTCTGCCCATCGGCAACCCGCTGACCGAGGGCACGCTGATTGGCCCGCTGGTCGATGAGGCCTCGGGCGCGGCCATGACGGCCGCGCTGAAGGCCGCCGAGGCCGAAGGCGGCGCAGTGTTCGGCGGCCAGCGCGTCACCGAGGGCGTGCCGGATGGCGTCTATATGCAGCCCGCTATTGTCGAGATGCCGGGCCAGACGGCCACCGTAAAGACCGAGACCTTTGCGCCGATCCTCTATGTGATGGGCTATGATGATTTCGATAACGCCATCGAGATTCAGAACGACGTGCCACAAGGTCTGTCGTCCTGCGTATTCACCCTGAACATGCGCGAAGCGGAACAGTTCCTGACCGCAGCCGGATCGGATTGCGGTATCGCCAACGTCAATATCGGTCCGTCTGGGGCCGAGATCGGCGGAGCCTTTGGCGGCGAGAAAGAAACCGGCGGCGGGCGCGAAAGCGGATCGGACGCGTGGAAGGCCTATATGCGGCGGCAGACCAATACGGTGAATTACTCGGCTGAATTGCCTCTGGCACAGGGCGTGAAGTTCGACATCTGAACAAGCAGCCCGGCGGCGCAAAACAGCGCCGCCGGATCAATCCGCGAAAAGGTAATCCAGCTGCATGATCGCTTGCGCCTTTTCTTTCGATACACGCAGAAACCGGGCAACCGCAGCCTCGTTCTCGGCCCGCGAATTTGTCTCGCGCAAGCGTGTGTATTCATCAAGTGCGGCGTTTCTGATCAATTCAGATTCATAGGCCAAGGCATTGCGCAGCGTTGGCACCAATGGCGCAACAGTGTCCGCAGGACTATCCACCCCGGCCAATCCGACACGTCGGGCATGACCGATCAGGTAGTCGTCAGAATACTGACATTCTATCTCTAACACATGGGTTTTGGCTTGATCGGCGCAGAAATCCTCGATGATGTCCAGGTTGGCCGGATCGACGCACAAGACCAGAGCATCACTTTCAAAGCTTTCAAACAGCGTCCGCACGACGGCACGCCGGTGGCGCGACCGTTTCAACAATGTTGTTTCTATACCGCCCAAGTCGGGTAATTGGGTATCATCTTCGTTGAACAGGTATTCGACGCAAGGAACATCCGTTTCCGTGGCGATTTGGTCGACAAGGCGCTTGGCGACATGCCATTTTTTGCACACGACCACGAACAGCTCGCGCTCGGACCCCAGAGTATTGCTGGCTTCCCAGAAGCGTTTCCCATGTCGGCGCCCAACGCGGCCACGTCCTGTCAGAAAGCTGTAGAGGTTGCGCCCTTCGTTCGAGATCGGGAAATCAACGCCCTTGGTTGCATAAAGTCGGCCCAAACGTTCTTTCAACTCGTGAGCCTCGGGGCTGATTTTGCGGGCGAACAGGTAATCCTGACCCAACAACATGTCATAGTGATCGTTGTAAAACGTCACGGGCATCCCGTAGTCCGAGAACATCAGGAAAGTGGGGGTGCGGTTGTCGATCTCTTCTTTTGGCACAAGATGGCGCACAAGCGTTTGAAAAAACGTCTCGTCCGGAATCCAGGTGGTTGAGAAAAAACGTTTCACGTCCGGCCTCTGGCGCAGGAAATCCAGGATCATCTCGATCGTGCGTCGGCGCAGACACCACCATTGGCTGCCGATCATCACCTGAATATCCGCCGGAACCTCGCGGGTCAGGCCAAAGCGTTTCTGCAATTCGTATGAGGTATAGAAGGGCCAGCTTTGCGTGCGTTCGTTGAAGAAATGGCGATAGATCAGCCGGTCTTCCTTCATCCCGGTTTTGATCCAATTGCTTTCGAAGAAATCGTGGCATTCCACGATATCCATGTCCTGCTCGGCCAGAAAACGATGCGTGTATTCCGCAGTCTTGATGGCCATGCAATCGCCGGACAGCATGTAGAAATGCGTGGCCCGAGGAAACGCATGCACCGCAGCCTGCAAAGCGTACAGTGTCGCTTGAACCAGGGACCATTCCCCCCAACCGCACTTGATCCGCTTGCCGGCAAAGGTCACATTCGGATTGTCTTTCAGCGCATCCTGTATGCGTTGAAACGCCACCGCATCGGCGCGGGCATCAAAGTGTATAGACATACAGTCACCGGCCGCAGTCAGCTGTTCGGCCTGCGCTATGATTGCGTCCGGATCTTTATGACACAGAAGGATATAGGCAATGCGCGCCATGTTGGTTCATTGTTTCCCATTTTCGCCCGGTGCCACCCGTGATACTGAGGATGAACGATTGAATAAACAGAATATTTTTGGTTTTTTGCAATGAAATGCGAGTGCGGCAAACCGCATAGGAGGCTTGCAGATGGGTTTTCCCGGAACATGGATGACCGAGAGTGAAAGCATGGTGTACCGTGTGGTACCGAAATGCGCCTGCTCGACCATCGGGCAGATCATGTACTATTCGGATCACGGTCAGTTTTTTGAAGGTGACATCCATGACGCCAAGGATGGGATGCACAAATGGGCTTTTGACGGCAGTCAGGGGCCGATCTCGGACAATGTCAGGTCGCATGCGTCTTATGCGTTCACATGCGTGCGCAATCCATACACCCGGATTCTAAGTTCGTTTTTTGACAAGATCTGCGGGATTCAGCGCAACGGAAAACGGTATCGAGGGAACCTGGTACCGACGCTGATCTACAATTACGGAATCGAGGTTGGCGGTGATGACGGAAAGGGTGAGTTCGACCAGATCGCCAGTTTCCGCCGGTTTCTGCTGTTTGCGCGTGATACGATCCGTTGGCGCAGGCCGATGGACCCCGATATTCACTGGTCGGCTATGTCAGGTCATGTCTCGACCTTTATCGTCAACGGCGGGCGATACGACCGAATTTTCTGGACCGAAGCGTTTAATGACGGAATGCAGGACGTTCTGAACCATCTGGATACGCCGCACGGTGTGGACCTGTCCCAGATCCCGCGCTTCAACGAATCCGAAGGCCACGGCCCCAAGCGCGCCCATCCGGTCGAGGATTACTTTGACGATCTGTCGATGCATCTGGTCTATGAAATCTACAAACAGGATTTCGAGCTGTTCAAATATGATTTCAAGAACCCTGCGAACAAAATGCCAATCGGCGAGATTGATCTGGACGAGGTCCACGCCAAACTGGGCGATTGAGGGGCCGTAGGCGCCCCCGGGCAGAGATGCATCTGTCTAGGGCATGATTTGCACATGAGTGCCCACTTTGATCTACGCTGTGCATTGCACAAGCGGAGTCAATGCGCAGAAAGCGGACTTCTCGCAGTTAGGCGAATACCCCCGTGCGGATAGTCATTCGGGCATTGGTAAAGGTCTGAAAAGCAACCACAGCAGGCGAAACAGATTGCGCTTACATTTATGGAAAGCTGCTAACTGGTATCGCTAATTGCGACTTGTTGACCGCAAGGAGGAGAGTACACCTGCTTCTAGTCGCGTCTAGGCTGCTATGCGTGAGGTTTCGTTTGTTGGACTCAAGTTTGACAGGCGCTTTCGCAGTGGCAACATTCTCAGGAGACGCTGGTGAAAACCGGCAACTAGCACAGGAAATCCATCTTTTTCTCGGAGCAGCAAAAAGACAAAGAATCCAGTAAGCCTCGTTCTCGGATAAACTAACGTTTTCGTGCAATTAGCGACGCGTCTTCAATAACGCCATTGCAAGCTCACTTCGGTGTTTCGCCAAAGAAACCTCCAAAATATGCGCTCATTGCCAACAACACACCAACCAGTATCACGATCACAAGCAGTGCCCCGCTACCTTTGGCAAAATATCCCAATGAAACTAAGCCAACCACGAAGATGCCGACCAGAAAGTAGAGTACCGTATTGTCCATCTTTACCCCCGAATGAGTTGTCTAAACTCAACAACTACATGCTCCACAAAAAACGATCCAAAGACCGCTAAAAAAGGTGACGTCAAACCTCTTTCGGTGACTGTCGAATGCCGCTCAGCGTGGCGAACAAGACCGGGACCAGAATCATTGTGAGCATCGTACCCACCGTCAAACCGCCCATGATCGTGACAGCAAGACCGACCCAAAACACGTCAGGCAGTAGCGGTATCACACCCAAAACGGTAGTGGCGGCGGCCAGTACGACGGGGCGAAGTCTTGAGGCCCCGGCATTCAAAACGGCGTCATAGCCCGGCTGACCTTCGGCCAAGTTATCGTTGATCTGATCAATCAGAACGATTGCATTTTTGATCATCATTCCCGCCAGGCTCATGCCCCCGAGCAATGCAACGAACCCAAACGGTGTATTTGTCAGAAGTAGGCTCGGAACAATACCTATCAGCACAAAAGGTACAGTCAGGAAAATGACCAACGGTCTGCGGTATGAGTTAAATAGCCCAACGACAATCAGTGCCATGATCGAAAACGCGGGGATCATACCCGGAATCAAAGACGCTTGCGCGGACACTGTGTCCTCGTACTCTCCACCCCATTCCATGCTGTAGCCCGGTGGCAAGTCAGCCTCCAAAGCTTCGAATTCGGCAAGAACTGCGGCGCGATAACTTGGCAGAGTTACGCTATCGATTGGATTGGCTTGCACAGTCAGAACACGGCGCCGGTCGCGACGATTGATCGCTGGATCTTCGGGCTGAATATTCACGCCGCGTACAACCTGTGCCAATGGGACAGGCTCAACAGAAAACGGAGACTGAAGTTGCAACAGTTCAAAGTTGTCGACGGCTGCCACATCTTCTGCGCCAGGCCGAACGATGATTGGCAGCAACTCGTCACCTTCGCGGTAGAGGCCGACCGAACGCCCGTCAAATGCACGTTTTGTTGTGTTTCCAAGATCTTCATAGGTGATACCGGTCCACCGTGCTCGGTCCTGGTCATAGTCTGGGACAGTTTTCAGGACACGGTTGCGCCAATCGGTGCGCGCCACTTTCGTCCATTGATGCTGATCCAGTATCGCAACTGCTCTGTCACCAATTTCGCGCAGAGTCTCAGGATCAGCATCCGATGGGCCGATGATGCGGTTCTCGAATGCCCAGGTGTTGCTGGGGCCCACACCGAATTGACGTGTGAAAGAGGTCGCCTCAGGCATGTTGGCTGATATCCAAAGCGATATCTCTTTGGTCATCTCGGGAATGTCGCGGTAATCCTCGACATTCACAATGACTTGCGCGTAGGACGGGTTGGTTCCCTCGGGGTCGACCGGCAGGTAGAAACGCGGCGGGCCAGCTCCGATAAAGCTGGCGATGCCGGTCACACGATCGTCCATTTCAACCTTTTCTTCGATCCGTGAGATCGCTTCTAACACGGCTTCAATCCGAGTTCCCTCGGGCGCGTAATAGTCGATCATGTATTTGGTCATCGACGAGGTCGGGAAGAACAGCTGCGTGACAGAGCCAAAACCAACCCCGGCAATGACCAAAGCACCCAAAGCCACCCCGATCGTCAGATAACGCACGCGGATCGCCGCAGCCAGAAAGCGGCGGTAAATCGCATAGAAACCGGTGTCAAAGGTCTCGCTTGCTCCACCTTTTGGCTCCGGTAGCATGGCAACGCATTGCAGTGGCGTAACCGTCATCGACAGCAACCAACTGACCAGCAGCGCGATCCCGACAACTGAGAAGAGTGTTCGGCAGTACTCCCCTGCGCTCTCGACAGATGCAAAGATCGGGTAGAAAGCCATGACCGCGACAAACGTGGCCCCAAGCAACGACATGGCGGGACGCGTTGCGGCTTCAATCGCGGCCTTTGCTCGGTCCATTCCTTGCGACATCCGTACCATCGCGCCGTCCGCTACGACGATCGAGTTGTCTACCATCATGCCGAGCGCAATGATCAATGCACCCAAGGACATGCGCTGAAGATCTATGCCAAGTGCTGCCAAGGGTATGAAGGTGGCAAGGATTGTTAGAATCAGCCCGCTGCCGATGATGATCCCCATCCGAACACCCATCGCCAAAGTTAAAACGACCAGGACGATTGCGACGGCTTGGGCAAGGCTCACAAGAAAACTGCTGACCGCAAGGTTTACGTCATCGGATTGCCAATGAACCCGTTCAACCTCGATGCCCATCGGCAGGCTTGCGATCAGTTCTGATACTCTCGCATCTACCGCCTCACCAACACTGACAACGTTGACCCCAGACTGGAAGGATATGGCCAACCCAATAGATGGAAGGCCATTATAGCGCATCATAGTTATCGGTGGGTCAATGTAGCCTTCTTTAACCTCAACGATGTCGCCCAGCCTTAGCAACTCTGGCCCACGACGTTGACCGCTTTGAGCCTGATCCAGACCACTCGGTCGGACGACTAGATCTGCGATGTCAGTTGGGCTTGTGAAGGTTCCGCTGGGCGCTATGCGCATGCGGTAGTCACCGACGTTTACCCGCCCTGCATCCACGATCGCATTCTGGGTCTGTAACGTGTTGAGAATTGTCTGAGCCGAGACTCCCAATGCGGCCAAGGCTTCTTCCCGTGTTTCCAGATAAATCACCCTGTCGCGTTCGCCCCAAAGATCGACGCGGCCGACACCGTCGATTAACGAGAGCTCTCGTTTGAAATCTTCGGCATACCCATCAAGCTCCTGAGCGGAGAACCCATCGGACGTCATCGCCAGCAGTAGACCGAAGACATCACCGAAATCATCGTTTATGGCAGGGCGACCCGCGCCAGGGGGCAGGTCTGTTTCCACGTCTCTGACTTTCCGACGTAGTGTGTCCCAGATTTGCGGTAGCTGGTCCGACCAATAGTTCGGGCGAATTTCGACTTTAATCGTCGACACACCCGCCCTGCTTTCGCTCGAGATGTAATCAATCTCCTTAATTTCCTGGAGTTTCAGCTCGATCCGTTCTGTGATCTCTTGCTCAACTTCTTCAGGGCTGGCGCCGGGATAGAGGGTGGTCACAACCGCAGTTTTGATAGTGAACTCGGGGTCTTCTAGCTGCCCCAGACTAAAGAAAGCCGAAATGCCGCCCAACGTAAGCATGACTACCGTGAACCAAACGAATTTGGCGTTGCGGATGGAGAACGCCGCGAGACCCATTACTCTGTATCCTCGGAAAGTCGTGAAACTTTTTGGCCTTCTCGCAAAGAGTTCGCTCCGGCAGTGACGACCACATCACCAAATTCCAGACCTTCACTAACGGCCACCCCTTGCGACCGGGGCGTGCCAAGCGAAACCTTCCTTGCCGTTACGGTTTCTGAGCTGGCATCGAATACCCAGACATGCGGATCTGTTTCCCCTTCAGGCACGAAAACCGCGCTGGCAGGAACCATGATCGCATCGAATGGTTCGTGCCCTTCCTTTGGCTGGCCACGGACGCGCCCTGCCATACCCGGAAGAACAATTGCGTCTTCCGGTTGCTCCATAATCAACGTGACAGGGAAGGTTCGGGTCGTCGCCGAAGCCTCTGATCCAATCTCGCTGATTTCCGCCGGTAGAACCACATCCCCCAGAGCATCAAAAGTAACGGTGATGTCTTCAATGTGGGGGATCAGGGCGATGTATCGTTCGGGGATATCGATCACCACTTCGATGCGTTCGGCATCCAAAATGCGCAGCACCGGAGTCTGAGCGGCGACTTCTTCGAAATCTTCAATGTATTTGCCGACAACACGGCCATCGAACGGTGCTGCCAAACTCGTATAGGTTAAATCCAGAGTGGCTCTGTCCAGAGCGCCTTGAACAGAATTGATGGCCGCCTGAGCGGATGTCTCGCCAGCGATAAATCGGTCAAGTGTCGCCTGAGCTGCAACGTCCTTTTCGACCAGCGATCGTTGCCGATCTGTTTGCAACTTGGCGTTCTCAAACGTTGCCTGTGCGCTTGCTAGTTCGGCGGTAAGCCGGTCTACTTCGGCCTGGTATGGGGCTGGATCCAAGGCTGCCATAATGGCACCCTTCGTTACAAGGTCGCCAACCTGAACATCGACGCCAACAACATTGCCCGGTACGCGAAAGGCCAATGAGACTTCGCGCGCGGCCCTGGCTGTTCCGACAAAATATCGGTCATGCAAACTGGAGAGGTCGGAAATCTCGATGGCTCTGACAGGTCGAATAAGTGTTTGGGTCGCATCTTCTTCCTTCTCCCAGCAGCCGGTAAGCAACACGAAGGCAAATAGCCAACCAAAAATTCTCTTCATATCCCTCTCCCGTGCCTTCCGCGTTCCTTACTTCGTCGCTGTGAAGGTGGCCTAACTTGCGGATTTTGCGCCTAAAGCTGTTACAATTGTACGCGCTTACCAAACAAAGTCAAAAATACGAATTAGTTAAAGTGAGGCGAAGAGAAACCCGAGCACTTCTTGTCAAACTGAATAGACAACTTCGCAATACGTCGTCGTCTCGGTGCTGCTGTTTGTCTTATCGGCAGCTCAGAAGGCCGTTTTTCGAGTTAGTTTAGCTGCGTTAAAAGGTAAACGCGCGGAGGTTACACTGTGAATGAGCAAAGCCAAGGCGGTCGTTCGGACCAACGTGTGGAGCGGAAATGTCCGCTTTCTCGCGAACCGCTGCCATTGCTTACTTATTAGGTAATGGCAGCTTTGTCTGCAGAACCGTCATTCAGCCCAGGCGCGGCAAATGTCTGCTCCGAGCCTAAACCAAACGATGCTGCACGCTGACCAAACGGTTGCTCTGTGCGCATCTATGCCAGATCAGGCATCCCGCACTTCGGAAATCGATGTTTCGCTAAGCTTCTGGATAAGGCTCTGTTCGATTTCCTCAAGGACACCGGATACGCGTTTTTGCAACGCGTGCTCGACGGAACATGCAGGGGCTTCGCTGATCTCGTCAGAAGCGACCAAACGTTCATCAAGGGCAAGGTATACATCGGCCAGGGAAATTTCTTGCGGTTTGCGGGCCAGGCGCCAACCGCCTGCGTGACCCTTCTCCGAGGTCAGCAGACCCGCCTCTCGCAGCCTTCCTAGCACACGGCGGACCACAACAGGATTGGTGCCCGCGTGATCTGCGATGTCGGACGACGTCCGCACACGGTCCGGCTCTCCGGCCATATGGCTGAGTGTATGCAGAGCAAGCGACAGGCGAGAGTTTCGTTTCATGTGCGGTTTTTCTCCAAACGGATCATACATGTAACTTTTGTAGTTGCATTGGTCTAGTAACTGCGTAAGTTGCGAGAAATATTACATCAGCTTTGGAGCGGTTTATGTCAGATGAACGTCTTCCGGTCACGGTGCTTTCCGGCTTTTTGGGTGCGGGAAAAACAACTCTTCTCAACCGGGTTCTCAATAATCGGGACGGAAAAAAAGTCGCGGTTATCGTCAACGATATGTCGGAGGTGAACATTGATGCGGACCTGGTCCGGGCCGATACCGAGCTTAGTCGAACGGACGAGACGCTGGTGGAGATGTCAAACGGTTGCATTTGCTGCACCCTGCGTGATGACCTGCTTGACGAAGTGCGCCGCTTGGCCACAGAGGGGCGCTTTGACTATCTTCTGATCGAATCCACCGGGATATCCGAACCACTGCCCGTCGCCGCCACTTTCGATTTCAGAGATGAATTCGGGGAGAGCCTGTCAGATGTGGCTCGGCTCGATACCATGGTCACGGTGGTTGATGCCGTGAACCTTCTGAACGACTACGGCAGCCACGATTTCCTGAGCGATCGCGGCGAAACCATGGGCGAAGAGGACGAACGCACCCTCGTGCATCTGCTGACAGATCAGATTGAGTTTGCCGATGTTGTCATCTTGAACAAGGTCAATGATGCAGGCCCCGAAAAGGTCGACGCGGCGCGCAAGATAATCCGAAGCCTCAATGCCGATGCGGAAATCATCGAAACCAACCAATCGCAGGTTGCAGCTGAAAAGATCCTCGATACGGGTCTTTTCGATTTCGAGCAGGCACATGAACATCCGATGTGGGCAAAGGAGCTGTATGGTTTTGCTGACCATGTGCCTGAGACAGAAGAATATGGTGTGGCCTCCTACGTTTACCGTGCAAAGGCTCCGTTTATCCCTGAAAAAATTCTTGCAGCCTTGAACGATGACATGCCGGGCGTCATCCGGGCTAAAGGTCATTTCTGGATCGCAACCCGACCAGAATGGGTGGCGGAATTTTCGCTGGCTGGATCGTTGTCGAGCATCAAGCCCATTGGAACCTGGTGGGCGAGCGTGCCCAAAGATCGCTGGCCCGAACATGTCGCGGCATCTGGCTACATGAAACAACATTGGGCAGAGCCTTGGGGAGACCGGCGGCAGGAACTGGTTTTCATCGGTGCGGGCATTAACTGGACCGCTCTGAAGGCAAAACTGGATGCCTGCCTTGTTCCGACTGTCGTGGCAAGCGGACCAGACGCCTTGCCGCTTGACCTGCCCGATCCGTTTCCGGGGTGGCGTCGCGTTGAGGATGCAGCATGAATTTTGCCCGGAAGAACATCAAGGATGCCGCCATTGGTGTCGGTATCGCAGATGATCCAACGGCCTTGAGTACGTTCCTGAAGCCCGGCTGTGCCGCTGCGATCTGGCGTCGGCAAACGCCGCCAGAGGTGCAATCCTGGTTGGATGGCGTTGACGTCGAAACTCTGCCTCGCGCTCGGGTTATCCTTCCGGCGCATGCAGTCGGTGAAACGGTCCAGCACCTCTTTGACATGGCTAATTTGCCCGCCGGGGCGGAACGCGACTGGCTTCAGGCGGATATCGCTGGGCTGGCCGACATGTTCTCAGACTTGATGACCGCCAGTTTCCTGCGACTGCGGTTGGACGTCGTAACAACCAACGCCTGTCGCAGGTTTCACATCGACGCCATCACTGCACGGCTTGTGTGCACCTATCGAGGCACCGGAACGCAATACGGAATATCGACCGACGGTACCGAACCGAAACGTGTGTTCACGGTTCAAACCGGCTCACCCATCCTCTTGCGTGGAACGCTTTGGCCTGCCGAGACACCTTCGGGTTTGCTACATCGATCGCCGCCCATTGAGGGAACAGGCGAAACCCGGCTCGTCCTCGTTCTCGACCCCGTGACCGATCAGGAAGATGAAATATGAGCGGCAATCTTGAACAAAGTAGCCTCCGCCGCAAACGTCGGACTGGTGATCCCATGTCAGCCTTTGATGGCCTGCCAGCGCCTCTGAGACTGTGGTTGTCAGAGGCTGCCTTACCCTGGTCTCCCGTATCTGCACGCCGTTTGTGGTCGAAATCGTGCGCCAAGGGCCTGACAGAAGAAGAAACGCAGGCGTCGTTGAACGTGGCCGAGGCTAAAACGCTTGCCCGAGATCGGCATTCGACACTCTTTGATTTCAACACGCAGAACTGAAAAGTTTTACGAAGAATTGCCATTGGTGAAGCCGCAGCGAAAGCGCGGTTTTGTCCGCATGAAATAACAAAAACGGCCCACCCTAAAGGTGGGCCGCTTTTTTCTTGAGCGGTGTCTAACTCAAACCTGGCGCACAGCCCCTTTGGCGGCGCTTGTGGTCAGTTTGGCATAGGCTTTCAGCGCCGTGGAGACTTTGCGTTTGCGCGGAGCGGCAGGTTCCCAGCCTTTTTCATCCTGCTCGGCGCGGCGGGTAGCCAGTTCTTCGTCCGAGACCGCCAGATGGATCGAGCGTTTGGGGATGTCGATCTCGATCTTGTCACCCTGGCGCACCAGACCGATAACACCGCCCTCGGCCGCCTCAGGCGAGACGTGGCCAATCGACAGACCCGAAGTACCGCCCGAGAACCGCCCATCGGTCAGCAGCGCGCAGGCTTTGCCCAAACCTTTGGATTTCAGGTATGAGGTCGGGTACAGCATTTCCTGCATCCCCGGACCACCGCGCGGACCTTCGTAGCGGATGACGACCACGTCGCCCTCTTTCACCTTGCCGGTCAGGATGTCGTTCACCGCCTGATCTTGGCTTTCGCAGACATAGGCCGAGCCGGTGAAGGTCAGGCTGGCCGGGTCCACACCGGCGGTTTTCACAATACAGCCGTCGCGCGCGATATTGCCGAACAGAACGGCCAGACCGCCATCTTGACTGAACGCGTGTTCCTTGGACCGGATCACGCCGCCTTCGCGGTCGGTGTCCAATTCTTTGTACCGGTTGGACTGGCTGAATGCCTGCGTTGTGCGCACTCCACCGGGGGCCGCTTTGAACAGGTCTTGCGCCTTGGGGTTATTGGCAACCTTGATGTCCCAATTGGCAATCGCTTCACCCATGGTGCCGGAATGTACAGTGCTGCAGCCCTCGTGCAGCAAACCGGCGCGGCTGAGTTCGCCGAGGATTGAGAAGATGCCACCGGCGCGGTGAACGTCTTCCATATGCACATTCTCGGTATTGGGTGCGACTTTGCACAGACACGGCACTTTCCGGCTGAGCCGATCCATGTCGGACATGTCGAAATCCACGCCGCCCTCATGCGCGATGGCCAACAGGTGCAGCACGGTGTTGGTCGAGCCACCCATGGCGATATCCAGCGACATGGCGTTTTCGAACGCATCAAACGTGGCGATTTCGCGGGGCAGGAAGCCTTTTTCGTCGAGATCATAGTGGCGCTTGGTGATCTCGACGATACGGCGACCGGCTTCAAGGAACAGCTCTTTGCGATCCG
This sequence comes from Ruegeria sp. D3, assembly GCF_056534465.1. Lineage (NCBI taxonomy): Bacteria > Pseudomonadati > Pseudomonadota > Alphaproteobacteria > Rhodobacterales > Roseobacteraceae > Ruegeria > Ruegeria sp. D3. Next base: position 57,815 of record NZ_JBQFPK010000012.1, read on the forward strand.
AATGTGTGGCCAGCGTGGACCCGTTGCCCGGCAGCGCCAGACCCAGCGCCTCGGCCAGACAGTTCATGGAGTTTGCAGTGAACATGCCCGAGCATGACCCGCAGGTGGGGCAGGCGTTTTCTTCGATGTGCTGGACCTGTTCGTCTGTGAACCGGTCATCAGCGGCAGCAACCATTGCATCCACAAGGTCGATTTTCTTGGCGTCCAGGTCGGCGATGTCGATCTTGCCCGCCTCCATCGGCCCGCCCGAAACAAAGATTGCAGGGATGTTCAGGCGCATGGCGGCCATCAGCATACCTGGCGTGATCTTGTCACAGTTCGAGATGCAGACCATCGCATCGGCGCAATGTGCATTGACCATGTATTCTACCGAATCCGCGATCACCTCGCGCGAGGGCAGCGAATACAGCATCCCGTCATGGCCCATGGCGATGCCATCATCCACGGCGATCGTGTTGAACTCTTTGGCGACACCACCAGCCTTTTCAACCTCGCGCGCGACCATCTGGCCAAGGTCTTTCAGGTGGACGTGACCGGGCACAAATTGCGTGAACGAGTTGACGATGGCGATGATTGGCTTGCCGAAATCGTCATCCCCCATGCCGGTTGCGCGCCACAGGCCGCGGGCGCCGGCCATGTTGCGGCCATGAGTAGAGGTTCTGGATCGGTATAGTGGCATGACGCTGTGTCCCTATTGCCTCGGGTTGCATGTCTTGGGGTTCGTACGTTATAGCGCACGTACCACATGTGCGCTATAACGCACAAGAGGATTCGAAAGACGAACGACATGGCACAGGACGACATTACGCTGAAACTACGGGATGTGCGCGCAGCCTCAGGGCTGAGCCTGTCCAAGGTGGCCGAGATGACAGGCGTCAGCAAAGCCATGCTGGGCCAGATCGAGCGCGGCGAATCCAGCCCGACCATCGCGACCCTTTGGAAGATCGCCAAAGGGTTTCAGTTGCCGCTCAGCGCGCTGATAGGATCGTCGGTGTTGCGTGACCCAACGGATGAAAGCCTGTTTCGAACCGTGACTTTCCCCGGCAGCATCGAGGTCAAGATCGTCTTTCCCTATGATCCTGTTCTGGGTGCCGAGACCTTTCATGTCGATCTGGCCCCAAATCAGAGCCATGAATCCGCCGCCCACGCCGCAGGCGTTACCGAAGAGGTGTTCGTGCTGAACGGATCGCTGGAGATTCTGCGCGATGGCGAATGGGTGCCTTTGCAATCCGGGCAAGGGCTGCGCTTTGCCGCCGATCTGCCGCATGGCTATCGCGCTGGACCGCAGGGTGCCGCGTTTCTGAACATGCACCACTATGGTCAGGCCGGTTAAGCGGCCCGCTGCCCCCATCCAGTCTTGAACCTGCACCCCTGCGCGTATAGGGAAAACCCAAGCTCGCTTAGGGGAGGCTTTGATGCAGGACGATCCGAAAACCCTCGTTTCTACCGAATGGCTTGCGGCCCATATGAAAGACCCGGACCTGCGGGTTCTGGATGGGTCGTGGTATCTGCCTGCGCAGAACCGCGATGCCAAGGCCGAATATGACGCGGCCCATATCCCCGGTGCGCGGTTCTTTGATATTGATGAAATCTCCGACCGCCGCTCGGACCTGCCGCATATGGCGCCCCCGGTTGAAAAATTCATGTCGCGGATGCGGGCGATGGGTGTCGGCGACGGGCATCAGGTTGTGGTCTATGACGGTGCCGGACTGATGTCGGCGGCACGGGTCTGGTGGCTGTTCCGTCTGATGGGGCAAGAGAACGTGGCCGTGCTGGACGGTGGCTTTCCCAAATGGCAGGCCGAGGGCCGCGAGATCGAAGACCTGCCCCCCGTGATCCGTGACCGCCACATGACTGTGCGCGTGCAGAACCATCTGGTGCGGGACGTGACGCAGGTCTCGGCCGCTGCCAAGCTGAATGACCACGAAATCATCGACGCACGCGCGGCTGCGCGCTTTGCTGGCACTGCGCCCGAACCGCGCGAGGGGCTGCGCTCGGGCCATATCCCGGGTTCGCACAACGTACCTTTTGGCGAATTATTGAACAAAAACGGCACGATGAAATCGCCCGAGGATTGCCGCGCCGTGTTCGAGGCCGCAGGCGTTGATCTGACAAAACCCGCGATCACCACTTGCGGGTCGGGCGTGACCGCCGCGATCCTTAGCCTGGCGCTGGAACGCTTGGGCAAGAAAGACCATTCGCTTTATGACGGCTCCTGGGCTGAATGGGGTGCCTTCCCGACCCTGCCCGTCGCAACCGGAGAGAACTGATGTTCGAGAACCTCAAACCGCAGCCCGCCGATAAAATCCTGGCGCTGATGCAGATGTACCGCGAAGACCCGCGCGATCAAAAGATCGACTTGGGTGTGGGCGTCTACAAGAATGCCGAAGGCGTGACCCCGGTGATGCGCGCCGTCAAGGCCGCCGAAAAGCGCATTCTGGAGGAACAGGAGAGCAAGGCTTACACAGGTCTGGCAGGTGATCCGGCCTATGCCGATGCGATGATTAACCTGATCCTTGGCGACGCCGTGCCGCGCGGCAATATCGCGGCCGTGGCAACGCCCGGTGGCACCGGTGCCTGTCGTCAAGCGTTCGAGATGATCCGCATGGCCAACCCTTCGGCGCGCGTCTTTGTGTCGAACCCAACATGGCCGAACCATCTGTCGATCCTGAACTATCTGGGGATGGAGACGGTTCCCTATCGGTACTTCGACGGTGAGACCCGTGGCGTTGATTTCGACGGTATGATTGCCGATCTGAAAACCGCCAAAGCAGGCGACGTCGTGCTGCTGCATGGCTGCTGCCACAACCCGACCGGGGCCAACCTGAACATGGTCCAATGGCAAGAGGTGGTGAACGTCATTAACGCGCTGGGCCTCGTGGCGATGGTCGACATTGCCTATCAGGGCTTTGGTGACGGGCTTGAGGAGGACGCGCAGGCAACCCGTCTGGTGGCCTCGTCGGTCAAGCGTTGCCTGATCGCGGCGTCCTGCTCGAAGAACTTCGGCGTTTATCGCGAACGGACTGGCTTGCTGATGGCGATCAGTGATGACGCAGCGCAAACGTCGCTTAACCAGTCGACGCTGGCCTTCCTGAACCGTCAGAACTATTCCTTCCCGCCCGACCACGGCGCGCGGGTTGTGACCACGATCCTGAATGACGACGCCCTGCGTGCCGACTGGGCGGCCGAGCTGGAAGAGGTCCGCCTGTCCATGCTGGGCCTGCGTCAGCAACTGGCCGATGAGCTGCAGCGCCTGACCGGATCAGACCGCTTTGGTTTTATCGCCCAGCACCGCGGCATGTTCTCGCGTCTGGGCGCAGCACCTGAATTGGTCGAGCAACTGCGCAATGATCACGGGATCTATATGGTGGGAGACAGCCGTTTGAATATCGCTGGTCTGAACTCCAACACGGTGCCGATTCTGGCCAAGGCAATTGTCGACGTAGGCGTTTAAGCCTATCTGAAACGCATATCAAAGCCGCGCCCTAGGGCGCGGTTTTTTTCATGCCTGTATGATCCAAAGAAAAAGCCGGGCGCGAACGCCCGGCTTTGGTTTGGGTATCTCAGCGATATTAACCCTTCGAGAATTCCGGGTAGGCTTCCATGCCCAGCTCGGCCATGTCGAGACCGTTGATCTCGTCTTCTTCACTGACACGGATGCCAAGGGTGGTCTTCAGGATGACCCACAGGATCAGCGCGCCGACGAAGGTGAACACACCGTAAGCTGCGATGCCCAGCAGCTGAGTGCCCAACGAGGCTTCACCATAGAAGATCACAGCGATGGTGCCCCAGATACCGGCGAACAGGTGAACCGGGATCGCACCGACAACGTCGTCAAGCTTGAACTTGTCCAGCATCGGAACCGCGAAGACTACAATGACACCGCCCACGGCACCGATCCAAAGTGCACCGAACAGGGTCGGGGCCAGAGGTTCAGCCGTGATCGAGACCAGACCGGCCAGCGCGCCGTTGAGCACCATGGTCAGGTCAGGCTTTTTGTACAGCAGTTGCGTCAGGATCAGCGCGGCTACGGCACCGGATGCAGCGGCCATGTTGGTGTTGGCAAAGATGCGCGACACGTCGGAAACGTCACCCACGGTGCCCATTGCCAGCTGCGAGCCGCCGTTGAAGCCGAACCAACCCAGCCACAGGATGAACGTACCCAGGGTTGCCAGCGCCAGGTTCGAACCGGGCATCGGGTGGACTTTACCGTCTTTGTACTTGCCGATACGCGGGCCCAGAACGATCACGCCTGCCAGAGCGGCCCAGCCGCCGACCGAGTGTACAACGGTCGAACCAGCGAAGTCCGAGAAGCCAGCTTCAGACAGCCAGCCGCCGCCCCACTGCCACGAACCAGAGATCGGGTAAAGGATGCCGGTCAGAACAACGACGAAGATCAGGAAGGGCCACAGCTTGATACGCTCGGCTACTGCACCTGACACGATCGAGGCCGTTGCGGCAACGAAGACCAGCTGGAAGAAGAAGTCCGATCCGATCGAGGCATAATCCAGCGCCGCATCCGCAGACGCAATGCCAACCGGATCAAGAACGGTCTGACCACCAAGGGAGAAGAAACCGTTAAAGTCGCCGGGATACATCGTGTTGAAGCCAACCAGCCAATACATGATCGCCGCAATCGAAAACAGCGCGATGTTCTTGGTCATCTGCATCGCCACGTTCTTGGAGCGCACAAGGCCACCTTCCAACATGGCAAACCCGGCCGCCATGAAGAAGACCAGGAAACCGGCCATCAGGAAAAGCAGAGTGGTGAAGATATAGCCCACGTCCTCCATCGACGAAGGCGGGTCATTAGCGAAGGCAGCCGCAGGAAAGGCGACCAGCACAGCGGCTGTGGTTAGAATTCGGTTTAGTTTCATTGGATATCTGTCCTTTTGCGGGTGGGGGCGCCTTACAGCGCCTCTTCGTTCGTTTCCCCGGTCCGCACGCGCAGGGCCTGCTCGACATCAAGGACGAAAATCTTGCCGTCGCCGATCTTGCCGGTCTTGGCGGTTTTGGTGATGGTTTCGACGATCTGGTCGGCCATCGTGGCGGGCACCACGATTTCCAGCTTGATCTTGGGTACGAAGTTCACGGCGTATTCGGCGCCGCGGTAAATCTCGGTGTGACCGGACTGCGAGCCGAAGCCCTTGATTTCGGTCACCATCATGCCGCGCACACCGGCCGCGGTCAGTGCCTCGCGCACCTCCTCCAGCTTGAACGGCTTGATTGTCGCAATGATCAGTTTCACGTTGATCCCCTCTGCTTCCCGGTCTGTCCGGCTTGTTTGCACTCGCAGCAAAAAAGCCTGACTGGCCGCGTTTAGGAACGCCGAGAGCAGCCAAACGCTGGGGAAATTTGCGGCGAGGTGCACAATTTTTGCACAGAATGAGGACAACGCCTAAAAATTGTGCACAATAAGGAAGCGATTTACCTGAAATTCAGACCTCAACTTCATTGGTCGGGCAAGGTATGGTGGCTCAAAACGATAACCGGGCAGAGTTCGGAAATGACAGATTCCAGGCGTCGCAAATCCCCTTTGGTTGCGGACAAAAGATACCCGTCCAAGGGTCGTAAACCCCAGGCGACCAAGCGCACCGCGAAACCTGCGGGCAAGAAGGCTGTCGCACGCAAGACCACCACCCGAAAGTCCACCCATAAGAAAACACGTAAGAAATCAGGTGGCAATGGGGGCGGATTTTTCCGCCGCCTGTTCCGTTGGCTCTGGCGTATGGTCTGGGGCGTGACCTGGCGCGTGGGGGCCGTGTGCGCGCTGTTGCTCGCGTTGGCGATCGGTGTTGTCTACGCCTCACTGCCTGATGTCGATTCGCTGTTGGACGGGCGCGCTCGGGGTTCCGTGACCATGCTGGACCGCGAGGGTAAGGTCTTTGCATGGCGCGGCGACCAATTCGGCGGTGTGATCACAGCAGATACCGTTTCACCGCATCTGAAACACGCGGTCATCGCGACCGAGGACAAACGGTTCTACCGTCATTTCGGTGTCAGCCCTCGTGGTGTAGCAAGTGCCGTGCGTATCAACCTTAGCGAAGGACGGGGGCCGTTGTCGGGCCATGGTGGCTCGACCATCACCCAGCAGACGGCCAAGCTGCTGTGCCTGGGCGTGCCTTACGATCCCGCCGAGTGGGAGTCAGAGGCCGCATACGAGTCCGATTGCCGACAGGGTTCGCTCTGGCGCAAGGCAAAAGAGGCCGTCTATGCGATGGCGATGGAGGTGAAATACTCCAAGGACGAGATTCTGACGATCTACCTCAACCGTGCTTTCCTTGGCGCTGGCGCCCGCGGGTTCGAAGCCGCCAGCCAGCGTTATTTCGGTATTTCAGCGGCCGAGGTTTCACCGTCCGAGGCGGCGATGCTCGCGGGCTTGCTGGTTGCTCCCACTCGCTATGCGCCGACCAATAACCTGCAACGATCGCAGGACCGGGCGCGGCTTGTTGTTGGGTTGATGGAGGATCAGGGATACCTGTCCACCGCGCAGGCCAGCGAGGCGCGCGCACGGCCCGCACAACTGTCCGAGGCCGCGGCTGCGCGCGCAGGCGGGTATTTCGCCGATTGGGTCATGGCCAGCGGACCCGAGTTCTTTACCCGAAACACCACTGAGGATGTGGTGATCCGCACGACTCTGGATCAGCGGCTGCAGAAGTCGGCGGAAGAAGCGTTGCAATATATCTTTCAGGAAAAGGTGCGTGAAGGATCCAAGGCTCAGGCCGCGATTGTTGTGATGTCGGCGGATGGTGCGGTGCGCGCGATGGTCGGCGGACGCAAGACCCGCGTCTCGGGTGCGTTCAATCGCGCCACACAAGCACTGCGCCAGACCGGATCATCTTTCAAACCTTTCGTCTATGCGACTGCGCTTGAGCTGGGCTATTCGCCGCTGGATATGGTGATGGACGAACCTTACTGCATCGATATTCCCGGTTCGGGACCATGGTGTCCCAAGAACTATACCAACAAGTTCTATGGCCGGGTGACATTGGCAGACGCACTGATGAACTCGCTGAATATCCCGGCGGTGAAGGTGGCCGAGATATCGGGGCTTGATAACGTACGCACTGTTGCCAGCGGTTTTGGCATCGCAAACGACCTGGCCGAGGGGCCAGCTCTGGCTCTGGGCGCGTCCGAGAGCACGCTGATCGAGATGACCGGCGCTTATGCGGGTATCCTGAACGGCGGTTCTTCTGTCGAGCCTTATGGCCTGACTGAACTGAAGCTATTGGGCGATGAAACGCCTGTCATGGTGACGACAACTGGTATCGGCGAACGTGTGATCAACGATAAGGCGGCCAAGCAGCTGACCTGGATGATGGAGCGTGTGGTGTCCGAAGGGACCGGCGGGCGCGCGAAACTGCCGGGCTGGCAGGTGGCAGGCAAGACAGGTACAACGCAGGCCGCTCGGGATGCGTGGTTTATCGGCTTCACGGCGGATTACGTGGCTGGTGTATGGATGGGGTATGATGACAACACGCCCCTGTCCGGTGTGACCGGAGGTGGTCTGCCCGCCGAGATCTGGAAAGAGACAATGGTCCGCGTGACCGAGGGGATGACGCCCACACCACTGCCGATGTTGGCACCGGACCCGCCCGTCAGGACCGCTCAGCCACAGCAACAGCGTCGTAAAAAGCAAACCGGTTTGGATCGGGCCATCAATAACCTGTTGAACAACATTTTCGGGAATTGACCGGCCAAAGAAAAAGGCGGTGCACTGGGCACCGCCATTATTCGACTTGGGTCGAGGGGACTAGACGCTTTCGTCCAGCGCCGCCAGAATCGCGTCACCCATTTCAGTGGTCGACACAGGCTTTACGCCCTCTTCGGCCAGCAGGTCAGCGGTGCGGACACCATCGGCCAGCACTTTTTCAATTGCCGCTTCCAGGCGATCCGCCTCATCTCCTTGATCAAAGCTATAGCGCAGCGCCATAGCAAAGCTGAGGATACAGGCAATCGGGTTGGCCTTGCCCTGACCCGCGATATCGGGGGCCGAGCCATGCACGGGTTCATACATTGCCTTGGGACGACCATTGGCCATCGGTGCACCCAGCGAAGCGGAGGGTAGCATCCCAAGCGAACCAGTCAGCATCGCCGCACAATCCGACAGGATATCGCCGAACAGGTTATCGGTGACGATCACGTCAAACTGCTTGGGCGCGCGCACCAACTGCATCGCGCCGTTGTCAGCATACATGTGGGTCAGCTCGACCTCGGGGTAATCGGCGGCCACACGGTCTACGACCTCGCGCCACAGGATGCCCGATTCCATCACGTTGGCTTTCTCCATCGAGCACAGCTTTTTGTTCCGGCGCATCGCCAGTTCAAAGGCCGAGCGCGCGGCGCGTTCGATTTCGGACTCGGTGTAACGCTGGGTGTTGATGCCCACGCGTTCATTGCCTTCGTTGAAGATGCCGCGCGGTTCGCCGAAATAGACGCCCGAGGTCAGCTCGCGCACGATCATGATGTCCAGTCCGGCCACGATGTCTTTCTTCAGCGACGAGAAATCCGCCAGCGCGTCAAAGCACTGGGCCGGGCGCAGGTTAGAAAACAGGTCCATTTCCTTGCGCAGGCGCAACAGGCCGCGTTCAGGTTTTACGCTGAAATCAAGATCGTCGTATTTCGGGCCGCCCACGGCACCCAGCAGAACCGCGTCCACCTCTTGTGCCTTGGCCATGGTTTCATCCGAAAGGGGCTTGCCATGCGCGTCATAAGCGGCACCGCCGACCAGATCCTCGCTCACGTCAAAGTAAAGGCCGCGCTTGTCGCCGAACCATCCGATGATTCTGCGCACTTCGGCCATAACTTCCGGGCCAATTCCGTCTCCGGGCAGGATGAGGAGCGAAGGGTTGGACATGAAGGATCTCCTTGCGTTTCGTCGCACAGGGCCTAGCGTCTGGACCCGAGCGGGTCAATGAGACGATCCAGCCAAATCACGAGGAAAACACATGTTAACACCGGGAAATCCTGTTCCAGGCCTGAAAATCGATACCGTCAGCCACGGAAGTTTCGATCTGGATGCCGATAAGGGTGAAAACGGCACGCTGGTGATTCAATATCGCGGGCTGCATTGCCCCATCTGCATCAAGCAGATTTCCGAGGTAGAGGCCGCGCTGGACGATTTCGCCGCTCTGGGTGTCGAGGTGATCATGGTGACCACGGATACTGCTGAACGTGCTGCGGAAACTGCTGAAAAAGCCGGGGTGTCGCGTCTGCGTGTGGGTCACAGCCTGCCTTTGGCCGCCGCGCGTGAGGATTGGGGGCTGCAAATCTCAACCGCGCGCGAGGGCAGTACCGAGCCTGCGCTGTTCGCCGAACCCGGCCATTTCTATATCGGGACAGACAGGACGTTGTACTATGCGTGGCAGCAGACAACGCCGTTCGGCCGCCCGGCCATTTCTGATATCGTCGGCGGCCTGAAATTCACGTTAGGCAATGATTACCCGCCGCGTGGCACCTATACCGGCCCGCTCTGATTGAATTCTGTGACACAGCCCGGATATCTGCTGGTCCGGGCTGATATCCTTTGCGGGCTTTGTATTCCTGCTGATATCGCATTTAAAGCCTCTATGGCTGGGCCAGGTCGACCCATACCAAACGGTGGCGACTGGCTGCTTGCGCCTCTTTTCGCAAGCCTGTGTCTGTGTCGGGCCAATGAATGCCCGCGTCCACCACGCGCAAATGCGTCGAAGGCAGAACGTAGTCGACCCGCATTTCCCCAACTGCTTTCCAACTGACCGTGGCCGTGTTGCCGGTTGGGTCCGCAGGCTCGGGGTCTTGCAGACGTTGGTCTTCTAACAGCATGCGAATGGCCTCTTTGCGCCCTTCACCCCGGGACGGGTCCAGGTTTGCGTCTCCGGCAATGACGAAAGCTGCATGGGGTGGTGTGCCGATCCGATCGTCTAAAAGGGCACGCCACAACAGGATTTCATCTTTGTTGCGCAGGCCATTGCGGTCTTCAAGCCCGTCGAACACCGGCGGCGCCGCGTGGAAGGTTAGCAGGTCCAATGGCCCAAAGGGCGTTTCGATCGGAACAACCCAATGCCCGACCGAAGACAAGCGCTGAACGCGGTGCGCCGCGTCGGATGGGAAGGGGGCACCATCCTTGACTGGTAGCTGCGCATCGGGTGCATTGCGCCACAGCAATGGCGTGAAATCCTGAACGCCTTCACGCACAATAGGATAGCGGGACAGAACTACTATGCCCGCCTGACCAGTAAAGCGACCCCAACCCTGAGTGTCTCCGGGACCATGTGTGCGACCGTCGCCATCCAGATCCAGATCGGTTTCCAAACCTGCGTTTGGTTGCGCGGAAAAGTGGTGCAAATAGTCCAGCCCAGCCAAGCGCAGCTCGGACTTCAGAGCAGCAAGCACTTCGCCATTCAGGTCCCAGTCGACACCCTGAAGCGCAACGATATCGGGGCGGGTCCGTGTCAGAACCGCGACCACGGCCTGTACCTGCGTATCGCCGCGCCGAATATCGCGCAGCAGCAGGCCGGGGCCGTCACGGCTGAGTTCTGTGTTGAATGAGGCTACACGGATGGTTTCTGCCTTCGCCGCAAAGGGCAGCAGCAGCAATAGCAAGAGCCGGATCATGCGGTCTGTGTGGACTCGGTTGTTGAATATGCGCGGCGCTTTTCGACGATCAGGTTCGCAATGCGCAGGGTGGCCATACCGCGCATGATCATGCTGGCCGGCAGGAAGGCCCAGGCGCTCATGGTCCAGATCAGCGTCTGCGGGTTACTGAGCGAGATCGGATTCGCATAGTCGGTCAGCAGTTTGATCAGCGCCGGTATCAGGAAGGGCAGCAATACTCCGATCGAGATATTCAGACGACCGTCTCGCTGCAGGCGGGCGACGACGTCTCCGCCTTTGGTTGGGTCGAACAGGGGTAGGTTGGTCCAGACATTGAACGCGCCATTGCCTGTGGGCCACCCGCGCAGTTTAACCGCATATGCAAAGCTGCCGATCGTGGCCAGCGCAGCCACATACGCAACGCTGGCTGAAATGCGAACCAGTTCGGTCAGTGGAATGCTTGCGTCAACGGGCAGCATTAGAACTATCAGCCGAACGGGCGAATACGGGAAATCAACGACATTCGCGACACCAACGCCTATCGTGTAGAATACCTCGGTCAGAGCGGTCGGCGCATAGGCATTCTTGCAGATCAGTGTCAGGAACATGATCATCGATACAAGTCCGACGAACCTCAGGCGGTTTACAGGCGGCGCATCTCGGAATTCGATAAAGCTGGGAAAGGCCGAGTTATATTCGGCAAAGGTCAGGAAAAACGCGAGAATGGCGAGAAACACGACGATCTCGGTCCCATTCGTTGACGATACGGGCAGATACAACGCGGGGGTCAGCACCATCAGTGCAACCAATATCCCCCGAATTGCCGCCCCTGTTGTGCGCGCAATCACTATCCGAACCCTTTCAAACTGGATAGGCCGATTCTTTGCCGACTTCTTTCCAACTTGTGCCCGCCGTTGATTATTCTGACGGATGCCTCTTTAGCGCCAACACTGGCCCCCTAAGGCACTTCGCTCAAGCCAAGGTGCAGAAAACACGCCATTTTGGGCAAAAAGATGGCAAAACTGGTGCGGGTTTGCATCATTCGTGTCGCAAATCCGACGCGGTATTTAAGATGCCCGCTACATGTTGTGGTTGCGTTAATCTCGACCCCAAGAATGCGAAAGGGGCCGCTGACGCGACCCCAATAAGTTGAGTGTTTGCAGAATCGAAAGAATCAGACCCAGGGGCGGGCCTGGCTTGCGTGATCCTCGAACTTGTCGATGTGGTGATCTTTCTCCATGGTCAGGCCAATGTCGTCCAGACCGTTCAGCAAGCAATGTTTGCGGTGCGGGTCGATGTCAAACGTGAACTCGACGCCGTCCGAAGTGGTGATCTTCTGCTCTTCCAGATGCACGGTCATGCGGGCGTTTTCACCCTTATGCGCGTCATCCATCAGGATCGCATGGTGCTCGTCCTCGACCACGATGGGCAGGATACCGTTCTTGAAACAGTTGTTGAAGAAGATGTCGGCAAAGCTGGTCGAGATCACGACCTTGATGCCGAAATCCTTGATCGCCCAGGGCGCGTGTTCGCGCGACGAGCCGCAGCCGAAATTGTCGCCGGCCACCAGAATCTCGGTGTTGCGATAGGCGGGTTTGTTCAGAACGAAATCTTCGTTCTCGCCGCCGTGGTCGTGATAGCGCATCTCGTCAAACAGCACGACGCCAAGGCCGGACCGTTTGATCGTTTTCAGGTGCACTTTGGGGATGATCATATCGGTGTCGATATTGATCAGCGGCATTGGGGCGGCCACCCCGTGGACTTTTTCGAACTTTTCCATCTCTACACTCCTGCAGGGGAGGGCCGCGCCCGTGCCCTGCTTTTAAGCTTGTTTCGCTTCTGTGGTTTCGTCAGGTGATAGGGTGGCATCGGGGTTGTTCTTGACGAAGAACGCCATGAAGACCAGACCAAGCCCGTTGAACAGCATCTCGATCCCCAGCAGAATGCCCAGCAACTGGAACAATACCGCAGGGTCGGTGGCAGCAAAGCGCCAGATCAGGACGGCCAGAACAATCGACATCACGCCCGAGATCAGCGTTGCCCAGAAATACTGTGTGCCACGCATCTGGAACGACATGATAACCCGGGCGATACCGCCAGCCAGAAACAGGATCAGGCAGACGGTTGCCAATGTCAGCGTGCCCTCAAGCGGATGCATCCAGAAGGACCATCCAAGGAACACCATCACCACACCCATGATAAGCGACAGGATCTTGTTACCGGTGCCCTCGACCGTAAAGCCGCCGACAATCTGCAACACACCCGAAATCAGCAGTAACACACCGGTTACCACCGTTACTGCAATAGACGCCACCGCGGGCGCGCCCAGCACAAAGATGCCAAACGCGATGGACAGAAGCCCCAACAGCAGCCATTTGATCCAGTCACTCATCAGTTCAATCCCTCAAATATTCAGATATGAGGGCACCTTACATCAATTCACGGACGTCTGTCAGCCGTCCTGTGAGTGCCGCAGCGGCAGCCATGGCCGGGCTTAGCAGGTGGGTGCGGCCTCCGCGGCCCTGACGGCCTTCGAAGTTGCGGTTCGAGGTCGCAGCACAGCGCTCGCCCGGTTGCAACTGGTCAGGGTTCATCGCCAGACACATTGAGCATCCCGCCAAACGCCATTCGAAACCGGCCTCTTTGAAGATATCTGCCAGCCCTTCTTCCTCGGCCTGCAGGCGCACAAGGCCCGAGCCAGGCACGACCATGGCGCGCATTCCGTCCTTGATCTTTTTGCCCTTCAGGATTTCAGCAGCGGCGCGCAAATCTTCGATCCGGCCATTGGTGCAAGACCCGATAAAGACGGTGTCGATTTCCACATCGCTCAGCTTTTGACCGGCTTCCAGACCCATATACTCGATCGAGCGGCGGGCCGCGTCGACCTTGCCACCTTCGAAATCTTCGGGGTTCGGCACGGTTGCGGTGATCGGCAACACGTCCTCGGGGCTGGTGCCCCATGTGACGACGGGCGCGATGTCTTCACCGCGCAGGGTGATAACCTTGTCGAAATGCGCGCCTTCGTCGGTGTAAAGCGTTTTCCACCAATCCATCGCGGCTTCCCATTGCGCGCCTTTCGGGGCGTGAGGGCGGCCTTTGACATATTCGAACGTGGTCTCGTCGGGGGCGATCAGGCCCGCGCGGGCACCGCCTTCGATGGCCATGTTGCAGACGGTCATGCGGCCTTCCATCGACAGGTCACGGATCGCTTCACCACAGTATTCGATGACATAGCCGGTGCCGCCAGCGGTTCCGGTCTCACCGATCACGGCCAGAGTGATATCCTTGGCGGTCACGCCCGGCTGCAATTTACCGGTGATCTCGACCTTCATGTTCTTGGATTTCTTCTGGATCAGGGTCTGCGTGGCCAGAACGTGTTCAACCTCGGACGTGCCGATGCCATGGGCCAGCGCGCCAAACGCGCCGTGGGTGGCGGTGTGGCTGTCGCCGCAAACAACGGTCATGCCGGGCAGGGTCCAGCCCTGTTCGGGACCGACAATGTGGACGATGCCCTGACGCACGTCATGCACAGGATAGTAGTGAATGCCAAAATCCTTGGCGTTCTTGTCCAGCGCTTCGACCTGAATACGCGATTCCGGGTTTTCGATCCCGTTCACACGGTCCGGCGTGGTGGGCACGTTGTGATCCGGCACCGCAATGGTTTTTTCCGGCGCGCGCACTTTGCGGCCCGCCATACGCAGCCCTTCAAAGGCCTGCGGGCTGGTCACTTCGTGAACCAGGTGGCGGTCAATATACAGCAGGCAGGTGCCATCATCGGCCTCGTGGGCGACATGGGCATCCCAGATCTTGTCATAGAGTGTTTTGGGGGACATCGGTCCTCTCCCGTATGTAATGAGAAATGGCTGGCGAAATGGCTCAGGCCGCGGATAGCCGCGCCAGAACCGTGCGGGCAGCTCCAAAGAACCGTTCACGCAGACGCGCGCGGTCTTCCAGGTTCTGAATTTGGGCTACAGTGAGTCTCATGGCGTCCAGATATATCGCGGCTTGCCGTCAATCAAGGTTCAAAACTGCGTCAGGCTTGCATCATGGGGCTGTGCTGTCCAAGCTGGGGGCATGAATCAAGACCTGATCCCCAGCTCGCTGTCGGACCTTTATGACAACATGGTCGCGGGCTTTTCGGTGCAATTCGAAAACCTTCTTGAACTGGTGGTCACGCCGGGCTGGCGTCAGCACCAGCTGGTGATCATTCTATTGCTATGGGCTTTGGCATTTGGCCTTAAACTTTTCACGCAAGGCCGGTGGGATTCTTGGGCGCGGTCGCGCACTGGGTGGCCCAAATGGCGTTTGCGCGTTTTAGTACAGCTGATGCAGCGCTTGACGCTGGTCTATTTCGTAGTGCTGTCCTGGGCACTGTATCTGGTCATGCAGCAGATCACATGGCCGTCCCGCAGCTATATCATTGGCGTTATCGCGACTTTGGCGACGGCGTGGTTGGCCATAGCGCTGGTGGCGCGACTGGTGCGCAACCGGACGCTGCGGCGGATCTTCAAATGGGCCATGTGGGTCTATGCAACGCTTGTTGCCCTGAATCTGACTGATGACGTGGCCGAGTTTTTGGACGGAGTCGCGATTTCTATCGGAGATTTGCACATCTCGGTGCTGGGGATCATCAAGGCGACGCTGTTGATCGGTGTTCTGCTGACTTTGGCGCGTGTGGGTACGCGCGCAGCCGAACGTGGTTTGAAAAACAACGATGACATTACGCCTTCCATGCAGGTGCTATTGGCCAAAGGCACTCAGGTGGTTCTGTATGGGGCGGTTTTCTTGGCAGCCATTCGAACGCTGGGCTTTGACCTGACCGGGATTGCGCTGTTGTCCGGTGCCATCGGTGTGGGCATCGGGTTTGGGCTGCAAAAGGTGGTGTCGAACCTGATCTCGGGGATTATCATCTTGATGGATCGCTCGATCAAGCCGGGCGATGTGATCTCGCTGGGCGATACATTTGGGTGGATCAATGCGCTGGGCGCGCGTTATGTCTCGGTCGTGACACGGGATGGGCGGGAATATCTGATCCCGAACGAAGATCTGATCACCAGCCAGGTCGTGAACTGGTCGCATTCCGACAAATTCGTGCGGCTGGATCTGGAATTCGGCACCAGCTATGGCGACGACCCCCACAAGGTGCGCGCCACTGCCATAAAGGCCGTGAAAACCGTGGGCCGGGTGCTAAGCGGCGGATCGCACGAGCCGGTTTGTCATATCACCGGATTCGGCGACAGCAGCGTCGACTATATCCTTCGATTCTGGATCAGCGACCCGACCAAGGGGCTGACCAATATCCGCGGCAATGTCTATCTGGCGCTGTGGGATGCGTTTAAAGCCGAGGGTATCTCACTGCCCTTCCCGCAGCGCGAGGTGCGCCTGCTGCCCGACGCAGACCCGCAACAGATCGCAGAGGATTGACGCGGCGTTGATGGCGCGTTCATTGAAATGTTGCATTCCCCTTGTTACCTTATTAGTACCCCGGCGCCGGGATTTGATGGCGTGCAGCAAAGGAGGACTATGTCCTGTCTCTACATACCCAGGCGGGTTTGCCCGCCGATGACGGGGCCAGCGTGATGGCCCACTCTCAGTCAATCAGCGACAAGCTGCTTGAGCGTATCCTTTCCTCACTTTCCGATGACAAGGCCGAAGACGTCGTGCAGATCAACCTGCAAGGAAAGTCTTCTGTTGCGGATCACATGGTGATTGCCTCGGGTCGGTCGACCCGTCAGGTGGCGGCCATGGCGGAAAAGCTGACGGATCGCATCAAGCAGGAATTCGGCTTCACCTCGAAGGTCGAAGGCAAGGATGCCGGCGACTGGGTGCTGATCGATACGGGCGACGTGATCGTCCATATCTTCCGCCCCGAAGTGCGTGAATTCTACCAGCTGGAAAAGATGTGGCTGCCTGCGGGCGGCAGCGCCTCGGCGAACTGAGGCGCGATCCCGGCCCCTGTTGAAGGGTCGGAGGCGAGAGAGATATGCGGATCAGCATAGTTGCGGTCGGGCGATTGCGCGCCGGACCCGAAAAGACCCTGCTTGACGATTACCTGACCCGATTTGACCGGACCGGCCGCGCGCTGGGCCTTGGTCCCGCGCGGGTGATTGAGGTTGAAGACAAAAAAAACGCAGGCATGGGGGCCGAGGCCGCGCTGCTACGCAAGGCACTGCCCAAGGGCGCGGTGTTCTGTACGCTGGACGAACGCGGGCGAGTGATGTCCTCGCCGGATTTTGCCAAAAAGCTGGGCGGCTGGCGTGATGCCGGGCGGCAGGATTTGGCGCTGATCATCGGCGGGGCGGACGGAATAGACCCTAATCTGCGGGATGAAGCGGATTTTTCCATCTCATTCGGGTCGATGGTCTGGCCCCATATGCTGGTCCGTGTGATGCTGGCCGAGCAACTCTATCGGGCCGCGACCATTCTCTCGGGCGGCCCTTATCATCGAGTCTGATATGGCGAAGCTGTTGATCGTCTACCATTCGCGTACCGGCGGGGCCCGGCAGATGGCCGAAGCCGCGGCGCAGGCCGCGCGGGATGAGGCGGATGTGGTTCTGAAAACCGCGGATCAGGCCGGACCCGAAGACTTACTGCAAGCCGACGGCTATATCTTCTGCGCGCCTGAGAATCTGGCCGCTATTTCGGGTCTAATGAAAGAGTTCTTCGATCGCAGCTACTACCCGGTTCTGGGCCGCATTGAGGGCCGCCCCTATGCGCAAATGGTTTGCGCCGGGTCCGATGGCGAAAACGCCGCCCGCCAAACCGCCCGCATCGCAACGGGCTGGCGGTTGAAAGAGGTGCAGCCGCCTTTGGTCATCTGCACCCATGCGCAAACGCCCGAGGCGATATTGGCCGAGAAAACCATCCCCGACGCCCAGTTGGACAACTGCCGCGAATTGGGCTTGGCCATGGCCGCTGGGTTGGCGATGGGGGTCTTCTGATCTCAGTGCAGATCGACCACAAAGGTCTCTTTGGCCCAGCCGTCCGTGTTGGTGCGGGCTTGCACCTGAACCTGCGCCACTCCTTCGGGAATCGCCACACCACTGAGCGATCGGGTGAAGGGTTGTTCATTCTCATGCGGGTGATGCAGTACGCGCATCCCTAGCTCTTTCCCCTCCATATCCAGCACGCGCCAGCCATCTGCGTAGTCATCCCAACCCGTTTCGGGATGGAGGACGGTGACATCGAATCGCCATGTCGCGCCGCTCTGTTTGGCAGTGACGGCCTCGATCACGGGATCATCGGCAAGGGCGGGGGTGGCCAGAAGGGCGGTCAAAACAAGATATCGCATGATGTGAACTTAACCCCATTGATGCAGAGTGGTGATCACGATCTGGTGTTAAGCAGCACCGTGCGCGAATGCGATGCGAACTCGCGCCGATACAGCATCGCCAGTGTTGCTACGGTCCCCGCAATCAAAGCTACAGGCCCTAGAATCCACGCCACGGCCGCCAGTGCGAAATACGTCGCCCGCAGGCCGCGATTAAAGGCGCGGGCGGCGGTAACGCAGATCTCGGCTGCTTGCCCGGCACGGGGATAAGCGGTGGGATCATCGGGGTCATTTGGGACGGCGGCCATCAGCACGGCGCAATAGCCAAACAATCTATGCGCCCAGACATATTTCAGAAAGGCATTGGCCAAAAACAACAGGATGATCAGGATCTTGACCTCCCACACCAACGCGGGTGCGGTCCCAAGGGCCAGATCCTGCGCCAGTCCTGCCAACCGTTCGGTATTGCCCAACAGGGCCAGCCCACCCCCGATGGCGATCATCGTAGTCGAGGCGAAGAATGTGCTACCCTGTCGCATCGTGCCCACCACTTGCGCGTCAAACATACGCGGCTGGCGCGTGACCATTTCCTTCATCCAGTCCCGGCGATAGCCATCCATGATCATCCCGACCGAGGGTTTTTCAGGGGGCGGGTTTTCGATCCGCCAGCCGATCCACAGCCACGCGCCGATCAGCAGGGCGATGCCGACAAAATCGAGCGGAGCGAAGGGCAGAGACTGATCAATCCAGGACATAAGCGTGACACTAGGTTGTGACGTTAGAACTTGCCAGATCAGAAAATTGGTAATATTATTTTACCAAACCGGAGGGCCGCCATGGAAATGCCAAAGCCAAATCCCGACATCCTGCGTCGAAAGGACGTGGTTCTGCGCCGATTGAAGCAGGTTTTGCCAGAAGATGCGGTGATCCACGACCCGGCCGAGACGCGCGCGTATGAGTGCGACGCGCTGACGGCTTATCGCTGCCCTCCGATGTTGGCGGTGCTACCCTCTACGACGTCTGAGGTCTCGGACGTGCTGCGCATCTGCAATGAAGAGGGCGTGCCGGTGGTGCCGCGCGGCTCGGGCACGTCGCTCGCAGGTGGGGCGTTGCCCACGGCGGACAGCGTCATTCTTGGCATCGCCCGAATGAATGACGTTCTGGAAACCGACTATGATAACCGCTTCATCCGCGTTCAGACCGGCCGTACTAATCTGAGTGTAACCGGTGCCGTGGAGGAAGATGATTTCTTCTATGCCCCCGACCCGTCGTCGCAGCTGGCCTGTGCGATTGCGGGCAATATCGGGATGAATTCAGGTGGTGCGCATTGCCTGAAATACGGTGTGACGACGAACAACTTGCTGGGCGTCACGATGGTGATGATGGATGGCAGTGTGGTCGAAATCGGTGGCGCGCATCTGGACGCGGGCGGGCTGGACTTGTTGGGCGTGGTCTGCGGATCCGAGGGACAGTTGGGTGTCGTGACCGAGGCGACGCTGCGCATCCTGCGCAAGCCCGAAGGCGCGCGGCCCGTGCTGATGGGGTTTGATGATAACGAAGTCGCCGGGCAATGTGTTTCTGACATTATCAAATCTGGTATCCTGCCGGTGGCGATCGAGTTCATGGATACGCTGTGTATCAAGGCGTGCGAGAACTTTGCTCAGGCTGGCTACCCCGACTGCCACGCCTTGCTGATCGTCGAGGTCGAAGGCTCTGAGGCCGAAATCGACTATCAGCTGTCCAAGATCATTGAGATTGCCAAGCGGCATAACCCTGTCGAGCTGCGCGAAAGTCAGTCCGCAGAAGAAAGCGCCAAGATTTGGCTAGGGCGCAAATCGGCCTTCGGCGCGATGGGTCAGATGAACGACTATATGTGTCTGGATGGGACCATCCCGGTCTCGGCATTGCCGCAGGTTTTGCGCCGTATCGGAGAGCTGAGCGAGGAGTATGGCCTGCCCGTGGGCAACGTGTTCCACGCGGGCGATGGAAATATGCACCCGCTGATCCTGTTCGATGCCAATAAACCCGGCGATCTTGAGAAATGCGAAGCGTTCGGGGCGGATATCCTGAAGCTTTGCGTGGATGTCGGCGGATGTCTGACCGGCGAACATGGTGTGGGCATCGAAAAGCGGGATCTGATGTCGCATCAATACGCGCCTGCGGATCTTGAGGCGCAGATGGCTGTCAAAGATGTGTTTGATCCGAACTGGCTGTTGAACCCGGCCAAGGTGTTTCCATTGGATGTGTCTCAGCCCCGCCGCGATGCGCGGATCGCTGCAGAATAGGCTCTAGCAAAGAAGAAATGCGATGAAACCCAGGACTGAGGCCGAGCTGGCCGAAACAGTAGCCGGGCTGCAGGACCCCGTGCGAATTTCCGGTGGCGCTACCCGCGGGATCGGTGGGCCAGAAATGACCATCGAAACCGGGGGACTTAGCGGGATCACCCTGTACGAACCGGGCGCGCTGACGATTGTGGCGCAAGCCGGCACCCCCGTGGCAGAGATCGAGGCCGCGTTGGAGGCCAAAGGGCAGCAACTAGCGTTTGAACCGATGGATCATCGCGGGTTGCTGGGTACGAATGGTGCACCGACGATTGGCGGTGTCGTGGCCGCCAATATCTCGGGTCCGCGCCGCATTCAGGCCGGGGCCTGTCGCGATTTCCTGCTGGGTGTGCGCTATGTCGATGGCAAGGGCCAAGTGGTCAAGAATGGCGGGCGGGTGATGAAAAACGTCACCGGCTATGATCTGGTCAAGCTGATGGGCGGGTCGTGGGGCACGTTGGGTGTGTTGACCGAAGTGTCGCTGAAAGTGCTGCCCAAGCCACAGGCGGTGGCGACGTTGGCAGTGCGAGTTGCGGATGCATCCCGTGCGGTGGGGGCATTGTCTGCGGCCTTGAAATCCCCTTTCGAGGTCTCGGGTGCGGCCTTTGATCCGCAAGACGGTCATGCTTTGCTTAGAATTGAGGGTTTCGCTGACTCCGTGGCGTATCGCGTTGGGCAGTTGAAGTCGGTTGTGGCAGAATACGGGGATGTCGCGGAGCGCGACGGTTCGGCCGAGATTTGGCAGGCCATTCGGGACGTATCGGCGTTTCACGGGCATGAAGGAGATGTATGGCGGATCTCGGTCAAACCCTCGGATGCGCCTGGGATTGCGGCGCGGCTTGGGGCGGATCAGACTCTGTTCGATTGGGGCGGCGGGCTGATCTGGGCGCTGGTGCGCAAAGGGGACGACCTGCGGGCACGTCTTGGGGCATTCGACGGCCACGCGACCCTGGTCAGGGCAGCGGCCGAAACGGTTGAGGCTCTGGGGAGGTTCCAGCCGGAAAGTGCCGGGATTCAGGCTCTGACACAGGGTATTCGTCAGCGTTTCGACCCGCGCGGGTTGTTCAATCCGGGATTGATGGGGTAGGCCGATGCAGACGACATTCACCGAAAAACAACTGCAAGACCCGGCGATCCAGCGCTCGAACCAGATTCTGCGCAGTTGTGTGCATTGCGGCTTTTGCACCGCCACATGCCCCACCTATCAGGTGCTGGGCGACGAGTTGGACAGCCCCCGCGGGCGCATTTACCTGATCAAGGACATGCTGGAGAACGAGCGTGTACCGGATGAAAAAACGGTCAAACATATCGACCGCTGCCTTTCTTGTCTGGCCTGCATGACCACCTGTCCATCCGGTGTGCATTACATGCATCTGGTCGATCACGCGCGCGAATATATCGAGCAGAAGTACAAACGCCCCTTCACCGATCGCGCCCTGCGATGGGTGCTGGCGCAGATCCTGCCTTATCCGATGCGGTTACGCTGGGCTTTGATCGGGGCTAAGCTGGGCCGTCCGTTCAAATTCCTGATGCCGGATGCGCGGTTGCGGGCGATGCTGGATATGGCGCCAAAACATATCCCTCCGGTCAGTCGCAATGATGATCCGCAAAGCTTTGCGCCCAAGGGTGCGCGCAAAAAGCGTGTGGCGCTGATGACGGGATGCGCTCAGAAGGCGCTGAACACTGATATAAACGATGCCACCATCCGCCTGCTGACCCGGCTGGGGTGTGAGGTTGTCGTAGCCGAGGGCGCGGGTTGTTGTGGGGCGCTGACGCATCACATGGGCAAGTCCGATGACAGCCACAAAGCGGCCGCTGACAATATCCGCGCTTGGGTGGCCGAGATGGACGGGGACGGGTTGGATGCTATCGTCATTAACACATCTGGTTGTGGGACGACCGTAAAGGATTACGGGCATATGTTCCGCAATGACGCCTTGGCCAAGGACGCGGCTCGAGTGTCGGATATCGCCATGGACATCAGCGAGGTGCTGATGCAGTTGGACCTGTCTGAGGGCGCGGATAAGGGCATGACTGTCGCCTACCACGCGGCCTGTTCGCTGCAGCATGGTCAAAAGATCAAGACCTTTCCAAAGGATCTGCTGAAACGCGCGGGTTTTTCAGTGGTTGAACCCGCCGACAGCCATCTGTGTTGCGGCAGCGCAGGTACGTACAATCTTATGCAGCCCGAAATCTCGGGCAAGCTGAAACAACGCAAGGTTAGAACGTTGGAGGCCAAGAACCCCGACGTTATTGCCGCAGGCAATATCGGATGTATGATGCAAATAGGGTCGGCCACCGAGGTTCCGATTCTGCATACGGTCGAACTGCTTGATTGGGCGACCGGAGGTCCGCTGCCGCGGGCTATGCAGCAGGACCGCAGGCCAGACCGAGAGGTGCCGATCTTAAGGTAGGTATCTGATGCGGCAGCGCTAGACTGTCGCGATCGGATTCGACCAGACAAGCAAGCGCCCTAATTTCGCCCCACGTGGCGCGTAGGAGGAAACGTACCAAGCAACGTCGGAGAAGCGCTTGCGACACTGGTTGAAGGTTCTGACACTGGCTTTGATGCCAATGGCTGCGATGGCGCAGGATTCCAGGTTGAAAAGCCTGGATACGACTGATGCGGGCCGCGCGTGGATGGCGGTTGGACGCCTGGATATTGGCGGAACGGGGTTCTGTACAGGCACGTTGATCTCTCCGACGCTGGTCCTGACGGCCGCGCATTGCCTGTTTGACAAAGCCACAGGTCAGCGTGTGGATTTGTCTGATGTCGAGTTTCTGGCCGCGTGGCGACTTGGGCGCGCATCTGCCTATCGCGCCGCGCGTCGAGCGGTTGTGCATCCGAAATACCAGTATGGCGAAGATGCGACCGCAGCCCGCATCGGCAATGACATTGCGCTGATCGAGTTGTGGCAACCGATCCGAAACACAACGGTCATTCCTTTTGAAACAGGTGATCGCCCTGCCCGAGGGGAAGAGGTTGGTGTCGTATCCTACGCGCGAGACAGGGCCGAAGCTCCGGCGCTGCAAGAGGTGTGCTCGGTCATGAGCCGCAGGTCCGACGTTCTTGTCATGTCTTGTGACGTAGAGTTCGGGTCCTCTGGTGCGCCAGTATTTTCCTTCGAGGGTGATCGCCCTCGCATTGTGTCCGTGGTCGCCGCAAAGGCAGAATTTGACGGACAGCGCGTGGCGGTCGGAACAACGGTCGAAGATTCTCTGACCATCCTGCAAAGGGAATTGTCGGCGGGGCGTGGCTTTATCGCCAAGACCCCGCAGGGCGCCGCACGCAATAATGTTGGCGCAAGGTTCGTCAAACCATGATCCGTGCATTGCTGACTGCCTTGTGCCTTATCGGCCTAGCGACCGCATCTTTTGCACAGAGCGCAAAGCGAAAGCTGACCGACCGGGATGATCTTTATGGTTGGGAGGCTGTGGGGCGTCTGGATATCGGCAACCGAGGGTTTTGCACCGGTACTCTGATCGCGCAGGATATTGTCCTGACCGCTGCCCATTGCGCGCTGGATCGGGGAACCGGGCAGCTGTACGCGCCCGGCCAGTTAACCTTTCGGGCTGGGCTGAGCGATGGTGAGGCACTGGCCGAGCGCAAAGTCGAACAGATCGCGATTCATCCCGACTATACCAAGCACGGTGGACTATCGGCCGAGGCTGTTCGGATTGACGTTGCGCTGATGCGGCTGGATCAGCCGATCCCGTATTCGGTGGCCAATCCTTTCGCCCTGCACAGCGGGCGCGTTTTGGGCAATGAGGTCAGCCTTGCTTCGTACGGGCGCGGCCGGTCCGAGGCGATAACGCGGGAACGCTCTTGTCGTATCCTGCAGCGCCATCAGGGATTGATCACGTTCAATTGCGATATCACCTTTGGGTCGTCCGGTTCGGCCTTGCTGGCCCGGAGCGGGTCACGCTGGCAGATTCTCTCCGTCGTATCCGCGGTCGGCAGCGACGGGCGGCAAAAGGTCGGGTTCGGGATGGAATTGTCCGGAATAGTGTCGGAATTGAAGGCCGCGCTGCGTCGGGACGCCCCGCAACCCAAAGCCGAGATCCGACGCTTGCAGGTCGGTTCGGGCAAGTCCAATTCCGGCGCGAAATTCATCAGCTCGGGCGGGGGTTGAACTCGGTCAAATCGTTACCCATCTGAACTGTATCGGGTCGCCAATGATGGGGCCTGACACAGCAAACGCCCGTCCAAACCGGAGGGCATATCGTAGATCGCTCAGATGAGGATACACCACATGCGTAGTTTTGATTTTGCACCGCTTCACCGCGCCACCATTGGTTTCGACCAGATCGCCGACATGATGGATCGCGTTCTGACCAATGACGTGGCTCAGCCCAGCTATCCGCCCTACAACATCGAAAAAACCGATGCCGACACCTATCGGATTTCCGTCGCTGTCGCCGGTTTCGCCGAGGCCGATCTGTCGGTCGAAGTAAAAGAAAACGCCCTGATCGTGGCCGGCAAGAAAACTGCCGGGGACAAGGACCGTTCCTACCTGCACCGTGGCATTGCCACCCGTGCGTTCGAGCGCCGCTTTGCGCTGGCCGACCACGTCCGCGTGACTGGTGCCAGCCATGAGAACGGGATGCTGAACATCGACCTCAAGCGCGAGGTGCCCGAAGCGCTGAAACCGCGCCGGATTCAGATTTCGTCTGGTCAGGCCATCGAAAAGGACGTGGTTGACGCCAAAGCCGTGAACTAAGGCCGTCCGACCACCGCGATAGTCCTGCCTCTCGGGGCTATCGCAGACTGCACGCCCCGCGTTCCTCCAGACGCGGGGCGTTGTTCCCCAAACCAATATCTATCCTGCGCAATAGTGCAGAGGTTGAATGTTCAACGAGCTACTTGAACCCAGCCATCTTGATCTGGGTCAGTTCCGTGGTGGGTAGGGGTTCGTTGGGACTTACATGACCAAAAGTAAGGACAACTGAGTGCGAGTGAATGGAAGGAATGTGAAATGAAGAAAGTAACTATATCTTGCCTGCTTTTGGGCACGCTTGCTTTGGCGGCGTGCGGGGCGCCAACGACGCCAACACAGGCCCAGGTCCAACACGATGCGCGTTGCGCAGCAGGTATTTTGGGCGGCGCGGCTCTTGGTGGCGTTGTCGGTAATCGCTTCGGCGGCGGATCAGGCCAAACACTGGCGACTGCGGCAGGTGCCGGACTTGGAATGTATGCAGGTCAGTCGGCTTGCAACTGACGAAAAGTTACATGCAAAAAAGTTTAGCGCCGCGCAGGTAATGCGCGGCGCCAATAATTTAGGAATATGTGCTTCAGTTCCCAGCCGTCACCGACCCGATCGACCAGAACATCGTCTCGCCCGAGGCATCGTCGACGCCGTCATTGTCGGTCATCACAAACGCCTCGCCCGAGGGTAGGATGGCAAGACCTTCGATCTTGTCCAGAACATAGCCTCCGGTCGAGGTCAGGTCAGGCAGCAGGTCGCGAACCTCTTCCTTGCTGACCACTGGCAGGGGGCCGCCCAGCGGGGCAGGGGTCATTTCCGACAGTGGGACGCGATAGACCTTTTTGGTCACGGCGCGGTGGTCGTGCTGGTTGTCGCGCTCGATCACATAGACATGGTCGCCGAAGGCCACGATTTCCGACAGGCCGACCCAACCGGTATCCGGGTCCGCTTTGGGGTAGTGAACCGCGCCCCATTCTTTGGTCTCAAGGTTATAGGCCACCAGTTTCACGTGGTTTTCCGGGTCGTCCTTCCATTCACGCTGAACGGCCATCCACAGAGTGTCACCGACGCGGGTGATGCCCTCGAAGCCAAAGCGTTTCTCGACCGCCATCAACTCGGCAGGCAGGCCGATCTCGCCTTTGCGATCCTTGATCTTGCCCTCGGCTGAAACGTGGTAGATCGCGTGCGGGATCACACGGTCAGTGCGACCTTCGGATGCGACGTAGAAGCCACCCTTGCCGTCCAGCGTGATGCCCTCAAGGTCCAGCTTCTGCGCTGGGTTGCCATCCTGACGGTGGATGCGGATCACGTCCACGATGCGCGCGGGTTGCTGGCTGGGATCGATCTTGAAGATCGACGGCTGGAAGCCGTAGAAGCTGTCATTGACCGCATAGATCATGCCGTCCTCGTCCGCGACCAGACCTGACAGCGCACCCCATCCAATCAGCTCATCCGCGCCTTCCGATGTCAGGTGCGGGTAGGCGGCGGGCGCATCCTGATATTCGAAGATCGACACATGTGCACGCGGGCCACCATCTTCGATCAAGTCTTTTTCGTTGGCCGAGATCAGCAGGTTCCGCTCGGGGATTGCCACATAGCCTTCCGGACCAACGCCCGAGGGCAGCAGTTGTTTCAGCACCGGGTTCGCGGGGTCAGTGGCGTCATAGACCACCACGACCGAGGCGCGCTCGGCCCCCACAAAGATCATCGGAGTACCGCCAAAGGTGGCTGCGGTCACGCTTTCCGGCTCAACGCCTTTGCTGTCCGAGCGTTTGTCAGGGTAGTGGCCGATCTGAATGATGGCCTTTTCGAAATCGGTGCCGTTTTCGTAAACAACGGTCCCGTCCTTGTGGAAGATCGTCCAACCGCGCGAGCCGCCCTCGTAATCGCCTTCATTGGCGGTGGCGAAGTGGTTGTCGTCGATCCATTTCACCGCGTCGGGTTCACGCAGGCGGCCCGGCTGGCTTTCGGTGAAGATCAGCGCGCCGCGCTCATCCGTGGCGTCGATGCCCTCCAAATCCACGCTGCCGGCCGAGAAATGGCTGATCACGGTGCCGTCTTTGGCAACAACCGCGATGTGGTTGTTTTCCTGCAGGGTGACGACCGTTTCACCTAGGCCGTTGATATCCACGAACTCGGGCTCGGGGTCTGTGGGCGCAACCTCGGCCAGGCCAGTCAGCGAGGCCATTTTCATGCTCGCGCAATCCAGCGCGCCGTCCTTCAGCGGTACCAGCGCCAGCTCACCTGCGGGCAGCTGTGGGATGATGCCGTCGTTGAGGTCTTCGTCCCGCTCATTCTCGATCGCCACGGCGACAAAGCTGGCATCGGGCGCAATGGCGACGCTGTCTGGCTGACCGCCCAGATCACAGGCACCGATCTGCGCCTTGCCCGCGATATCGACCGATATCAGCTTGCCCGACGGGGCGGTATAGCTGTCCGAAGTGTTCACGCCAACAAAAGCATTTGCGCCAACGATCCCGACTGAGGTCGGCTCGCCACCAACCTCCATCGCACCCAAGGGCGCAGGGTTCGCGGGATCGGTGATGTCGACCATGCCGATCACGCCCAGCGGGCTGTCGGTGTAGACCAGCGTCATACCATCTGCGGTCGCCGCGATGATCTCGGGCGAGGTTTCGCGGGTGGTGTCCGCGCCTTCGGCCATGTTTTTCACCACGGGGAAGGATGCAATTCGGTTGAAATTCATCTCTGCCAAGGCCTGACCAGCAGTCAGAGCAAGGGCAGATGTCAGGCAGACAGTGCGCAACGACATCGGTGGGTTTCCTCTTTTCACTCGGATGCGAGGGGGATGGACCGGGATCGTTGCGGTGTTGTGACAGTTTGGCTTCAGTTTTGTGACAAACGCGGCCACTACCGGGGCAGTGGCCGCGAAGAGTTAGACCGAAAGACAGACGTATTTCATCTCAAGGTAGTCTTCCATGCCGTGATGGCTGCCTTCGCGACCCAGGCCGGACTGTTTGACACCGCCAAAAGGCCCAACCTCGGTCGAGATGATGCCCGTGTTCACGCCGACTATGCCATATTCCAATGCCTCGGCCACCTTGTAGACGCGGCTCAGATCCTTGGCATAGAAGTAAGAGGCCAGACCAAAGATCGTGTCATTGGCCATGGCAATCACGTCATCTTCGTCCTCGAATTTGAACAGCGGGGCCAGCGGGCCGAAGGTTTCATCCTGCGCGACCATCATGTCCTGCGTCACGCCAGTTACGATGGTGGGCTGGAAGAAGGTGCCACCCAGATCATGTGGCAGACCGCCGGTCAGAACGGCACCGCCCTTGTCGGTGACGTCCTTGATATGCTCTTCGACCTTGGCGACCGCCTCTGCGTTGATCAGCGGGCCCGTGGTCGTGCCTTCGGACAGGCCATCACCAATCTTCAGCGCCTCAACGGCGGCTTTCAGTTTGGCCGCGAAAGCGTCATAGACACCTGCCTGCACGTAGATACGGTTCGCGCAGACGCAGGTCTGACCATTGTTGCGGAACTTGCACAGCATTGCGCCCTCGACCGCGGCGTCCAGATCTGCGTCGTCAAACACGATGAACGGCGCGTTGCCGCCCAGCTCCATCGAGCATTTCATGACCTGATCGGCCGCTTGTTTCAGCAGGATACGGCCCACTTCGGTCGAGCCGGTAAAGGTCAGTTTGCGCACGCCGGGGTTTTCGCAGAACTCCTTGCCGATCTCGCTGGCGCTGGAGGACGGCAGCACGTTGAAAACGCCCGCCGGAATGCCAGCCTGTTCGGCCAGAACGCCCATGACCAGCGCAGACAAAGGTGTTTCCTTAGCAGGGCGCGCAACAAAGGCGCATCCGGCGGCCAGTGCCGGCGCGGCTTTGCGCGTAATCATCGCGTTGGGAAAGTTCCACGGCGTGATCGAGGCTGCAACGCCTATGGGTTGCTTCAGAACCATGATCCGCTTGTCGCGCTGATGGCCCGGGATCATTTCACCGTAAACCCGCTTTGCCTCTTCGCCGAAGAATTCGATGAAGGACGCACCATAACCGATTTCGCCAATCGCTTCAGCCAGCGGTTTGCCCTGTTCGGCGGTCAGAATCTTGCCCAGATCCTCGGCGTTTTCCATCATAAGGTCGAACCAGCGGCGCAGGATAACTGCGCGTTCTTTACCAGTCAGTTTGGCCCATTCCTTTTGCGCTGCCTCGGCCTGCGCAATCGCACCTGCTACCTGCGCGCGGCTTAGGTCCGCGACCTCGGCCACGACATCTCCACGCGCGGGGTTCGTGACGGCAAAAGTGCCGTTGTCGCCGTCCACCCACTGACCGCCAATATAGGCCTTGGTTGCTAGGAGATCGGGGTTTTTCAGGATGGATTTCAGATCGGTTGTCGTGTCCAGCATAGCTTGGCCTCCGGCAGGAATTTAGAGTTGTCGCACACAAACAGGTGGGGTCTGGAATGTCTATGTCCACAACCCGGCAGGGATCAATCCAGATTTGATCAAAAGCGGCACTCGAGCGCGAAAGATCGCGCCTATCTTTTTCGGGCCGAGTTTGCCACAGTTTGCAGGAATTTTGTCTCTCGGGGGATGTAAATAGATGTAACATTCCCTATCTTATTGGGTAATTGAACAAAAAAGGGGATAGTGCAGATGTCGAGCCATAAATTTGACGCGTTGATCGAAGAAACGCAGGCGAAAGTCCGCGAAAGCCAGTCGCAGATCGAAAACCTGACCTCGCGCATTGACGCCGCCCGGGCCAAGATTGGCACGGCCGAGGCCGATATCGACATCGAAAACGCTACGCTGGAAGATGTGCACGCCCATACTGAAGTGATGAACGCCAATATTGCCGAGCTGATCATGGGTCTGGATGACGTCACCAACGCGTTCTCCAAGGATTTCGACGAGATGCGCTCGAAAACCGGGTGGGAGAGTTTTGTTGGCATCTTCGCCAAGGGCAAGTCCGAATCCATGCGGCAGGAGCGGATGCGCACCGCCAATATCGACGACAAGCTGCAGGACCTGATCGCCAAATCTGACGTGATCGTGAAACTGCTGGAAGGGCAGCTGTCCGTGCTGGAGGAACAGCGCGTGAAGGTCGAGGACAACCTGACCGGCACGCTGGATGATCGTGAGGCGACAGTGGCCGAACTGGAAGCATTGCGGGCTGAAATTCAGGGCATGGACCCGACCATCATTACACTGGAAAACAAGATCAGCGTCGAACAGGACGCCGCCGCGCGCACTCAGCTTGAAACCGAGCTGGCCGAGTTGAACAAGCAATACAACGCCAAGGTTCAGGAGGAACAAGTCAAGCTGGCCAAATCCCAGACGCTTGAGCGTTACATTGAAAAGGGCAAGACTTGGGTCGATTCACTGCAGAACCAGGCGGCGACGCAGATGGTGCTGATAAACAAGCTGCAGACAGACACGCAGCAGCGCGTGGTGCTGTACGATGCCCTGACCAAATCGCTGAAAACCGCGCAGCAGCAGGACGTGGCCCACCGCATCAACGAGATCGGCGTGCAGACCGACCAAGAGGCGCAGACGGCAATGGCCGCAATCGGCACCGCGACCAACCAGAAAATGGCCGACATGCTTGAGGCGCACGAAGGCCACATGGTCTTTGCCCGCGACGTGTTGGAGAAAAAGGCCAAGGCGGATGAGCGGTTCGCGCGCCGGTTTGCCTCGATTGTCGAGAAGCATGATAAGAACTTGTATGGTGGATAAGAAAAGGCTGGTTGCGACGAATGCCATTTTTCTTGGAGCAAGACAAAAGCAAGACATGGGTCGAGCGAAACGGTGAGCTTGTTTGGGGTGCAATCGGGCTCGCTTTTCTAATCTCTTTTCTGACGATGATGGTGAATGGATTCTACTTATTGTGCGGTGCTGGTGCTCTCGGAGCTATTTGGTCTACCTATCGGTTGGAGATGTTTCGCAGGTCGCAAGGAATTAACAGCGTACCAACCAACAACCATGGCGATGGCGGGCAGTCGCCCGGCCGGGATTTTGGTGGTTTTGGCGGTGGTGATGCATGACTAACCCCACCCGAGAGCGTGTCGGCCTGACCGGCACCTTTGCACCTTTTGGGCTAAAAGTGGTTGTTAAGAAAAGCTTTAGGAGTTTGTGCGGCGGATGAACGATTTTGAGAAGAAAGCTCTGAGATTGTTTGTCCTCGTTGCAGCTTGTTCCAGCGGGGTCGCTTTCACGTTCGGAATCAGTTTCGCGAATAAAACTGCGATCTCGATCGGCTCGGTAGCTGCAGCAATGGGGGTGATTGTTGCGTTCCTATGGGCCGCTCAACTCTGTTTAGAAAGTTTCAGAAACTACGGGTTGGGCGAAGGCATCGAATTTTTGTATGGCAAAGATCATGCCCGGCACATGTTTGGCGAAAACTACAAAAAGCCCCCAAATGACTAACCCCGTCCAAGACCATGTCGGCCTGACCGACACTTTCGCCTCGCGGCGTTATTTCCGCAAATTCGAGGTGATCACCGTCCACCTCCTTCGCGTGGCCGCGACGATGGAGGCCGAGGGCGCGATCAGCAAGCAAGAGGTGCGGATCGTGTCGCGCTACCTCTCGGGGTTGCTCTATACGTTCCGGGCACTGTCCATGAAATACCTGCTGGTCGGGCGTGATACGGGGCGGTTCTTTGGCAGCCTTGCCATGGACAAGCGCGACAGCGGGTTTCCGGTGGCGGCCGAGTTGCTGACCATGGCCAACGACGCGCAGCAGGCGCAGGTGCATCTGGCCAATATGCCATCAGCCGACGATCTGAAAACCGACATGGTGCGCACCATCATTGGTGACCGCGAGATACCGACCAAGCTGCAATTCGCACTGTCGCAAAGGCTCTATTACGAGGAATTGCTGAAAGGACAGCTGTTCTGGGCCCGTAACGATCCCGAATGCCATTGGATCGGGAATGAAGGGGATCGGCGCAAGTTTCTGATCCACTGGGCGGTTTATGACAGCCAGATCAACCTGCCAGTCATCTACATGATGCAGTTGGAGGACAGCGGGCGCACGGCCCTGCCCAAGGACCAGCGTCGCTGGCCCGAGGTACAGGCGCATCTGATGGCGCAGTCTTTGGGCGGGCTGAAGCTGGTGACGATCGCCACGGGCTTCGATCAGGACTTCGATGACCTGCACCCCAAACACCTGCGCCGAATCCATGTGGGCCCGATGTATTCCTCGGCCTATACGGAACAATCCGGACCCCTGCGGCAAGTGCTGGAGGACGCTCAGGCTCCCGAAGGTCAGGATTGGGCGCTGGCCTGGACCATGGAACAGTTGGAAAGCGAGGACGTGATCGAAGAACGCGCCGGGTGGTTCTCGACCGTCGAGCGCGAGGTGTTCGCCTTGGACCCGTTCGGCGGGCAGGGGGCCGAGACCGGAGCGACGCAAACGCAGCGATCGATCATCCTGCCCCAGCGTCCGTTTCAGGTTCTGGCTGAGCGCAGCCCGCCAGGGTTTGCTGATGTGCGCAAATTCGTTGTCAGCAAGACGGGGCAGGTGTTGAGATACTAGTTTTTTCGCATCGGGCGGAAGTATTTTTGAACAGAAGAAGCAACGGCGGTTTTTTAAATGAGTTTGACGTCAGATCAGATGGAATTGCGCGAAGATGATATTCGTAAGCATTACCCGGCAGCGACCGCTTTGCTGAACGGGTTCGAACACGCGCCGCGGATTGCCAAACCGGTTGAGGCAGCGGTCGAGCGTTCTCCGGGTGTTTCGACCGGACGGCGGTTTCGATCCACGACGCCGGGGCTGGTGACGCGGCGCAACGCGCGCGCGGACGGGGTGCATCTGGTTGAGCGGATCGAGGCCTCGGATGACGGCGATACGCTCGTGTCTCCGCCACAGGCGACCACCCAGCAGGCCATTCGGCGTGCGATTGCCATCGCTTTGGCGGTGGCCGAGGCGTATGCGGAGCAGACTCCGTTGGCAGACTTGAAGCGGGCCAATCTGGCGGGGGATCTGCCAGTTGCACGCAAGACCGAGTTTTCGGAATTGCTGACGGCTGAGGCTTTGATCACATCACACGCCTTCAGCAATGCGCTGGCTTACCTGATGTCCTCACATCTGGGCGAAACCACGGTTGATCTTGGCGAGATCGAAGAGGTCTTGACCGACAATGGTCAGCTTGCTCTGCATGGTGCCCTGTGGGAGCTGGATCAAGTTTTGGCCAAACACGCCCCCGACGATGCCCACCTGATCGCGGCCACCAGCGCCTATGCCGAGCAACTGATGGACAAGGCTGCTCTGCGGGCGCAGTCCGCAGGCCATCTGGCTCCGTTCCAGAACGCCGCCTGGCATATTGAGGCCGATGACCTGACCATCCGGGGTTTCGAGCCCGCCTCCAAGGCCAAATCCACCACCCTGACCATGACGTTCAAGAAACCGAACGAGGTGGTGGGCAACCATATCGCCAAATATCAGGCGATGAAGCTGTCCAAGATGCTGATGGCTTATGACTTCGACCGTCGCCTGAATCCGTTTGCGGAACTCGGCGGGTTCATCTTTACATTCATGGGCGACGGCAAACCGGGCACAGGCAAGACCACCCTGATCCAGATGATGGCCGGTCTGATCAACGACTATTGCCAGAACGCGGGCTATCCGTTCCGCTATCAGAACCTGAGCACCGACAATATCGACAGCTATCAGGGCAAATCCGGCCAGAACGCCAAGGCGTTTATCAACACGATCATCGACCCCTCGGTTATCGGCTTTGGCACCATCGATGATATCGACCAACTGGCAGGTAAACGCGGCGACCGGCAGTCCTCAGCCGGGCAATTGGAAATCACCGCTGTGCTGATGGAGAGCTTTGCGGGTGCCAACACCGTTGTACGCGGCAACTGCACCTTTGGTATGTTCTCGAACTACCCTGAGAACGTGGACGATGCTCTGCGCCAGCGGGCGGGAGCGCGGTTTTTGGTGGACGGTCCCCAGACGCGCGAGGATTACATCGACATTCTGCACCTGCTGATGGGCCGCAACCACGACATCCCGCTGGGCGAGCACGAGGCTTATGCCGCGCAAGAAATCAAAAAGGCCGTCGCTGCCAGTTTTGAAAGCCACTCCCACCCGCATGAGGACGCCTTGCTGCAGGTTTATAATCGGGTTTCGGGCGAGATCGGCCAGATGGACACGATTGCCAAGCTGGGCACCTACCTAAAGGCGATCCAGCAGGCGGACGAGCGGTTTACGGGCCGCGCCATCAAGAACATCACCGACGCGGTCAAGGTCCGCGCGATGGATTTCGAACTGCCTGATGAGTGGATGGAGAACCCCGACCTGTTCCTGTTCCGCGACTACGACACCAAGAAGGCCATGATTGAGGACCTGCGCCAGCCGATCACGGTGGACATGGTGATGCAGGAAGTCAACCGCTACGCCGACAGTGAATTCCGCTATGCCGACAAGAGCGACGAGGTCGCCATCGAGAACGCCGTCCGAGAAATGGGCCGGATGGAAGAAGCCAAGCGGCGGTATCTGAAGGGGAAAACATGACCGGCGGCTTGATCCTGATCTTCGGATCGCTGATCGGCGTTTGCCTGTATTCCGGCGTCATGGTTGCCCGTCGCCGACCACCCTCTCGACGTGCCTTTGCCATGCTGGCGCTAATTGTTTTCGCGGTTACGTACGTCTGGAGCGCGTTGTTTGAAATCTGGATCAACGGTGCCTCGGTCCTGCGCCCCGCCTCATTGGTCCACGCCTTCGGTCCGGGTCAGGCCCCTTCACAATTTCTTGCGCAGGCGTTGTTCTGGTTCGTCCCCGCAATGATCTTGGCCGGCGGAGCGTGTGCAGTCACGCTTCGCCGGAAAAAGGACGTAATGACATGACTTTAACTCTCGCAATCTCTGGTTTGGCGCTTGTACTGGGCCTGATCCTGCCCCTGCGTTGGGGTGTGTTCGGATTTCTGGGCGCCGTTGCGGTTCTGTATCTGACTCAGTTCGGTGTGAATGCAGGCAGCGGCTTTGAAGGCGCGTCGTGGGACGAGACCCTGATCCTGTTTGAAGGCAGTGTGGTGTCTTATATCGGCTTCAACTTGCAGATCACCGCGCGGGCGTTTGCGCTGCCACTGTTGGTGCTGGCAGTTGTGGTTGTTGGTCGTCTAAATAGAATGATGAGGTGACGAACTTGAGAGCGATCATCGCCGCAGTCTTATTTGCAGTCATTCTGGCTGTATTTATGACCACCACTATTTGCGGTTGGGACGGGCTGATGCCCGAAAACTTCCGGGTCATTCGTAGTTGTGGCACAACGGATTCACCAAACGAAGTTTTTCTCAGCTTCCTAGTATTTGGGTGTTTCCTCGGCGTGATCTTATCAATTTTGCTTCTTCTGGAGCGATGGGTTTTCAAAAGGTATCTTCCATGATCCGTCTCATCGAAAAAGGCCTGATGTTTGGCAACCTCGTCCACATTTCCAGCCCGGCCTTGGTCGAGCGGTATAACCGCGCGTTGCAGCATCTGGCGGGCCAGACCACTGATCTGACAGATTTCCATGTGGATATCTCGGGCTATTCGCCCGAAGTGGGGCAGGAATTGGACGACCCGCTCTACCTCAACCCCAACGGGGTCAACCGGCAGTTCATCCTGTTGACGACCGAGCAAAAACGAGCGCCGTTGCTGAACGTCAAATTCTCGACCTCACGCGATATTCTGCGCGAGTTCATCGAGATGAACGAGGCGCAGTTGTTCGCCCTGACCGCCACGGATGCGGTGGCCGGAGAGCTGGTGAACTCGGTCTTCAAACTCACCACGTCCGCCGATCTTCTGAACCTACGCAAGATTGAGATTGAAGCCGACACGGTGGGCGGCACTCTGCGCAGGGCCGAACAACTTGCAGGCATGGTCGAACAGTTCAAAACCCAAGAAGACGCCTGGTTCGACGATGTGCTGATCGCCAAAATGATCGAAACCGCCGAAGAAACCGGGGACGTCACCCGAAACCCCGTTCACCTGCGTCACACTGCGTTCGAACAGCGCAATTTCTGGACGGCGCATTTCGGCGGGCTCTACCTGTTCCCCGACCTGGACTATCCGGCGGCGATTTGCATGGGCGAGCGGGCTGATGATTTGCCGTTGAACCACGTGTTCGATCCGGTGCAACGGCACCAGATTGCGGCTTTCCTGAACGATAATTCTCTGGTCGAGACCATCATCGAGGCGCGCGGCTTGAACTCGGCTGCTGTGTTGCAGCAAAAGATGGATTTCCTGACCATCCATGCCGCAGCTGACGCTGGCGTTGACCTGACCGGGCTGGACCGCAGCGATATGCGCCGTCTGGCCCGCAACCACGCCGATCACCTGCCCGGGGCCTATCATGGCCTGGCCCAGTTGCTGCGCTGGGCCAGTGACGGAGGGCCGTGGCCGCTGATCACCTCGGACCACCCGGCTTATTTCTATACGCTGCGCGCCACCGACACGCCAAACCGCGATCTGATCAACATGCTGTTGGCCGAATTGGCCCCGCTGGACCCGCGCCAAATGTTCATCTGCCACAAAGAGCTGTTCTATCGGACCTATTCCACCTGGCCGGACACCAAGAAAGCCTATGTTGCCGACTTCCTCGCGCGCGAGTATCAGGTGGACAAAGCCGGTGCCCGCGCCGCGCTGTTCGGTCATGAACCGGACATGAGCGGCACCGACCGGGTCAGCGACGCGGTCATCGCGCGGGTCGGCCCTTGGGGCGCGGTAGGGAGAAGCTGAATGATCGTCGCAATCCGTTTTCTGATCCCCTTACTGGTCATTCTGACAGTGATTTATGTCGGGTTGTCGATCTATTCCCGTCTGATACGCCGTCGTAAACTGATCGCACATTGGGAAAAGAAAGGGCTACACGGCGATCGTGACGCATTTCTGCAGCGGGGGATGCGGCAGTATGATAACTCGTTTCGAAAGAAACTGCTGCTGGGTGTCTATGTCATCCCGCTGGGGGGCATTGCCCTGCTGATCTATATAACAAATTTCATGTGAGGGCCGAATAGATGGTCTATATCAAATGGGCATTCATCATCGTCTTCTGGGGGCTGGTTGCCTCGGTTCTGGAATACACGTTACCGCAGCAGGATGTGGTGCGGATCGTCAAGACCGAGGTGCGGCGCGTCGATTTCGGTGAGAACTCGATCTTCTGGGCGCAGCAGGATACCGGGCAAGAGGGCGCGCAGACCGTCAATCGCGATGTGCGCTTTGTCGAAACCTTCCGCCCCAACGGCAAACCGCGTGTTTACCGCAATGAAGATACCGGCTGGGGATGGCCACCGTACTTCAAGCTCGATAGTTCGAACCTGCAGGCCGAACTGACCAATCTGGTCTCGACTGCGGATAACCCGCAATGGGTGGTGCTGCGCCATTACGGCTGGCGTAATCAGCTAATGTCGATCTTTCCAAATGCTGTTTCTGTTCGCCCGGTCGATAGCCCCGATGTGCGGCTGATCCCTTGGTTCAACATCATTTTCCTTACTGTCTTCTTTGCCATCGTTTGGGCCATATGGGTGCGTTGGCGCAGGTTCCGCGCAGCGCGGGTCGATCCCGTGATCGAAAACGTCGAAGACGGGTTATATGCCGCTGGGGATGCGATTGGAGAGCAAAGCAGCAGGTTCAGGAAGTGGCTGGATAGCTGGAAATCCAAGTAATCCCGTTCTTCTTTCGCGAAAGGCAGGATGGGGCCCATGGCCCCGCCGAACCCTTAACGCACCACGAATTCCGCGTGCAATGCCCCAGCGGCTTTGATCGTTTTCAGGATATCGATCATGTCGCGGGGGGAAACGCCTAATGCGTTCAGGCCGGCAACAACCTCAGATAAGGTTGTTGCCTCGGGGATTTCAGCCAAACCAGTCCCTTCTTCTTCTTCGATCCCGGCGATCGTTCTGGGGACAACAACTGTTTCACCACGCGCAAAAGGGTTGGGTTGTACTGCAATAGGGGCTTCTTCTACCGTGAGGGTCAGGTTCCCCTGCGAGACTGCAACGCGCGAAATGCGGACTTCTTGACCCATGACAATCGTGCCAGAGCGCTGATCCACCACGACGCGCGCTTTGGTTTCCGGCTCGACCAGAATGTTTTCGATCCGACCCAACGCATGCGCCGTCGAGATCGACTGTGTCGCGGCAATGTTCAACTCCACAGTGCCAGAATCTCGCATGATGGCAACGGGGCGGTTGAATTCCGTGTTGATTGCAGACTCAATCCGGCCAGCAGTAGTAAAATCCGGCTCTCTGAGCGCCAGTCGCATTTGTGTCAGCGACGAAAGGTCAAAATCAATCTCGCGCTCGACCCTCGCCCCAGAGGGGATGACGCCAGAGGTCGGAACCCCGCGCACAACAGACGCGGCTTCGCCCGCGACAGCGGCACCACCTGCCAGAACGGTGCCTTGGGCGACCGCATAGATCTGGCCGTCCGCTGCGTTCAAGGGCGTCATGATCAGGGTGCCTCCTAAAAGACTGTTGGAATCCCCGATGGCTGAAACCGTCACATCAATCTGGCCTCCGACCCTGGCAAATGGTGGCAAGCTGGCGGTTACCAACACGGCGGCCACGTTCTTGGGCCGAAAATCCTCACCGTTCACGTTCACGCCCAAACGTTCGAGGATGTTGGACATGATTTCCTCGGTGAATGGGGAATTGCGCAGCCCATCCCCGGTTCCGTTCAGGCCAACCACAAGGCCATAGCCGACAAGGTCATTGCCCCGAACACCATCAAAGTCCACTAAGTCTTTCAACCGGATCGCTCCGGCCGAGGCCAGGCCAGGCAGCAACATCAAAATGAAAACCAGAACTCTCATCTCAGGTAGTTCACCAGTGACAGGTTCGCGTTGCGAACGGTTACGGAATACAGGCTTTCCAATTGAAACTGGACTGTCTGTAGCTGCGCCGCGGTTTGATATGGGTCC
This sequence comes from Ruegeria sp. D3, assembly GCF_056534465.1. Classification (NCBI taxonomy): domain Bacteria; kingdom Pseudomonadati; phylum Pseudomonadota; class Alphaproteobacteria; order Rhodobacterales; family Roseobacteraceae; genus Ruegeria; species Ruegeria sp. D3. The sequence continues at coordinate 96,561 of NZ_JBQFPK010000012.1, forward strand.
GCGGCAATCAGTTCGTTTCGACTGAATTCAAGGCTTTTCATTGCTGCGCTGTTGCGTGTTGCCGCCTGATCAATTCGGGCTTCTGCTGCACCGACCAGAGCGCGCAGGTTTACTGTTTCATTTTGCGTGTTGGCCAGATCGACACCCAACTGCTTGAACAGCGCGGTTCGTTGATCGCGGGGTAGGTTCAATGCGTTATCCGAAACCAGAGCAGCGACAGCGATGTCCCTGATCGCGGCCTTCAGCGCCGGGTCGGTCGCAGTTACCGGTATGTTGACGCTTTCATTCTCGGAGATTTGCATCGCAGAAAGCGTAGTCGCCGAACCCTGGTAAATAATCGCGTCAAAACCAGTGGGGTCATTGAACCAGTCTTCCGCCGCCTGCCGAATATCTGTTGCCGTGACCAACCCGGTCAACTCGGCCTCAAGCGCTGTCAGAAGGGTGTCTGCGGTCGGCAAGGGTGAGACATCGGTGGCTGTGCCTGAAAACAGACTGCGCCCCCCGGCACGGGTGTTCAGTGCTGACATGATCGTGTCCAGCTCATTCCTTGCCTGTACCGAAGCGTTTTCGTGGGTAACTGCTTGATTGGACGTGCCAAAAGACAATAGTGCGGCGGTTATCTCTCCGACCGAGTCGTTAATCGTGGTCAGGCTTAGCTGCATGGTATCGGTGAACAAACTGGCCTCGGCAGTTGAGACTTTGAACGCCTCAAGCCGTGACAGACTGCGATCGAGATCAAGCAAATGAGAATAGTCCCCATCCAGACGGCCACTGACGTCCTGCACTTTGCCCGTGGACATTTCGTAGGACAGAGTCTCGATCTGGGTTTTAATTTCGGTTGCGCGGCTTTTCAGAGTGAGGCCGCGCGCCAAATCACCTATAGATGTCAAAGTCATGATCACAACCTCAGCAATGTTTCCATCAACTCATCCACGACCGAGATAAGCCGCGCGTTCGCTGAATAGATCTGTTCAATCTGGATCAGACGCTGAAGCTCCTGATCCGTGTCCACGCCTTGTTCTGCTTCGATCTTGGTCATCTCGAGCTGGGAGCTATTGGCGAAAGCCAGACGTTGACTGGCCGTGTGCGCATTCGCACCGGTCCTGGATAGAAGCGCCTCGGTCAGGTCGGATGCGCGCATGTCTCCGGTCCCGAAAGGGGACCCGGCTACCGGTCGCGCTTGCGATAGAGCGGCCCCGAACGCCTGCAATTGCGTGGCGTTTCCGGGGTCTCCGGGGGTTATTGCCCCTAGGCCTGCGCGCAATTTCCAGCTTTGGCCGCCGTTGTCAGGATCGACAATGGAATTCAGGTTAATCCGCGAGGCCAGCCCGGCAGGCGCAGTCGGATCAAAACGATTGCCTTCATCAGTGAACAACCCTGGATCGGTGACCAGCGCCGTAGGGTCCAGACCCGGTGTTTCAAACCGCTCGATCAGATCGCGCGCGACCGTGTCCAGATTACCCTGGGCCTCAACGGCAAGCTCGTCACGGACTTCGAACTCAGCGGCAAGAGCACCCCCTTTGATCTGCGCGTTGTCTCCGCTGGTGCTAACCGGGTTTCCGTTCATCTGCAGGCCCGACAACAAGCCGTTTGCCACAGTCATATGGGGCTTGGTCTCGCCAGTTGTGGTGAACGTAAACTCGGCTGCTGTACCTTCAAGCAAGATCAACCCTCCATCCGAGTAGATGGACACCTGATCATTGGCCCGAGGCACAACATTAACTGGAATAACCTCGTTGACTTGATCGATCAGAACCTGCCTTTGGTCCAGCAAGGCCCCAATCTCACCACCGGCGTATTTGACGGCGGAAATCTTGGCATTCAATGCCTCAATGTCGGTTAACGTCTGGTTCAGCCTGTCGACAAAGCGACCAATTGACCGATCCGCGTCTGACCGCAGATCACGCAGCCCTTCCGAGGCAGCATTCAGACTGTTTGCGAGATCGCGACCCGTGCGGGCAACCTGATCCAGACGCTCTGACGAGTCGGGCAGACTGGACGCGGTGATCAATGAGCCGTCGAAATCGGCCAGACGGGCTGCAAGGGATGTGGCGTCATCCGGGGTGCCGACAAGCCCCTCCAACCTGCTGTGAAAACCTGATACGGTCGATTGACGTGCCAGTTCGGCATCTGCGTTGCGGCGGTTGGCTGTTAGCACAGGATCCTGGGTTCGAACCACGCCGACGGTTCTAACGCCATGGCCAGAAATCGTGTTCGTCGTCAGTTCCAGACTTCTGCGTGCATAGCCGGGCGTTAGCGCGTTGGCGATGTTCTCGGACACTACCGAGGCGCCGCGGCTCGCGGCCGTAAGACCGCCAATGGCATTGTTCAGGGCCGTCGACATGTTCATGGCACGGGTCCTTTCGCTGGGTTAGCGCCGAAATCAGCGTTTGATATTGGTGGTTTCCTGCAGCATCTCATCGACCGTCTGGATGACCTTCGCGCTTGAAGAGTAAGCCCGCTGCGTTTGGATCATCGAGGTCAGTTCGGTCGCGACATCGGTGGTGGATTCCTCGCGCGCGAAAGAAACCAGATCGCCCGTCGGACCTTCACCCGCATTCCACAAAAAGAACGTGCCGCTTTCGCGCGACGGTGCATAGGTTTGGCTGTCCAATGCCGTCAAGCCGTTGGGATTTGGAACATCTGCCAACGGAATCTGGAACATACGACGGCTGACGCCAGTGTCATAAAACGCGTAGACATAGCCGTTCTCGTCGACCTGAACACTGGTCATCGTTCCCACAGCTGACCCATCCCGAGTAATCGAAACCGGCGCGAATGTATCCGACAACTGTGTGATCCCATCTGCGTCGCCGATCTGGCCGATATTAACCTCCATCGGGCCGCCCGCTACGTTCACCACAACGCCGCCGGTGGCAGGGTCATAAGCACCGCCCGAAACTGCCGTGACGCTGGCAAGGGTGCCGCCTGCTGTCCGGCTGTCGGTAAAGGTCAAAGTATATTCCCCGATCACCGCGCCGCCCGAAGCCGAATCGCGCATGATCATCGTCCATTCATTGCTGGACCCTGTTGCGGGAACAGTGGGCACCAGTTCGATATCGATGCTTTCCGATTTGCCCAGATTGTCAAAATATTCGACGGACAGAGGTTGGCTGTCCCCAGATGCCCCTGCATCTGTTGCGGTAGCAGGCAAGTTCATCCGCAAGTTCATCTGCGTGGTTGGCGCGCCAGACAACTGATTGACACTAAGTTGAATGGGCTCCAGCGCGGCGGGCGTGTCACGTGGTACCGCCGGTATGGACCCGTCAGGATTTGCACGCCAGCCCAGCAGAACCAAACCGGATTCGGTGACCAGATACCCCTCTTCATTGGTGCGAAACGAACCGGTTGTGGTCAACAACATCTCGTTCGAACCACCCGCGATCTGGGAACTGGGACGCACCGGTAGCATCCCACGCCCGCGTACTGCCAGATCGGTCGAGTTGTTCGTCGTTACCAGCGAGCCGCGCTGGTCGATCAGTCGCTGGCTGGTTGTGCGCACACCGCCCGCCGAATAGCTGCCGCCTTGGCCAGACGTGACCATGGAATGAAAATCAGTTTCAACCCGCTTGTACCCAAAGGTGGATGAGTTGGCGATGTTGTCGGAAATCGTTGCCAACCGATTTGCATTGGCCTTCAATGCAGCCACGCCAGCATTCAATGAAGATGAAATAGTCATGGGCACGCCCTTCTGTTGCGTCAATCCTTGATGCAACAGCTAACGCGCTGGGCCTTAACAGCGCGCTAACAGGTAAAATGCGTCCTATCCTTTTCCTATCAGGAATTGCGCAGGAAGATGATCTCGATCCTGTTATTGCGCGCCGCCATCGGGTTCTCATCATGTATTTCGCGATCCGCGTGACCGGTAACCCGATCCAGTCGAACTGGTTGAACACCCTTATCCTGAAGCATCTGACGCACTTTCTGCGCCCGAGATGTCGATACTGCCCAAACCGGATTACTGGCCACCACGACAGGAGACGAGCCAACGTGACCCTCAACCGCGATATCGTTGGTCACAAGGTCCGAAGAACGGGCAACCAATAGCGCCAGAGCACGCATGATCGCAGTCGGTGTGTCGCTGCCCGATTCGAAAAGCGGTTGATCCTCAGTATCGAACAGTTCGACCACCAACCCTTCATCGGTCACTCGCGTGACAATGTGTTTCAGCACCTTGTCCGAGACCATGCTCTCTCCGGTTCGTCCCATAAGGCGCGCTTCAAGGGTCGAGAACTCCTCGGTGCTTTGCTTGCCCCCTTCATTGGCGACACCGATCGACCCCCGTGCCTGACGGGCGGCGGTGGGGCTGCGCTGACTGGCACCCGAGCCATCCATGACCATGGTCAATTCCGAGAACATATTGTTGCCGCCAAAGGCTCCGTCGCCTCCGCCCGAGACCGGATTCACCGGAATCGTTGGCGAGAAATAATCCGCCAGCCCTTTGCGTTGTTGTTCCGTCGTTGCATTCAGCAGCCACATCAACATGAAGAACGCCATCATGGCCGTGACAAAGTCGGCATATGCGACTTTCCACGCGCCACCGTGGTGGCCATCGCCACCTGACACACGTTTCTTCTTGATGATGATTGGCGCCGCATTGGATTGCGCACCCATCTCCACCACCTTTTCTATCACCCGACTACAGGGGTAGCCGGGCAGGTCTTAAGGTGGGCTTAACACTTAAAACTGTTCGGATTTCACTGTCGCGCCAGCGTGGGCCCGGCCCGTCGCAGGATCAGCTGCAGGTGGTTGAAGCTGTTCCTGATTCCATCTGATTCAGATTTAGCAAAGAAAGCATCCAGTTCCTCATGCACCCGCACGGCCTGATCCAGCAGCGGGTCCGCGCCCTCGGAATACAGCCCCGCCTTGATCATAACCTCGGATTGCTCATAGCTGCCGACCAGTTTGCGGGCCTCGGCGATCATTCGGTTTTCATCTTGGGTCGCCGCACCCGGCAGGCTGCGCGAGACCGAGCGGCTGAGGTCGATGGCCGGGAAACGCCCGCGCTCGGCAATTTCGCGGCTCAGGACAATATGGCCGTCCAGAACGCCGCGCAGAATGTCGGCCACGGGTTCATCCATATCCGACCCGGCCACCAGAACACTGAACACGGCGGTGATATCGCCCTGATCCGCCGTCCCCGGTCCGGCCCGTTCGCACAGACCGGCGATCAGCGGCGTGACAGACGGAGGGAAGCCGCGCAGCGACGGGGATTCGCCCATAGCGACGGCGATTTCGCGATGCGCTTCGGCAAAGCGGGTCACCGAGTCGGCAAGGAACAGGACGTTCAGCCCCTGATCACGCAGATATTCGGCCACCGACATGGCCGACCAGGCACAACGCCTGCGCGCCAGAGCCGACTGATCTGAGGTCGCGGCCACCACAACCGACCGTTTCATCCCCTCGGCCCCCAGCGCGTGTTCGACGAATTCATTCACCTCGCGCCCGCGTTCCCCAACCAAAGCGACAACAACGGCATCCGCCTGCATCGACTTGGCCAGCGTGGCCAGCAGGGTCGATTTACCCACGCCCGAGCCCGCAAACAGCCCAACGCGCTGTCCTTGCACCACCGGCAGCATGGTGTTGAGCATGGCCAACCCCGTCTCCATCCGCGCGCCCAGTGGTTTTCGGGCCACGGCGGGGGGCGGGGCCTGCATGATGTCGCGCTCCTGCGTACCAGAGAGCAGAGGTTTGCCATCCAGTGGTTTCCCGAACGGATCGACCACCCGCCCCAGCCAATGCATCCCCGGCGCAAACTCAGGCGTCTGCTCTAGAATCACCCGGTCGCCCAGACAAACGCCATCAGGTGCGGCGGTGGGCATCATGTGGATCAGGTCCGATTCGACATGCAGCACTTCTCCGGCCAGATCGGGGCCGTTGCGCCGCCGCAGGGTCAGGTGATTGCCGATCCGTGCTTGCCCTTCAAGTCCTTGAATTTCAACAACTCCACGCGCCACGCCGGACACACGCCCCATATGGCGCACGGCGGAAAGACGGTCGAATTCGCATTTCAGAAAGCTTGGGCCGAGATCGGACATCGTGGGTTCTCCAACGGGTTTCTGAAAACGGTTTCTAAAGGAATCGGGGTTAAGCCTTGATTGAAATTGATCGAGGGAGAAGCCCCGATGTTCTATGACCTGAACGTCTTTAAGACAGCGCACGCAATGGCAACCCATGCCGGGCAACGGCAGGCGGTAATTGCACGCAACATGGCCAACGCGGATACGCCGGGCTACCAGCCCCGCGATCTTGAGGCCTTTCAAAAAGCACTTGAAATGACCGGGCGCGGGGCTGCGATGACCGCAACGCGCGCCGGGCATTTGAACGGTAACAACGCGTCGCAGCCTTGGGCCGAATATGACGTCGCGCCTTCGGGTGATCCCAATGGCAATGGTGTGTCCGTCGAGGAAGAGATGTTCAAGGCGGTCGAGGTCAAGCGCCAGCATGACCGCGCGCTGACCATCTACAAATCCTCGATGAATATCCTGCGCACCAGCCTTGGCCGGTCATAAGGAGGCAGTGAGATGAGCGATTTTTCCCATTCCCTTGCCGCCTCGACCAGCGCCCTGCGCGCACAATCGGCGCGTCTGCGACACGTGTCCGAGAATATTTCGAACGCCGATACGCCGGGGTATCGCCGCAAGACCGTACCGTTTGAAACCGTGCAGAAAGACGGGCGAGAGGTGGTGCAGGCCGGGCGGGTCAAGCTGGACCGCCGCGACGCGTCGCGCGTTTACGACCCCGGTCATCCGATGGCGGATGAGACCGGCCACTATCGCGGCTCGAATGTCGATCTGATGATCGAGATCGCCGACGCCCGCGAGGCACAGCGCAGTTACGAAGCCAATCTCAAGATGTTCGACCAGACACGCCAGATGTCGTCGAGCCTGATGGAACTCCTCAGAAAATAAAGGACACCAGAATGGATATCCGAGCCCTCAATGCCGCCCAGAACTATGCTGGCGCGCGCCCTGCAACGCAGGCCGATCCCGATCACGCCGGAATGGCTCATGGATTGCGCAGCACGTTTCAGGATTTTGCCGCGACGCTGAAACAGTCCGAGGCCATCTCGCAGACCGCGATGACCGGTCAGGCTGATCCGCATGCGCTGGTGCAGGCGCTGGCGCAGACCGAGCTGGCGGTCGAGACCGCCGTGGTGGTGCGCAACAAAGTGGTCGAGGCCTATCAGGAAATCCTGCGGATGCCGGTCTGACGCGATGCTCAGCGAAGGTCTGTTCTATGACATCGTGCGTCAGGCGCTGTGGGTCGCGGTGATCACCTCGGTCCCGATTCTGGCGGTGGCGCTGGTTTCGGGCCTGATCGTGGGCCTGTTCCAGGCGCTGACCTCGGTGCAGGAGATGACGCTGACCTTCGTGCCCAAGCTGATCGCCATCGTCATCGTGTTCTGGATTTCCATGGGGTTCATGACCCAGACGCTGGTGACGTTTTTCACCACAACCCTTGTCCCGCTGATCGCCGGAGGTCGCTGATGGATACCGCCTATACCACCTTGTCCCGCCAGTCGGGGTTGATGAACGAAATGCGGCTGGTGGCGAACAATATCGCCAATGCCAACACCACCGGATACCGCGCGCAAGGCTTGGTGTTTTCCGAATTCGTGCACGACTTGCCCGGCAATCCGTCCTTGTCCATGGCGCGGGCTGAGGTGCGCAATACGTCTCTGCAACAGGGTGTTTTGACCCAAACCGGAGGGGATTTCGATTTCGCCATCGAAGGCGATGGATTCTTCATGGTCGAAACTCCGGCCGGCAATCGATTGACACGGGCAGGGGCGTTCTCGCCAAGCGCCGAGGGAGATTTGGTCACGATGGATGGCCATCGTGTGCTGGATAGCAACGGCGCGCCGGTTTTTGTACCCCCCGACGCGGCCTCGATCGACATGGGCAGCGACGGCACCCTCAGTATTGAGGGGCAATTGCTGGGGCAGCTGGGTGTCTACCGGGTCGAAGACCCAACGACCCTGGTGCGCGAAGGCAGCACGCAGTTCCGTAGCGAAGGCGACGTAGTGCCGGTCGAAGAGCCGGTGATCGTTCATCGCTTTCTCGAAGGGTCCAACGTCAACGCGATCGAACAAGTGACAAGGCTGGTCGAAATCCAGCGCGCCTATGAGCTGGGCCAGAGCTTTCTTGAAACCGAAGACGAACGGGTGCGGGGCGCGCTCAAAGCGCTGATGCGCTGACATTAGAACGGAGGATCTGACATGCGAGCATTGAAAATCGCAGCGACGGGCATGACCGCGCAGCAAATGCGGGTCGAGACGATCTCGAACAACCTCGCGAACATGAACACCACAGGCTACAACGCCCGCCGGGCTGAGTTTGCTGATCTGCATTATCAGCAAATGGCGCGCGCCGGATCTGTGAACGCCAATGACGGCACAGTTCTGCCTACGGGCATTCAACTTGGCCTTGGCGTGCGGCCTGCTGCCGTCACCGTACAATTGGCGCAGGGTGCTTTGTCCGCCACCGGTAGCGATCTTGATGTGGCTGTGGAGGGGCGCGGCTATCTAGAAGTCACGTTGCCCAATGGCCAATCGGCATTTACCCGCGATGGCAGTTTGAAGCGATCAGCTGGGGGGCTGATCGTCACCTCGGACGGGTTCGCTGTTGCGCCCGAAATCACCATTCCAGACGATGCAAGATCGATCTCGATTAACGCATCGGGCGAGGTCTATGCCTATTTCGACGACGCGCCAGAAGGTCAGCTGTTGGGTGAATTCACATTGACCAGCTTTTCGAACGCCAAAGGTCTGGAGGCGATCGGCAGCAACCTGTTCAAAGAGACCGAGGCTTCGGGCGCGCCCGTAGTCGGCACTCCAGGTGAGGACGGATTGGGCACGTTGCGGCAAGGTTACCTCGAGGACAGTTCCGTCGACGCCGTGCGTGAGGTCACCGAACTGATCGAGGCCCAGCGGGGCTATGAAATGAACGCCAAGGTCATCTCTGCTGTTGATCAGATGATGGGCGCGACGACACAGGTGCGCTGATGCGGACATTTCTTTTGATCCTTGCCCTGGCGGGGCCTTCTGCGGCGCTTGCCGATATCGTCGTACCAACCCGCACAATTCGCGCGAAAGAGATCATCGCGCCCACCGACCTTGTCACCAAGGAACAGGACGTTCCCGGAGCGGTTGAGACCCCGGATATTCTGGTGGGACAGGAAGCGAGGGTGGCGCTTTATCCCGGTCGCCCCATTCGCGCGGGTGACTTCGGCCCACCCGCACTCGTGGACCGCAATGACCTGGTGGTTCTAGTTTTTGACCGCCAGCCTCTGTCAATCACTGCCGAAGGACGCGCACTGGGGCGTGGGGCTGTTGGCGACCGGATCCGAGTGATGAATCTGTCGTCCCGAACCACCGTGACCGGTCTCATCCGGCTCGACGGTCAAATCGAGGTAAAATGATGTCAGGACTTGCCAAAACACTTCTTTTGGGCGCGCTCGCTTTGTCGGCCTGTGGCCGCGTGGATCATCTGGGCAAACCGCCCAGTTTTACTCCGAACGAGGACTCTCCGGAACATGTCGCGATGCTCTGGCCGGGTTTGCCACTGCATACTCAACCGCAGCGGCCTGTTGACCAATCATCGCTTTGGACCGGGGGGCAGAAATCGCTTTTGGGGGATCAGCGCGCCATCAAAAAAGGCGATATCTTAACTGTTGTCATCGAACTTGACGAAAAAGCTGAAATTTCGAACGACACCAACCGGTCTCGGTCCGGGTCTGAAAATCTTGAGATACCGGGTCTGTTTGGCCTGCCGCAGAGGGCGCTGGAACAACTGCCCGAAGGGGCGTCTCTGGATGAAGCGGTTTCAATCGACTCGGCGTCGTCCAGTCGTGGGAAGGGCTCGGTTAAACGCAAGGAAAAGCTGACATTGCGGGTCGCTGCGACTGTTATCGATGCGCTTCCCAACGGTGTGCTGGCCATTTCAGGTTCACAAGAATTGCGAGTGAATTTCGAACTGCGAGAGCTGCTGGTCACAGGCTATGTGCGCCCGCAGGATATCTCGCGACAGAATGAAATTACCTATGACAAAATCGCCTCGGCGCGCGTGTCTTATGGGGGCCGTGGCCAGATTACCGACGTCCAGCAGCCCCGCTACGGGCAGCAGGTCCTTGATACACTTTTGCCGTTCTGAGGTCGCGCTTTGATTAAGAAACTTCTTCCCGTTATTTTTCTGTTGGTTGGTCTCGGTGGCGGTATCGGCGCAGGCGTCGTTCTGTCACCGTCGGACGAAGTAAAGCCAAGCGACGCAAAAAAAGCGGACAAAGCCGACAAGACCGAAGCAAAAGAAAAAAAGAATGACGCCAAATCCAAATCGGCTGACAAGAAAGACAAGTCAGGCGGGATGGAGTATCTGAAGCTTACCAAACAATTCGTAATTCCGGTTGTCGAGGCCGAACGGATCTCGGGCATGGTTACGATGTCACTGAGCCTTGAAGCGGATGGCGGGATATCCGACAGTTTTTATGCGATTGAGCCCAAGCTGAGGGATCGTTTCCTGCAGGTCTTGTTCGATCACGCCAACATGGGCGGATTTGATGGCAACTTCACCACCTCTGATAATCTTGATTTATTGCGCAAGGCTTTGCTTGAGGTGGCGCAGAAGGATCTTGGGAAAAGCGTTCAAAACGTGCTGATTACGAGCGTCAACCGACAAGACATCTGAAACCGGGCTAATAGGTCTGTTTCTTGCCGAGCGCCAAACGGCGTTCGGCTTTTTGCATTTCGGACAGTCTTTCTACGGCTTGTTGCCGCCCGAATGCCAACCGCAAGGCATCCATCGAGGCAAGCTTTTGCGCCGTGACGCGAGCAAGTTCCATGTTCAGTTGGCGACGCGTCCGGGACTCCCATCCACTCCACAAGACGTCAGTGCCGGTCACTTGGTATCCTTTGGTTTGTCCCGCGTCGACGCGCGATTTCTGGACCTGACCGTCCAGCCGTGACAGCTGTTGCTTGATCCGCGCTTCCTCTTCGAGCACAGGTTTCAGGTTTTGGTATTCCTTCTGAAAAGCGGCCTCGGTCACCGCGCTGAAATCGGCATATTTCGTTGATTTCATCTGATCTGTTCCTTCGCGCGTTTGCGCATCGTTTCGGCAAAGCGAATGGCAGCGGCGACCGGGCGGTAGAGTTCCTCCGGGATTTCCTGACCGATCTCGACGGTGGCGTGCAATGCCCTTGCGGTTGGTGGATCAGAATGGATGGGAACACCTGCCATCCCGGCAGCCGACCGGATCGAGGCCGCAACCTCATCCACACCTTTGGCCACACAAACGGGGGCAGACCCTGTTTTGCGAGACCATTTCAACGCTACCGCAAAGTGGGTTGGGTTCACGATCACCACATCTGCCCTCGGAACGTCAGCCATCATCTGGTTTGTGGCAATGTCCTGAGCTCTCTGCCGCCGTTGTTGTTTAACATGGGGATCGCCTTCGGCATCTTTGGTTTCGTCCTGGATTTCCTTGCGCGACATGCGGTTCTTCCGGACGTGCTCGGCATATTGCCAGAAATAGTCCACGGCTCCGATCACAAGGGCGATCACTACGACGATGAAAAGGAATCGAAGCAGCAGGTTTATCATCAACAATAAGGATGATTGCACCGGTGCAGCGCTTGCCGACAGGATATCGTCCAGGTTTGTACGCAAAAACAAGGCAAGGCAGGTTCCATAAATTGTCAGTTTTACAAAGCTCTTGGCGAATTCGAACAGGCCTCCACGCCCGAACTTGTTCTTGGCGTTGGACAGCACCGAAACGCGCGACAGTTTGGGTTTGAGTTTGGTCGGTGCGAAGATCAGCGCGCGCTGGGCGATCAGGCTGAGTAGAACGGCCGCAGCAGGTACCGCAAACAGAACGGAAACTGCGGCGAGGGTGGTCTTGAGCATCCCGCCGACAGGGTTGACGGAAGGGCCGTGGACCAACAGACCTGAAAGGTCGTCTGCTTGATCAATCAGAACGACAAAGACGGTCCCAAGCTGTTGCACACCGTATTGGCCCGCGGCCAACATTGCCAAGAGAAATCCGGAATATGCGGCAACAACAGACAGGTCATTGGATTTTGCAACCTCGCCCTTTTCGCGTGCCTTCTGCAGCTTTTGCGGGGTTGGTTCAAAGGACTTGTCGCTTTCATCGTCACCAGCGCTCATCTGGTGGCCCCCAACGGGTTGGCAATGAAGGCGAACAGGGCGTCCGACCACACAGACAGGATCAAGGGTGTTCCGGCAAAAAGAAGAAACAGGCCCGCAAATGTGATCGCAGGCGCACCGACGAAAGCGACCATGAGTTGGGGCATGGCGCGGTTGATGACGCCAAGCGCGAGGTTATAGATCAGTGAGGCAATCACAAATGGCATTGCCAGGCTAAAGGCCAGCGCAAAACTCTGGGCGATGTTGCGAACGCCCCAATGCGAGAGATCCGATGCCGCAGGCGCGGTGCCCATTGGAAACAGCATGTAGCTGTGGATCAGAAACTCGGCTACACGGACATGCAGACCAAGCAATACCGCAAGGGTCAACCCGGCAAGCGTCAGCATGTATCCCATGGCCGGAACAGGATCGGCTGCGGCTCCTCCAAGAATTTGGGAAAGGGAGGTGGCCTGCGCTGCAATAGATCCCGCCGTTTGCAGGGCCAGCACGAACAGACGCAGCCCCAACCCCAGAACCATCCCGACCAGAATTTCCGTTCCGATAAGTCGGACAAGAGGCAGCAAGCCTGTTCCACCTTCAGGGGACGGCGCGGCTGGGCTGACCACCAATGTAAAAGCAACCGCGATGGCAAGTTTTACGCGGGTTGGGATGCTTCGCTCTCCAAATGCTGGCAGCAAAGAGACCAGTGCCGATACCCTAAGAAACACGGCAAAAAGGTGCCAAAGCCCGTCCCCCAACTGGGGCAATAGCTCGGGCGGGAGGGCGATCACGCGGGAACCGTTCCAACAAGGGCCGGTCGCGCTTCCAGACCGATTTCTTCAAAAGAGAGGACCGGGTTGGATATGCCACGGGCGTGCATGATCGTGCGCAATAGCCTGCGTCGCCGGGTCGAGGTCACAACTGCTGGGAACAGCCCGTGATCGGCAGATTGCGCGACGCTGTCCACGACACCATCGGCCAGTTTGTTGAACAGGTTTGGCGGCAAAGCTACGTCCAGACCGGCATTGGGTGCGTCGATCTGATAGGTGACGAATGTGTCCTCCCATTCTGGCGCCAGCTGAATCAGGGGAATCGATCCATCCTCGCGCTTCATTTCGGCGACCAGTTGAAAGCCCAAGCGTTGCCGAACCAGTTCGCAGATACCTTCGGGCTGGGTGGTGGTCAGGCGCGCCTCGGCCACGCTTTCCAAAATCAGGGCCATGTTGCGGATCGAGACCCGCTCGTCCAGCAACAGCCGCAACACCGCGTGCAGTGTGTCGATGGGCACTTTATCCGGTATCAACTCATCCAATAGTTTGCGGTTGGCCTCGGCCCGCACAGGATCACTTAGCTTGGTCATTTCAGACAGCAGGCGGCGCAGGGATTTCAGCGTCAGCAGGCGCGAGAAATTCTGCTTGATGATCTCAAGTAAATGAGTCGCCAGAATCTCGGGTGGAGAGACGATGGTGGCACCACTCATTGCAGCGGCTTCTTGATCTTTGGGCAAAATCCAGCGGGCGGGTGCGCCATAAACCGGCTCGGTCACGTCATTGCCGTCGGGCAACAGGTCATGTCCATCTTGTACCAGCGCCAAAACCAGATCGGGGTTCAGAACCCCGCGTGCCTGTTCGACGCCTTGAACCTTCACCACATAGGTCCCCATGGGCAGATCCGCCCGGTCAGTCAGGCGAATGTCCGGAAGGATCAGCCCGAAGGTCGAGGCGACATAGGTCCTCATATTGGCGATCCGTGCATCAAGACCGGTACCGGGGTTCAGAACCATGCTGACAAGGTCGGGCGCGAATTCCAGATGCACATCGTCCAGGTCGAGAATGTCCCCAATGGCCTGCGAAACGGGTGAGTCTGTATCCGGTGTCGGAGCCATCGCCGCATCGTCAGCCGCTTTTTGCTTTCGGTAGACGTTGTACGCGGTGTACCCCAAAACCCCGGCACCGATGATGAAGGGCAGGAACGGCAACCCCGGCACCAGCGCAAACAAAACCATCAGAACTGCAACGGTACCAAGCGCCGCCGGGTGGCGGCCAAGCTGCGAGAACAACGCGCTGTCGGTTGCGCCCTGCGTTCCGCCACGCGCCAGCAGCAGCGCGGACGCGATCGAGATGATCACGGCCGGAATCTGCGTAACCAGACCATCGCCTACGGTGAGAATCGCATAGGTTTCAAACGCCGAAGAAATCGGCATTCCATGGACGATCACCCCCATGATCAGTCCCATCACAAGGTTCAACAACGTGATCAGCAGGCCCGCAACCGCGTCTCCTTTGACGAATTTCGATGCACCATCAAGTGAGCCGAAAAAGGTAGTCTCTTGCTGTTCCCGTTCGCGCCTTTCCTTGGCCTGTTGATGGTCAATGGCACCGGCGGACATGTCGCTGTCGATGGCCAGTTGCTTGCCCGGCATCCCATCCAGCGCAAAGCGCGCGCCGACTTCGGCCATGCGGGCGGCGCCCTTGGTGATGACCATGAAATTCACGATCAGCAGCACGCCGAATACTACGAGACCCAGAAAGATGCTGCCGCCCATGACGAAGTTGGCAAACCCCTCAATCACGTCGCCCGCGGCGTTGGGGCCGGTATGGCCCTGACCGATGATCAGCTTGGTCGAGGACACGTTCAGCGATAGCCGCAACATAAGTGAGGTCAGCAGGATCGTCGGGAAGGATGAGAAATCCAGCGGCCGCTCGACAAACAGGGTCAGCGTAAAAATCAAAATGGCCAACGCGAACGAGGCCGCCAACCCAACGTCCAGTACCCAGGCTGGCATCGGCAGGATCATCATCACGATGACCGTCATCAGAGCCACTGCCAGCAGAACAGTCGGGGAAAACAGGGAACGGGCGTCGATCTTGGGCACGCGAGGCTCCTAGTTGAAGGAAATGAAGGCAGAGGCAGATCCGGTCGACGGCATCAGCGACCCAAGCGCGCCAGCGGGCGCTTGATCAGCCCGCAGCGGGATCAGCGGAGACGCCGATCCAGTAAACGGATCGCGTGAGGCGATGGCGCGTGTTTCGCTGTGGTCCAACTGCGCCAAGACACGCTGGAACCTATCAGAATAGGTCTGTGCCAAATGGGGTGTGCGCGAGTGGTATGCCCCCGCGGCCGCGGTCCACGAGCCGAGCTCAGCATAAAGATCTTTCAGGAACCGTGCGGCGTAAGTGGCGTTTTCATCGGGGTCAAACATTGCGTCGATGGACCGGAACGCCTTGCCATGCCAGCGGTAGTTGATCTGGAAGCATCCGATGTCAAAGCTGCGTTTTCCTGCCTTGAAGATATTGAAAACATAAGACTTTGCCTCAAACTCGGATTTGAACCAAAAGCCCTTTCCTTCGACATTGATGGCCCACGGCCAAGGCGAAAGCTGTCCGTCAATGGCGCGGCCTGTTTCAACCCGTGTTATGGCGTGCAACACCTCAAGCGGGACGCCTTCGGACGTAGCCGCACGCTGGGCGGCCCGGTCGCATATGTCTGCAGTGCGGAGGTTGGGTATGGCGAGCGCCTGTTGACCCACGCAAAGCGCAAGCGCCAAAAGTCCTGATATCGTTCGATGGGGCATTCTGCCGGTCCGGGATTCTGATCAATCCGGGTCAGGTTAGCTGCGGCAGGGTTTACAGAGGGTTAGCGCCCAATCATTTCCGGTCGATCCTGCGGCCAAAAACAACGCTGGTATTGGTACGCAGAACACCTGGGATCTTAGCCAATTCGTCAACCAGAATATCCAGGTCCTCGATTCTGGGGGCTTCGGCGGACAGAAGCAGGTCAAACTCGCCATTGATTGACAGACACCGCTTGACCTCGGGGTAAGCCTCAAGCCGTTTGATGATGCGAGTCGTCTCTTTCTGTTGGACTTCCAGCATCACCACGACCTGAACACGCGGGGTGTCTTCAGCCTTGTTCAGCACAACGGAATACCCTGCAATGACTCCGCTTTCCTCCATCCGCCTGATCCGCTCATGCACGGTTGTGCGTGCCAACCCAAGTTTGGCTGCGATCTTGGTAGTTGATTCCCGCGCGTTGTGTTGCAGGGCGGCGATGATACGACGGTCCAGTTGATCCATAACGCCAAGGTGTAAGGCAGAGTGGGGCACAGCCTCAAGGCTTGGACGCATCTTTACCTGCGGTCCCCTCGGGTGATTTTTCAGGCCACAGCACACTGACAATGACAAGACCAGCAAACGCAGCAATGGTCATCCAAGTCAGTGTCACTGCCGTGCCTTTCATTGTCATCAGCCAACCGGCCAATGGATAAAGCATCAGCCAGCATAAATGTGACAGTGTAAACTGCGCGGCAAAAACGGCCGGGCGGTCTTCTGGTTTCGCGGATCGGGACAGTAAGCGCCCGGACGGTGTCAGGGTGGACGAATACCCAAACCCAACGCAGGCCCAGATTAAGGCGAGTGTAGGGAGTGTCATCGGGAAATTGGCAAACAGATAAGCAGCCATAGCCATGAAAATCGTGCCTGTGGTGGCCCCGAACAGCATAACCGAGCGGTCCCGAAACCTGTTCAGCAAAGATGGCAGAGTGATGGCTGCCAGCATTGATCCCCCTCCGAATCCGGCCAAAGCCAGTGCGACTGCGCTTTCCGGTAACCCCATATCGGTGCGCACGATGACGACTGTGTTCACGATGACCATCGTGCTGAGGGCGGCAGCGGTCCATGTCAGGGCCAGCAGCGCCCGCAGACGCGGAGTGTTCAGGTAGATACGAATGCCACGGGTTGTGCGGTCGTAGATCCCGCGGGGCCGTGTCGGCATGGGCGAAGGCAAGGCAACCGAAACGACCAGCAGAGCAGAAGCGACAAAGCCCAAGGCGGTGCCCCAGAACAGGTTGTCGAAGCTGACGATAGTCAGCAAAGCTGCAGCCAAGGATGGGCTCAGGACACTTTCCATATTATAGGCCAGCCGGGACAGCGAAAGGGCCTTGGTATAATCCTGTTCGTCGGTCAACACGTCGGGGATGGTGGCCTGAAAGGCCGGAGTGAAACCAGCAGACGCCGATTGCAGGATGAAGATCAGCACATAGACCTGCCAGACTTCGGTTACGAAGGGCAGGAACACCGCGACGGCTGCGCGCACGATATCCAGCACAACAAGCATTTTGCGCCGATCGACGCGCTCGGCAAACGCCGCAGCCAGTGGTGCTACGGTGACATAGGCTACCATTTTGATTGTCAAAACAGTTCCAAGCACCAATGCTGCAGCGTCTTGTGCGAGGTCATAGGCCAGCAAACCCAAGGCAATTGTTGCCAACCCGGTTCCGGTCAAGGCCGCGACCTGCGCGGCCAGCAAGTGGCGGTAGGTTCGGTTGCGCAGCACGCTCAGCATTTGCGATACCTCGGGGTTTCCTAAGCGCGATATTAACGACACGGGGGTGGCCGCCATTTTCCAGCACTGGAACGCGAGGTCAATAAACCCGCGCATATAGGCCGCGTTCCACGGATGGCGTTGAGTTTACGGATCAAACCGCCTATCTCGGAGGCGAAATCGCACAAAGGACAAGCTCGTTGGCCAACCATCTCTATAAAAACGACCTGCCGGACGGGTTGGACCTTGGCCCTGTCGTGGCCATCGACTGCGAAACCATGGGTCTGAACCCGCATCGGGATCGCCTGTGCGTGATCCAGATGTCGGGTGGCGACGGAAACAGCCACATCGTACAAGTGGAAAAGGGTCAGACCAAAGCCCCGAACCTGTGTGCGATGCTTGAAAATCCCAATGTGTTGAAACTGTTCCACTTTGGCCGTTTTGACATCGCCGCGATGTACCATGCCTTTGGTGCCCTGGCCGCGCCTGTCTATTGCACCAAGATCGCCAGTCGTCTGGTGCGCACCTATACCGACCGTCACGGACTGAAAAACCTGTGTCAGGAGCTGATCGGCGTCGACATCTCGAAACAGCAACAGATGAGCGATTGGGGAGCGGAGACCCTGACCGACGCACAGTTGGAATATGCTGCCTCGGACGTTTTGTACCTGCACCGCCTGCGCGAGGCGCTGAACGGGCGGCTGGCCCGCGAAGGCCGAACGGAAATGGCTCAGGCCTGTTTTGACTTCTTGCCGATGCGTGCGAAACTTGACCTCGCCGGTTGGCCCGAAACGGATATTTTTGCGCACTCATGACCGATACCGAAGCTTTCCTGAGAACCGCCCGACAGGTCGTCACCGACGAGGCCCGCGCGCTTGACGTGCTGGCCGATAGCCTGAACGAAGATTTCGCCGAGGCCGTGCAGCTGATCCTGCAGGCGACAGGCCGTATCATCATCAGTGGCATCGGCAAATCCGGGCATATCGGCCATAAGATTGCGGCGACATTGGCGAGCACCGGAACACCCGCTTATTTTGTTCACCCGGCCGAGGCGAGTCATGGCGATCTGGGAATGGTGTCCAAAGAGGACGTTGTTCTTGCGATCTCGAATTCGGGCGAAGCGCCTGAACTGGCAAACCTTCTGGCTTTCACGCGCCGCTTTGGCATTCCGCTGATCGGCTTGTCCAGCAAACCCGAAAGCACGCTGATGAAACAAGCGGACGTGCATTTGCTGATCCCGTCGATGGGCGAGGCGTGCGGGTTTGGAATGGTGCCTTCCATCTCGACCACGCTGACGCTGGCGATGGGGGATGCGCTGGCGATTGCGCTGATGAAGTATCGAGATTTCAAGCCCGAGGACTTTCGCGCATTTCATCCCGGCGGCAAACTGGGTGCACGGCTTAGCACGGTGCGAGATTTGATGCACACGGGCAGTGCTTTACCGTTGTTGGCGTCAAACGTCGCGATGAGCGACGCGCTGATCGAAATCAGCCAAAAAGGCTTTGGCGTCGCCGGCGTGACAACGGCTGACGGACAACTTGCCGGGATCATCACCGACGGGGACCTTCGTCGCCACATGGACGGTTTGCTGACCAAAACCGCAGTTCAGGTGATGACGGAAAACCCGACTACTATTGGCCCCGACGCGTTGGCAGAAGAGGCAGTGGCCATCATGAATGATCGTAAGATTACGTCTTTGTTCGTTGTCGAACCGGATGCGGACGGGCAGGCGCTGGGCCTGCTGCATATCCACGACTGCCTGCGCGTTGGACTGGGTTAAGAGGGCGCGACCGTGGACAGCCATTCACGCATGGTGCAATTCCTCAAGGTGCTGCTGCCGTTGGTGGCCATCGTGATGCTGTCCACCGTGTTCCTTCTGTCCCGCAGTATTGAAACCGACGTCAAAGTTCCCTTCACACAACGCGATATAGAAGAACGTCTGGCGGATCAGATCGTGACTCGGCCCAATTATCGCGGAACCACGCGCAAGGGCGAAGAAGTTCAGATCGAAGCAATCCAGGCCACACAAGGTACCGAGAACTCGGTCCCGACAGCATCCGAGTTCCGTGGGCGGCTGGGGCTGTCTAACGGGGGTATTATCACTCTGGATTCGAACTCGGGCATGATCCGTCCTGACAAGAACACTGCGACCTTCATCGGTGATGTGGTGATCACGACCACTGACGGAATCGAAGTGACCACGAATTTACTGAACACCGCGCTGGACGAGATACGCGGCGACACTCCGGGTCAGGTCAATGGGACCGGAGTTATCGGAAATTTTTCAGCAGGTCGCATGACCTTTGGGACCGAAAAAAAGGACGGCCCGGTCCATATTATTTTTACAGACGGCGTGAAACTGATATACGAGCCGAAAAGAGCAGAAAGATAGCCTGTGTTCGATTTTCGAATTGCCCTTGTCGGAATTGCCTTGTTGAGCAGCACTTTTTCAGTGTCCGCTCAGGAAACACAAGTGGCGTTTGGCGCACAAAAAGCTGACCCCAGCCTGCCAGTCGAAGTCACGTCTGAATCGTTGAACGTGAATCAGGAAGATGGCTCGGCCGAGTTCATTGGCAATGTAATTGTCATTCAGGGTGAAATGCGCCTGACGGCCGAGCGCGTGCTTGTCATCTACAACGCGGATCGGTCTGGCATTGAGCGTATGGAAGCGACCGAGGATGTGGTTCTGGTCAGCCCGCCAGATGCAGCTGAAGGGGATTGGGCCGAATATACCATCGATTCGGGTGTGATCGTCATGCGCGGCAACGTTCTGCTGACGCAGGGGCCAAGTACGATCAGCGGCGACCAGATGAACGCCAACCTGACGACAGGTACGGCGACCATGACGGGCAACGTTAAAACCATTCTGCAGCAGGGTGCCAACTGATGGCTGGACCGAACCTGAAACTGGCTCAGGGCAGTTCGGGGCTAAGGATCGAAAAGCTGCGGAAGTCTTATCGGAAAAAGACCGTCATCCGAGATGTGTCAATGACGTTGGACCGATCCGAAGTGGTCGCGTTGCTGGGGCCGAACGGGTCCGGCAAGACCACCACTTTCTATTCTGTTGCAGGGTTGGTTTTTCCCGAAGCTGGTCGCGTAACCATCGATGGGCAGGTGGTGACGACCCTTCCAATGTATCGCCGGGCGCGGCTTGGGATCGGATATTTGCCGCAAGAGATGTCGATTTTTCGCGGGATGAGCGTTGAAGACAATATCTCGGCCGTTCTGGATATCACTGTGGAGCACGCCCATCGCCGCAAAGAACGCCTGGAAGAGCTGCTGTCCGATTTCTCGATCGAGCATCTGCGCCGTGCGCCCGCGTTGGCCTTGTCGGGTGGTGAGCGCCGCCGGGTCGAGATTGCGCGTTGTCTGGCTGCCGATCCAAAGTACCTGTTGCTCGACGAACCTTTTGCCGGGGTCGACCCGATCAGCGTGGGTGACATCCGTCATCTGGTCGCTGATCTGAAAAAACGCGGGATCGGGGTTTTGATCACGGATCACAACGTGCGTGAAACGCTCGAGATCGTGGACCGCGCCTATATTTTGCATGACGGTCAGGTACTTATGTCCGGAACACCGGACGAAGTCGTTGAAAACGAAAACGTGCGGCGCGTCTATTTGGGCGAAAACTTCCGTATTTCATAGGTTTGCGCGGTATTGCGCCGAATGCATGGCGGAAATCTCGTATATACACTCCTGTTTTGATTGACTCTTCCGCCGTCTCTTGCCTCAATTGGGTCATGGCATTTTTTCGGTTCCAGTCTGGATCACGATGCCCCTTCTTGGAAGGGATCAAGTTCCGGCTACCGCGGAACATGCCGATACCCCCCACCCGATAAAAAGAAGCGCGCTGTGTTACGCAGCGTCAGAATGGGTGTGAATTGTGAAG
The DNA here is from genome assembly GCF_056534465.1 of Ruegeria sp. D3. NCBI lineage: Bacteria > Pseudomonadati > Pseudomonadota > Alphaproteobacteria > Rhodobacterales > Roseobacteraceae > Ruegeria > Ruegeria sp. D3. The sequence goes on from NZ_JBQFPK010000012.1 coordinate 117,912, forward strand.
GAGATCACATGCGTTACCAAATCAGCGGAAAACAGATCGACATCGGTGAAGCACTTCAGACCCATGTGCAGACCGAACTTGGCGAGGTTGTGGGCAAATACGCCCAGCGACCGACCGACGCCAATGTCGTCTTTTCCCGTTCTGCGCATGAATATGTGTGCGAGACCACCGTACATCTTTCCACCGGCCTGACGGCGCAGGCCAAAGCCCATGCTACCGAGATTTACGCGGCATTCGAGGGGTGCTGTGACAAGATGGAAACACAATTGCGCCGCTATAAACGCCGCCTAAAGGATCACCACAAGGATCGGGTCGAGCCGGTTGAACTCTTCGGAGCTTCCTCTTATATCCTCGCCTCTGACGAATCTGAGTCGGCAGATGAGCCAGAATCTCTGCAGCCGATGATCGTGGCTGAGATGGAAACCAAGATCCCATCGCTGAGTGTTGGTGAAGCCGTTATGCAGATGGAATTGGCTGGTGCCCCGGTGCTGGTGTTCCGGAATGAGAACAAGGATGGATTGAATGTCGTGTATCGTCGGGAAGACGGTAACATCGGCTGGATCGATCCATAACAGGCAAGATTAGAAAGGCGTGCCCCTGCATTGGCAGGGGCTTGCCATTGGAGCAAAATCATGGAGCTTTCGAGCATTCTGAAGCCCGAAGCAGTACGTGTATTGTCAGCCGCTTCCAGCAAGAAGCGGCTGTTTCAGGAAATTGGCGATGTTGCTGCGGCAACCCTGGGCCTGGACGAGCAAACTGTCGTTGATGGTCTGCTCGAACGTGAAAGCCTTGGGCCCACGGGTGTGGGCCATGGCGTTGCGCTTCCCCATGCGCGTCTGACTGAAATCGAACAGGTCGCTGGCGCGTTTGTCATGCTGGAAAAGCCCATCGATTTTGGCTCGGTTGATCGTCAGCCAGTCGATATCGCCTTCGCGCTTTTCGCACCGGAAGAAGCGGGTGTAGACCATCTGAAAGCGCTCGCGCTGGTGTCTCGTACCCTGCGTGACACAGCGGTTTGCGCCAAGCTGCGGGCCAACCCTGACCCGGTCAAGCTCTATGCAATCCTAACCGAGGCGCAATCGATGCAAGCGGCCTGATCCTGCGCTTGAAGCGTACTAACGAAAAAGCCCCCGATAATCGGGGGCTTTGTTTTTCCACGCTACGGCGGTGGTCAGCCGCCGGTTCCCATTTCCAACGTCCACCAGATTTTTCCACCCGATTCTTGATGCCAAGCAAATCCCATCTGCGTGGCTTTAGGATCCAGTATCACTGATCGTGGACCGGGTTCCTGCATCCAGGCAGCCAATGTCTCGGTTTCGGTTTCGAAGGTTTCCGAAATAGCTTCGCCCAGGAATGCGCCGTAATACCCAACGCGCGCGGCCCGATCTATTGGGGATGATCCATCGGACCCAAAATGCCATGGCCGGTTTTGGCGTGCCATATCTTTGGAATGTGTGGCAGCCGCAGCATTGAGCTGTGAATTCAGTTGCACAGGCTGCAGACCCGAAGCCTGCCGCAGTGCGTTAACCGAATCAAGCATGCGGAACTGCAGCTTTTCGGGATTGCCGCGAATCTTGTAAACGGTGGGCAGCGGACGGCCATCCGCACCAATCGTCGTGGTTGAGCTTGGGGTGCAAGCCGCCACAGCAGCAAAACATAAGAACAGAAGTGTAATAATACGCGTCATGGTCGACCTGATTTTTGTGTCATCTTACGCAATAGCGCGACCAACGGGCTTGGGCAAACCTGCAATGGCTGATTCCCGCGTGATTTTGCCGGTTTGATTTGCGATTGACGTATTCAGGCAATAAAATGCGTCAAATTCCTTTTCTGGTTTAGCAAAGGACCGACACAAATGGTCAAGAAACTCATTCCTTCCTCGCGCCGCGGATTTCTGGTCGGTGCGTCCGCCTTTCTGTCTACTCCGGCGATTGCTCAGTACATTCCGGGCGATCCTCTGCGTCCGGCACCCGAACCCGAACCGCAGGTGCGGCGAAACATTTCGGGTTTCCGTGCTTTGGACTGGCAGCCCTATTTTGACAACACGCGCAATGGCGCAATCCTGGTCGATACCGTTTCACGGGCACTGCATTATTGGTCAGACGACCAAAGCGTGTATAAACTCTACCCATCATCGGTTCCGCTGACCGAAGAACTCACGCGTCGCGGTCGCACAAGCGTCATTCGCAAGGTCGAAGGGCCCAGCTGGGCGCCGACACCTTCGATGAAGAAGCGAAACCCCGAATGGCCGGACTATATCCCGCCGGGTCCAGATAACCCGTTGGGAACGCACGCTTTGTATCTAAGCTGGAAGTACTACCGAATCCACGGAACCCACGATACGCGCAAAATAGGGCGTCGTTCCTCGAACGGATGCATCGGTCTTTTCAACGAAGATATCGCCGAACTGTTTTCGATGGCGAAGGTTGGCACTCAAGTGTTGCTAATTTGACGACAAATCCGCGCATGAAGTCGCTTGCGAAGCAACTTCCATTTGCATTCCAGTTGGATAGCTGGTTAGAAAAAAACACGAGGTAAGTCTTGGGTGTGCGGTTTCGCTATCTGAAACCGTGCTTATTCTGGAGGTTAATATGAAGAAACTCGTTCTCGCCGCTGCACTGACTGCTGCTGCTTCGACCGCTTTTGCTGGCAACCTGGAAGAGCCGGTTGTTGAAGCACCTGTTGTTGTCGAAGAAACTCAGGGTTCGTCGCAGGGCATCATCCTGCCGCTGATCCTGCTGGTTGTTGTTGCAGCAGCTGTTGCAGCAAGCTAATTCGATACGAATTATCCAAGAAAAAGGCGGTGGAGAAACCCACCGCCTTTTTTGTGTCTGTTCGCCAGCCCTGACAGAGCTGGTCAGTCCAGCCAGCCTTTCAAATTGTCCTCGATTACTTTGCCCAAAGCAGCAATGTGCGAATCGTCGTCGTTGAGGCAGGGAATATAGGTAAAGCTCTCGCCGCCGGCCTCTTCAAAGCTTTCCTTGATCTCTTCGTTGATCTCTTCCAGCGTTTCGATGCAATCGGCCGAAAACGCAGGCGCGATCACCGCGATACTCTTTTTCCCCTGACGCGCCAGCTCTGCCACGTGATCGACCGTGTAAGGTTTCAGCCACTCCTCAGGTCCGAATCGCGACTGGAAAGTTGAGACAAGTTGATCATCCGCCCAACCCAGCCGTTCTTTCAGCAGACGAGAGGTTTTTGCACATTGGCAGTGATAGGGATCGCCCTGCTGCAGATAGCGGTCCGGCATTCCGTGATAGGAGCAGACCAGAATGTCGGGCTTGGTCTCCATCGCGGCGTAGGCCTGTTCCACCGACCCGGCCAAAGCGTCGATATAGGCAGGTTCGTCGAAATAAGCCGGAACCGTGCGGCTGGCGGGTTGCCAAGCCTCCTCCATCAGGGCGCGGAAGAACTGGTCATTGGCAGTAGCGGTCGTTGCACCGGCGTATTGCGGGTAGAGCGGAAAGAACAGGATGCGATCACAGCCCGCGGCCACCATCTCGCGAACTTTGGATTTGGTTGAGGGGTTGCCGTATCGCATACAGAAATCGACCATCACCTGATCGCCATAGCGCGCGTGCATCGCATCGCGCATCTTGGCGGTTTGGTCCTTTGTGATCGTCATCAGCGGGCTTTCGCCCTTGTCGTGGTTCCAGATCGACTTGTACGCATCGCCCGAGCTGAAGGGCCGTTTGGTCAGAATGATCCCCTGCAGGATCGGCTGCCATTTCCATTTCGGATAGTCGATGACGCGCTGATCCGACAAGAACTCGTTCAGGTAACGGCGCATGGGCCAATAGGTATAGTCGTCAGGCGTGCCCAGATTGGCCAGCAGAATGCCGACGCGGCCCATTTTCACCTTCGGGTGGTCGGCAGGGGCATGGGCGGGGCGAGTGGCGTCAAACATGAGGGGCTTCCTGAATTTCTTTGTACCGGGCTGAGATAAACGGATTTGTCCAGTCGTCAATCGGTCAGTTTGCCCTCTTTTGTGCCCAGCGCTTCAGCAAGGCGGGTTTGGGCCGATCCAGGGCGCAGGGGCTTTTGCTGACTGTCATCAGGGGACCAGCCGGTCAGGCAGATCAGTTCATAGGTGGTGTTCAGCCGCCCTTCGGGCGTTGCAAAGTGATCGGCGTATATCTGCTGGGCGCGGTCAAAGACCTGTCGCCGGGTGGGGCTTTTGATGCGGTCGGTCAGGCTGTTGGTCTCACCCATGGCACGCAAGTCCTGCATCAGGTGCCGCAGGTCGCGGTATTCCGCCGTCAGTCGCGCCGTATCTGCCACCGGCAAGGCCAGCCCGGCCCGTTGCAGCAAGCCGCCCAGATCACGCAGTTCGCCCATCGGTGCGATACGTGGGCTGAGCCCGCCAGAGATTTCGATCTCGGCCTGTCCCAAAGCGGCGCGTAGTTCGTGCAAGGTTTCCCCGCCTAGGCAGACCACCAGCAGCAGCCCGTCAGGCTTTAGCGCCCGATGGCATTGGATCAACTGGCCGACAGGGTCGTTGGCCCAGTGCAGCGCCAACGCGTGGATCACCAGATCATGCGCGCCAGGGGTCAGGTTCAGCACCTCATCATCCGCCACGATCTGCGCTTTTGGCATCACATCTCGCCAGATATGGGCGAAGGGCGTCACCACAGCCGGAGCCGTAAAGGTTTTGTTAACCATGCTGAGTCGATCCTGAACCTCGTCCACGGCGGCGCGGTGCAAGAACAGCGCCTCGTCCCGCGCGCGGGCGCGATGCAAGGTCAGGGCCTTGCGGTCGAACAGAGAGGGTGCGTTGGAAGCAGGCAGTTTCATAGGGCGCAAGTATCGCATCTGGCCGCGGATTCAAACCGCCCTTCAGATGATCTATCCACCCCGCTGCATGGGATGCCGAGAGCTGACCGAGTCAGATTTCGGCCTCTGCGGCCCCTGCTGGCGCGACACGCCCTTTATCGGAGGGGCGGTCTGCGAAAGCTGCGGAATACCTCTGCCCGGTGAGGCGGATGGCCACCGGATTGAATGCGACGACTGTATGAAAACGCCCCGACCATGGCAGGACGGACGCTCGGCGCTGTTGTATGATGGTAAGGCACGGGGGCTGATCCTTGCGTTGAAACATGGCGACAGGCCGGAATTGGCACGTCCGGCGGCGCGGTGGATGGCGCAGGCGGGTCGAGATTTGTTCCGCGACGATATGTTGCTGGCCCCGGTACCTCTGCATTGGTCCCGATTGTTGAGACGGCGCTATAACCAGTCGGCCCTGCTGGCGCAGCATCTGGGGCGGCACACGGGGCTTGAGGTCTGCCCTGACCTGCTGATCCGATGCATCAAAACCCCGGTTCTGGATGGAAAAACCGCCGCGCAGCGGGCCGAGACGCTGGAAAACGCTATTGCGCCGCATCCCAAACGCTTAAACCGGATGCACGGCCGGGATGTGCTGTTGGTGGATGACGTGATGACCTCGGGCGCGACGCTGGCGGCTTGTGCGCGAGTCTGTCTTGCGTCGGGCGCAAATCATATTTTCGTGTTGACCCTAGCGCGCGTTGCCAAGGATACCTAATTCGCGCAGGATTACGCGAAACCCGAAGGGACGACTTATGAAACCGGTTGAGATTTACACATCGCCTCTGTGCGGCTTCTGCCACGCCGCCAAACGCCTGCTGAAACAGAAAGGCGTCGAGTTCAAAGAGGTCGACGTTCTGATGCACCCCAAGCGCAAGCCCGAGATGATCAAACGTGCGGGCGGCAAACGCACCGTGCCGCAAATCTTCATAGGCACCCAGCACGTGGGTGGCTGCGATGACCTGTACGAGCTGGACCGTCAGGGCAAGCTGGACCGTCTGCTGGCGGCATGAAGACTGCGCTGCTGCAGATCACCTCGTCGGATGATCCGTCTGACAATCTGAACATGGTGCGCGCCCTGATGGCCGAGGCTGTCGGGCAGGGCGCGCAGTTCATTCTGACGCCTGAGGTGACGAATTGTGTGTCTAATTCCACCACGCGCCAGCGCGAGGTTCTGCAGCACGAGGAAGACGACCAAACGCTGGCGGGTCTGCGCGATCAGGCCGCCGCGCTGGGCGTTTGGCTGATGATCGGCTCGCTTGGGATCAAGACGCATGACGCCGATGGGCGCTTTGCCAACCGATCCTACATGATCGACCCGCAAGGGCAGATCGTGGCGCGCTATGACAAGATCCATATGTTCGACGTGCAGGTCTCAGACTCCGAGACCTTCCGCGAATCGAAAAACTACCGCCCCGGCGACCGGGCGGTGATTGCTGACACCGAGTTCGGCAAGGTCGGCATGGCCATCTGCTACGACATACGGTTTCCGCATCTGTTTGCCGCCTTGACGCAGGGCGGGGCGCGGATTCTGACCGTTCCGGCGGCATTTTCGCCGGTCACCGGCAAGGCGCACTGGGAATCGCTTCTGCGCGCACGGGCGATTGAAAACGGAGCCTGGGTACTGGCCCCGGCGCAAACCGGCGCGCATCCGAAAACCCGTGGCAAGACCCGCCACACCCACGGTCACAGCATGGTTGTGGCCCCATGGGGAGAGGTCGTCATCGACGCAGGCACCGATCCGGGCATTCACATTTTCGATTTGGATGATAGTTCTGTGACAGAGGCGCGCCGCCGCGTGCCCTCATTGACGCACCTGCGGGCTTTTGACGGCCCCTGATCCAGAGCCGGACCCAATGACGGACGACACCAATGCCCTTGCGGTCACGCTGTTCAGCGAGATCCTGACCGCCGACCAGCTATTGCGCAACCGACTAAGCCGGGTGCTGCCCAAGGGCATGGAAATCTCGCATTTCTCGGTGCTGAACCATCTGGTGTTTGTCGGCGATGAACGCACACCGGCGCAACTGGCCAGCACGTTCCATGTCACGCGCGGGGCGATGACCAACACTTTGGCCAAGCTGGAATGGGCCGGATACATCCACATCCGCCCCGACTGGGACGACGCCCGCCGCAAGATGGTCGCCATCAGCCCAGCCGGTCGCCGCGCCCGCGATCAGGCGATTTCCTCGATTGCACCGCTGATCAACCGCGTGGTCGGAGAGTTGGGGTTGGAGCGGGTGCGCAGCACGTTGCCTGTGCTGCGGGATTTGAGGTTGCAGTTGGAGGGGGAGTAGCCTCACCCGGGCTTCACACTCGCCGTCACATAATTCACGCTCAGATCGCGGTCCGAGATAGACCAACTCCACAGGATCGGGTTGAACACGAACCCCTTGCGGTCCACTGGCTCCAACCCGGCTTGGCGCAGCAGGTCGAACAGCTCATCGGGGGTGATGAATTTGTTCCACTCATGCGTTCCGCGGGGCAGCCAGCGCATGACGACCTCGGCTCCGAAAATGGCCATCGCATAGGATTTCGGGTTGCGGTTGATGGTCGAGCAGATCAGCAAACCGCCGGGCTTCAGCAACTGCTGCGAGGCGGTCAGAAAACCCAAGGGATCGGCCACATGCTCGACCACCTCCATGTTCAGCACCACGTCGAATTGTTCGCCCGCGGCGGCCATGTCCTCGGCTGTGGTGTGGCGGTAGTCGATCTCAAGCCCCGATTGCTCGGCATGGATGCGGGCTACGGGCAGGTTGCCCTCGGCGGCGTCGGCGCCCACGACTGTTGCGCCCAAACGCGCCATCGGTTCGCTCAGCAGCCCGCCGCCGCAGCCGATATCCAGCAGGCGCAGCCCCTCGAACGGTTTTGCAGCCGTCAGGTCACGGTCAAATTCACCCGCGATCTGCTGTGTGATATAGTCCAGCCGGCACGGATTGAGCATGTGCAGAGGTTTGAATTTCCCATGGGGGTCCCACCATTCCGCGGCCATCGCCTCGAATTTTGCGATCTCGGATGGGTCCACCGTGTTCGGATGCGCTTGCATTCCTGTCTCCGTGTGCTCTTTTACGTTTAAAGACTATATAGGGCCCTAATGGATAAGTACCCGGACCAAAAGCGCGCAGTTCAATATCTGTACCCGCCGATTGATCCTTTTGATCAGCGGATGGTCGATGTGGGCGATGGGCACCGTATTTATATGGAGCAATGCGGCAATCCTGACGGCCTGCCGGTTGTGATCCTGCATGGCGGCCCCGGAGGCGGGTGCAGCCCGGCGATGCGGCGGTATTTCGATCCGCGTGTGTTTCGGGTGATTCTGTTTGATCAGCGCGGGTGCGGTCGGTCGCGGCCGCATGCCTCGGTGGTGGATAATACGACGTGGGATCTGGTGGAGGACATCGAACGTCTGCGGACGTTGCTGGATATCGACGACTGGACGGTGTTTGGCGGCAGCTGGGGCGCGACCCTGGCGTTGGTCTATGCGCAGGCGCATCCGGACCGGGTGAACCGGCTGGTGCTGCGCGGTGTGTTTCTGGCGACGCAGGCCGAGCTGGATTGGTTTTATGGCGGCGGCGCGGGCAAGTTCTGGCCCGAGCAATGGGCGAAATTCACCGCTCTGCTGACCGAGGATGAGCTGTCGGATACCATAGGCGCCTATCACAAACGGCTGTTCTCGGGCGATCGGGCGACGGAAATCCTGTATGCGCGGGCCTGGTCGGCGTGGGAAAATGCGCTGGCCTCGATTCATTCGCACGGGTCCACCGGCGAGAGCCCCGGTGAATACGCGCGCGCCTTTGCGCGGCTTGAGAATCACTATTTCACCCACGGGGCTTTCCTTGAGAAAGACGGGCAGATTTTGGATCAGATGGACCGAATCGCCCATATCCCCGGCCATATCGTGCAGGGGCGCTATGACATGATCTGCCCGCCGCAGGCCGCGTGGTCTTTGGCCGAACGCTGGCCTAATGCCGAGCTCAAGATGGTTCGCCAGGCAGGTCATGCCCTGTCCGAACCCGGCATCAGCGCCGAGCTGGTGCGGATCATGGACCGTGTAGCGGAGGGCATCGCATGACCCGGATGGACCGTCGTGCCTTATTCGCCTCGGGTGCTGCGGCGGCTTTGCTGGCGGCCACAGGGGCCTCGCTGGCAGATACGCCCAAAAAGGGCGGGACGTTGCGACTGGCCGTGCCGCGCGATGACAGTTTGGAACAGGTGGCGCGTGGCGCTGTCTTTGATACCCTGACCGAGATAGCGCCCGATGGCACCCTGCGCGGCGAATTGGCGAGCGGGTGGCACACGGATGCGGATGCGCGGGTCTGGAGCTTTGATCTGCGGGTTGATGTGGCATTTCATGACGGTGCGGCGCGGAATGTGGCGGATGTGGTGTCGGTGCTGCAACAGGTCGGACGGGCCGAAGCTCTGACGCCGGATTCGGTGCGGCTGGAGCTGGCCGAGGCGAATCCCGGCCTGCCTTTCCTGTTGGCCGATACGCGGTTCGTCATCACGCGCGATGGGCAGGGCGTGACGCCCTTGCACACTGCCAATGGCACCGGATGCTACCGGGTGGAACGGGCCGATGATGATCGGCATTTTCTTGGCCGCCGGGTGTCGGATCACTACAAGGACGGACAGGCCGGTTGGGCCGATGCGCTTGAGATTATTGTGATCCCTGACGCCAAAGTCCGGGCCGAGGCATTGCGCGACGGTTATGTGGACGTGGCGGCGCTGCCCGACAGCGATGGTCTGAAGGATCAGCGTGGCCTGCGGTACCACCCCAGCCAAGATGACATGGCGCTGGCCGTGGCCGGACAGGTGGGAATGCCGCGCCAGATCGGGGGGCGTGCGCTGGACGATGGGCGCATTGCGGAACGGTGGTGGCTGGCCTGACCTGATCACGTTTCACGCCGGGGGTTGCAGACTCGGGAAAGCCTGCGTATATGCAGTTGCAACAGCGGCGCGTTGGACTTCTGGTTCAAGGCTCCACCGGAAGTTTCGACGGGCCGCGCGCCCGTTTTTTTGTGCCCGATTGAAGGGTAGAGATCTGAATGACAAACGACCTGATTGCCAAAGCTGCCATCGACCGGCGACTGGCCGAGATCATCACCCCCGTGATCGAGGATCTGGGGTATGAGCTTGTCCGTATTCGCTTGATGAGCGGCAAGACCACCACGCTGCAGATCATGGCCGATAAGCCCGATGGCGGCATCGAAGTGGATGACTGCGCCGAGATTTCCAACGCCGTCAGCGCTTCGCTGGATGTCGAGGACCCGATTCTGGACGCCTATACGCTTGAGGTGTCGAGCCCCGGTATCGACCGGCCTCTGACCCGTCTCAAGGATTTTGAGATGTTCGAAGGCTATGAGGCCAAGATCGAAACCGCCGAGCTGATCGACGGCCGTCGCCGCTTTAAGGGCGAATTGGCCGGGATCGAAGGGGATGAGGTTCTGATCAACATTCCCGAAGGGTCTGAGACGATCACAATCGGTCTGCAATTCGACTGGTTGAGCGACGCCAAGCTGGTTTTGACCGATGACCTGATCAAGGAAATGCTGCGCCAGCGCAAAGACGCCGGTGCCCTGAACGAAAACGCTTTCGACGAGATTGAGACCGAAGGGTCCGAAGAGGAGACGAACTGATGGCAATCACCTCAGCCAACCAGCTGGAGCTGCTGCAGACCGCCGAGGCCGTGGCCCGCGAAAAGATGATCGACCCCGGTCTGGTTGTCGAAGCGATGGAAGAATCGCTCGCCCGTGCCGCCAAGAGCCGCTACGGCGCCGAGATGGACATCCGTGTCAGCATCGACCGCAAGACAGGTAAGGCGACCTTTACCCGCGTCCGCACCGTGGTTGAGGATGAAGAGCTGGAAAACTATCAGGCCGAGTTCACTGTCGAACAAGCCAAGCAGTACATGGAAAACCCCGAGGTCGGTGACGTCTTCGTCGAAGAAGTTCCCCCGGTTGAAATGGGCCGTATTGCGGCGCAATCGGCCAAGCAGGTGATCCTGCAGAAGGTCCGCGAAGCGGAACGTGATCGCCAGTACGAAGAGTTCAAGGATCGCGCAGGCACCATCATCAACGGTGCGGTCAAGCGCGAAGAATTTGGCAATGTCATCGTCGATCTTGGCGGGGCCGAGGCCGTTCTGCGTCGCAACGACAAGATCGGCCGCGAAAGCTATCGCCCCAACGACCGCGTGCGCGCCTACATCAAAGAGGTTCGCCGCGAGGTTCGTGGCCACCAGATCTTCCTGTCGCGCACCGCGCCGGAATTCATGGCCGAGCTGTTCAAGATGGAAGTGCCGGAGATTTACGACGGCATCATCGAGGTTAAGGCCGTGGCCCGCGACCCCGGTTCGCGCGCCAAGATCGCCGTGATCTCTTATGACGGCTCGATCGACCCTGTCGGTGCCTGCGTTGGTATGCGCGGCAGCCGTGTGCAGGCGGTTGTGAACGAGCTGCAGGGTGAAAAGATCGACATCATCCCGTGGAACGAAGATCAGCCGACCTTCCTTGTGAACGCGCTGCAGCCCGCCGAAGTGTCCAAGGTGGTTCTGGATGAAGAAGCCGGCAAAATCGAAGTTGTGGTGCCCGAGGAGCAGCTCTCGCTGGCAATCGGTCGCCGCGGTCAGAACGTGCGTCTGGCCAGCCAACTGACCAGTCTGGACATCGACATCATGACCGAAGCCGAAGAATCGGCGCGTCGCCAGAAGGAATTCGAAGCCCGCACCCAGCTGTTCATGGAAACGCTGGATCTGGACGAATTCTTCGCACAACTGCTGGTGTCTGAAGGCTTTACCAACCTCGAAGAGGTGGCATATGTCGAGCTGGATGAACTGCTGGTCATCGACGGTGTGGACGAAGGCACCGCGCAGGAACTGCAAACCCGCGCGCGTGAATTCCTGGAAGCACAGGCCAAGGCGGCTCTGGACGCAGCCCGTGCGCTGGGCGCGGAGGACAGCCTTATTGAATTCGAAGGCCTCACACCCCAGATGGTAGAGGCGCTGGCCAAGGATGACGTGAAGACTCTGGAAGACTTCGCCACCTGCGCCGACTGGGAACTGGCCGGTGGCTGGACCACGGTCGACGGCGAGCGCATCAAGGATGATGGTGTTCTGGAACCTTTCGGCGTGACGCTGGAAGAGGCACAGGACTTGGTCATGACGGCACGGATCATGCTGGGCTGGGTGGACCCGGCCGAGTTGGAGCAAGCCGACGAAGAAGGCGAGATCGAAGAGGAGGCCGAGGCCTGATCTCAGGGCCTCGGGGTGGCGTGAATGGGTCGCGGTGGCGTCCATAAGGATCGGTCGGACGGACCCGAACGCAAGTGCATCGCCACGGGTGAGGTTCAGCCCAAATACGGGCTGATCCGCTTTGTGATGGGGCCGGACGGTCAGGTCTTTCCCGATGTTGCGGCAAAACTGCCGGGGCGCGGGGTCTATGTGGCGGCGGATCGTGCCGCGCTGGACAAGGCCGTTGGCAAGAAGCTGTTCTCGCGCGGGTTCAAGACGCAGGCGACTGCGCAAACGGACCTGGCGGATGAGGTTGAAAAGCAAGTCGCGCGGCGGGTGATCGAGTTGATCAGCCTGGCGCGCAAGTCCGGTGACGCGGTCGCCGGGTATGAAAAGGTCAAGACGTGGCTGGACCGGGAAGAGGCTCAGGTACTGATTCAGGCCAGCGATGGATCGGGGCGCGGCAAGTCGAAACTCAGCACGCCGCACTTCGGAAAATACATCGGATGGCTGACAGCGGACGAATTGGGGGCGGCATTTGGGCGCCAAACCGTGATTCATGCGGCGCTGGCCTCTGGCGGACTCGCCAAACGTGTTGTAGAGGAAGCGCAGCGCCTGCGTGGCTTGCGCGAAACGGATGACGGCGGCAAGGGCCGCACGGAAGGGTAAGAAGCTTTATGAGCGATAGTGACGGCAAAAAGACATTGGGTCTTCGTGGCGGGGCACGCCCCGGAAATGTGAAACAGAGTTTCAGCCACGGACGCACCAAGAATGTCGTGGTGGAAACCAAACGCAAACGCGTGGTGGTCCCCAAGCCGGGTGCCGGAAAGCCGGGTGGCGGAGCAACGCCCTCGGGCGATCCGTCGCGCCGTCCTGCCGGGATCTCCGACGCCGAAATGGCACGCCGGATGAAGGCGCTGCAGGCCGCCAAGGCGCGCGAGGCCGAAGAGGCCGCCGCCCGCGAGGCTGCTGAAAGAGCGCGTGAAGAAGAACGCGCCCGTCGCCGTGCCGAGCAGGAAGCCAAGGAACGCGAACAGCGCGAGGCCGAAGAGAAAGCCCGCGCCAAGGCCGAAGAGGAAGAGCGCAAGCGCAAAGAGGCGGAAGAAGCCGCCAAACGTGCCGCTGCCGCCCCGGCCCCTGAAGAACCCAAAGCCGCCCGCAGCCCGGCCAGCAAGCCTGCGCCTGCGGCTGCTCCGCGCAAGCAGGACCGCGAGCGTGATCAGCGTGGTCGTGGCAAAGGCCGCGACGACAACCGCCGTTCGGGCAAGCTGACACTGGGTCAGGCCACTGGTGGCGAGGGCAACCGCCAACGCTCGATGGCCGCCATGAAGCGCAAGCAAGAGCGCGCGCGTCAGAAAGCCATGGGTGGTTCGGTTGAACGCGAAAAGGTGATCCGCGACGTTCAGTTGCCCGAGGCGATCATGGTCTCGGAGCTGGCCAACCGTATGGCCGAGCGTGTGGCTGACGTTGTCAAATCGCTTATGCAGATGGGCATGATGGTCACGCAGAACCAGACCATCGACGCTGACACTGCGGAACTGATCATCGAAGAATTTGGCCACAAGGTCACACGTGTTTCGGACTCGGACGTGGAAGACGTTATCAAAGAGGTCGAAGACAGCGAAGACGATCTGCAGCCGCGTCCGCCGGTCATCACCATCATGGGTCACGTTGACCACGGTAAGACCTCGCTGTTGGACGCAATCCGCGACGCGCGCGTTGTTGCCGGTGAGGCCGGTGGTATCACCCAGCATATCGGCGCCTATCAGGTGAAAACCGAAGGCGGCACCACGCTGACCTTCCTGGACACTCCGGGCCACGCGGCGTTTACGTCGATGCGCTCGCGCGGTGCTCAGGTCACGGATATCGTGGTTCTGGTGGTTGCGGCGGATGACGCCGTGATGCCCCAGACGATCGAGGCGATCAACCACGCCAAAGCGGCCGGCGTGCCGATGATCGTGGCGATCAACAAGGTCGACAAGCCAGATGCGAATCCGGACAAGGTGCGTACCGATCTGCTGCAGCATGAAGTGATCGTCGAGAAAATGTCCGGTGAGGTTCAGGACGTTGAAGTCTCTGCTATCACCGGTCAGGGTCTGGATGAGCTGCTGGAGGCCATCGCGCTGCAATCCGAGATTCTGGAACTGAAAGCCAACCCCGACCGCGCCGCCCAAGGTGCCGTGATCGAGGCGCAGCTGGATGTGGGCCGTGGCCCCGTCGCCACCGTTCTGGTTCAGACCGGCACGCTGCGTCAGGGCGATATCTTCGTTGTGGGTGAGCAATACGGTAAGGTCCGTGCGCTGATCAACGACAAGGGCGACCGCGTGAAGGAAGCTGGCCCCTCGGTTCCGGTCGAGGTTCTGGGTCTGAACGGCACACCCGAAGCGGGCGACGTTCTGAACGTGACCGAGACCGAAGCACAAGCCCGTGAGATCGCCGAATACCGCGAACAGGCCGCCAAGGACAAACGTGCTGCCGCTGGCGCTGCAACGACCCTTGAGCAGCTGATGCAGAAGGCCAAGGAAGACGAGAACGTCAACGAACTGCCAATTCTGATGAAAGCAGACGTTCAGGGCTCGGCTGAGGCCATCGTTCAGGCGATGGAGAAAATCGGCAACGATGAGGTACGCGTGCGCGTGCTGCATTCTGGCGTTGGTGCGATTACCGAGACTGATGTCGGCCTTGCCGAAGCATCCGGTGCACCTATCCTCGGCTTCAACGTCCGTGCGAACGCCTCGGCGCGGAACACTGCGAACCAGAAGGGTGTGGAAATCCGCTATTACTCGGTGATCTATGACCTCGTGGATGACGTGAAAGCGGCAGCCTCGGGCCTGCTGAGCGCCGAGATCCGCGAAAAGTTCATCGGTTACGCCGAGATCCGCGAAGTCTTCAAGGTCACCGGCGTCGGCAAGGTTGCTGGCTGTCTGGTCACCGAGGGTGTGGCCCGTCGTTCCGCGGGCGTCCGCCTGCTGCGCGACAACGTGGTGATTCACGAAGGCACGCTGAAGACGCTCAAGCGCTTCAAAGACGAAGTGGCCGAGGTTCAGTCGGGTCAGGAATGCGGTATGGCGTTCGAAAACTACGACGATATCCGCGCGGGCGACGTGATCGAAATCTTCGAGCGCGAAGAGGTCACGCGGACGCTAGATTGATCCGCTACGGTAAAGAAATCAGAAAACAGCGGTCCTTTGGGGCCGCTGTTTTTCTTTTGGGGGGTTACAGCGAAGAAATTCGGGGCTTTCTGGGTACATTTAGTGCACTCAAGCAAAGCATCCTTGCTCTCGTTCCAATCAACACGCACCTGAATTCGACAGGGCGAGGCATAGTTGTCCTAAACATATAGACACTGGATGCCTGGGTCTGATTTGTTACGCGTAAAGACCGAGAACGTGCAACTGCTATCGGCCGGGAAGAGATCGGTTGACGTCTTTGGTTTGATATAACTCGGAGATTCAATTGATGCGTTTTCTTGCGGTATTCCTCTTCTTCATCGCGCTGTCCGTTGGGCCGTCTGCTGCGCACGAACGGTTTGCTTTGGTGATCGGCAATGCCGGTTACACAAGTGTCCCGGCGCTTGATAATCCTGTGAACGATGCGCGCCTGATGAGCGATGAGTTACGGGGCGCAGGATTTGAGGTCACGACGCTGACGGATGCGAGCCTTGATGAGATGACGGGTGAAGTTGATACGTTTGCCAGCAAGGTACGTGCGGCGGGTTCCGAGGCGCTGGCTGTGTTCTACTTCGCGGGGCACGGCGTACGCAGTGATGGTTTCAACTATCTTCTTCCCCTTGATGTAAACATTCAGTCCGAGGCCGACATTGCAGGCCAAGCTGTTCCGGCAGAATGGGTTCTGGACCGCATTCATACACCACAGGCGGTTAGCGTTATGATTTTGGATGCCTGTCGCGACAATCCATTTGGTGGCAAAGCGGACGTGAATCTGGATGTAGGTGACGGGCTTGCACGTATGACTGCGCGCACCAACAATCTGATCGCGTATGCGACAGGGCCCGGCGAAGTTGCCTTGGACGGGACCGGAACAAACAGCCCTTACACCGCCGCGATTGCGCGTGCCATCAGAACCTCGGGCCGGCCTTTGGAACAGATGTTCGAAGAGGTGCGCACGGATGTGATCAGTGAAACGGATGGCATCCAGACCCCTTGGGCACGGTCGTCGTTGAATATAACGATCGGTATGAAAGACCCAACAGCGTCGCAATAGGGAAAACAGCCGTGATCAGCACGTCAGGGCAAGGCAGATAGTTACCGAATTTATCCCAAACCCCGACCGTATCCCTAACGCGGTGCTGCCAAGAACGTCGCCGGATGCATGATGATGTCAAAATGCTGCACCCCGTTTTGCAGATCGAAGCTGACCGAATGCCCGGCCTTTCGAAGCAACTCGGCATAGTCTCGGCTTTGACGGATGAATTCGGGTGTGTCGCGCTCACCCACGGTCACGCGATAGCGGGGGCCGGGGGCCGGGAGGTGTCGGATGGGCGACAGGTCGTGCACCTCAACTGGTGTCAGTTGTAAGGGTTCGTTCACAGGCGTTAGACTGATCGGTTCCAGATCATAGACGCCGCTGATCAGGATCACGTCGCGCACCCGCAGCCCCGCGCGGGCCAGCGCATCGGCTGAGGTCGCCATGACCATACTCGCCAGTTGCGCCCCTGCACTGTGGCCGGACAGGGTGACTCGTGACGGATCAAACCCCAAGTCAGGCGCGTTGGCGGCTAACCAAAGCAGGGCGTTTCGGCACTCGTCGATCATGTCACCGATCCGCGCATCTGGGGCCAGTGTGTAATTGAGAGTCGCAAAGGAGTACTCGGCTTCAACCAACGCAGGGGCCATCATTGCCGATTCGAGCTGACTTAGGGCTTGCCAGTATCCTCCGTGGATGAACACATGCAGTGGCGCACCTGCGCCTTTCGCGGGGAAGAAATCCAGAACCTGTGCGGTACTGTCCCCGTATGAAACGTTGCCGATCACATCCATCTGCGCCCGGTACTGCGCACTGAGCGCGGCGTAACTGTTCAGATAGGGTGTCAAGTCGCCGCCGATCATCGACCGGGGAGAGTATTCCTGATCCAGTTCGGCCTGGGTGAAACCTCGGTACAGCATGGGCTACTCCTGATCCGCATACATCAATTCGGTGCGCACATCGTAGAGATCATGAAAGAACCGCAAATCCAAGGCTTTGCGCAGGAAGGACACGCCGCTGGACCCGCCAGTGCCGGGTTGGTTTCCAATTACACGCTCGACCGCGGTGACATGGTCAAAGCGCCAGCGCTGGAACAGCGATTCCACATCCATCAGTTTTTCGGCCAGCGCATACAGATCCCAGTGCTTATCCGTGTTGCGGAACACTTGCACCCACAGTTTCACAACACGCGGATCACCTGAATAGGGCTGCGCATAGTCGCGGTTCAGCAGGTCATCGGGAACATCAAATCCCTGCCGCGCCATCATCTGCAGCACTTCGTCATAGAGCGAAGGTTTGGTCAGCGCGGCGGTCAGCATCTGCATCACTTCGGGGTCATGTGCGTGCACTTTCAGGGTCGCGGCGTCCTTGTTGCCCAGAATGAACTCGATCTGTCGGTAGCCATAGCTTTGGAACCCCGATGAGCTGCCAAGGGCCTGCCGGAAGGTCATGTAATCGGCCGGGGTCATGGTCAGCAGGGTTTCCCACGCGGCGATCAACTGCCGCTGGATTGCCTTCACCCGGTCAAGGTTTTTCATTGCCGGGCCGAAGTCGTCCTGTTGCAGAAAGTGGCGCACCTCGACCAGTTGGTGGTGCATCAGCTTCAGCCACAACTCGCTGACCTGATGGATGATGATGAAAAGCATCTCATCGGGTTGGGCCGGGTCTTGAAAGGTTTTCTGCAGGTTCAACAGCGTCTTGAGCTGAAGGAAGTCACCATAGCTCTTGCGGTGCGTCTGGGTGAAATCGGTCACAAGGGATGCTTCGATCCCACGTTCCAGATATCTGTCAGTCTTGTCGCTCATGACGCCCCCTTGATGCGGTATTTCGCACCTGTCTAAGGCGTCATTTTGCAACTATCCAGCGTCAGGTCCAGTCTAACACCACCTTGCCCGATTGGCCGGATTTCATTGCGGCGAAGCCGTCGGCAAAGTCGTCGACTTTCATCTGGTGCGTGATCACCCGGCTGACATCCAGTCCGTTCTGCAGCATGGCGATCATCTTGTACCAGGTCTCGAACATCTCGCGGCCATAGACGCCCTTGATGGTGATCGCTTTGAATACGATGCGCGACCAGTCGACGGGCGATTTGCCTGGCGGAATCCCCAGCAGAGCGATCTTGCCGCCCATCACCAGTGCCTCGACCATCTGGTCCAGCGCGGCTTGCGAACCGGACATTTCCAGGCCCACATCGAACCCCTGCGTCATACCAAGATGCGCGATGACATCTTGCAGGTCTTCCTTCGAGACATCGACGCTGCGCACGGTTGGCACCACATGTTCGGCCAGTTTCAGGCGGTCGGGATTGATATCGGTGATCACCACATGGCGCGCACCGGCATGGCGGGCCACGGCTGCAGCCATTATGCCGATGGGGCCAGCGCCGGTGATCAGAACATCCTCGCCCAGCAAATCAAAGCTGAGCGCGGTGTGAACGGCATTGCCCAACGGATCGAGGATTGCCCCGATCTCATCCGGGATATCGTCGGGCAGCGGCACCACGTTAAAGGCGGGCAGTTTCAGGTATTGGGCAAAGGCACCCTGTTCGTTCACGCCAATTCCGCGCGTGCCGGGGTCCAGATGGAACTTGCCCGCGCGGCTTTGACGGCTGTCGTTGGTGATCAAATGCCCCTCGCCCGAGCATCTTTGGCCGACTGCCAGACCGGTTACGTTGCGCCCCAATTCCACGATCTCACCGGCGAATTCATGGCCAGTGATCATCGGAACTGGCACCGTGGCCGAGGCCCATTCATCCCAGTTCCAGATATGAATGTCGGTGCCGCAGATGCCAGTCTTGTTGATGCGGATCAGAACTTCATCTGGGCCGATCTCGGGCACCGGGGCCTGCACCATCCACAGGCCCTCTTCAGGTTTGGATTTCTCAAGCGCTTTCATGGTGTTGGGTCGCATCGGATTACTCCCACAAATCGGTCGACAGGTATTTCAACCCGCTGTCACACATCACAATCGCAACGCAGCCGCCCTTTTCCGGGCTGCGCAGCAGTTCGATCGCTCCGGCAAGGTTCGCGCCCGCCGAGTAGCCCGCGAAAATGCCTTCCGTTCGGGCCAGTAACCGCGCCCCATCCCGCGCCGCGTCGTCTGATACGGACAGATGCCCGGCCAATGAGATACGGTTCAGGTGAACTAGATCATCCATTGCGTATCCGCCGCCTTGGATTGGGTGATCGGGGTTGGTGATGGCTTCGCCAGCGATGGCCCGCGCGCCTTCGGGTTCCACGGCGTAGCAGCGCACGCCATGCGCTGCGAGAAAAGCCGCGGCCCCGGCCAGAGTACCGCCAGAGCCCGCAAAATCGCAAAAGGCCGTGACGGTGCCGCCTGATTGCTCCCAGATTTCGGGTCCAGTGCCGGTTGCGTGGGATTTGGGATTGCCGGAATGGCCGAATTGATCAGCCCGAAAAGCGTCGCGCTCGGCCGTGATGCGTTGTGCGGTCTCATCCACCAGCGCCAGATCTGCGCCCGATACCTCGCCAGGTTTGCTGCCCTCGGCTTGCGGCACGATCACGACTTCGGCCCCCAAGGCGCGCATCATGCGCGCGCGCTCGACCGAGTTTCCGGCGCTCATCACCGCTACAAAAGGATGCCCCAGTATGCCGCAGACAATCGCCAGCCCGGTGCCCATGTTGCCCGAGGTCAGCTCAACGACCGTCTGCCCCGGTGACAGGGTGCCATCCGCGCGGGCCAGTTCGATGATCGACCTCGCGGCGCGGTCTTTTTTCGAGAACCCCGGCAACAGGTAATCCAGTTTGGCCAGAATGCGCCCGTCCAGATCCAAGTGCTGACAAACCCGTGACAGGTCTACAAGCGGGGTATTCCCAATCGCGTCGATTACAGAGGGTAGGATCACGAAATCACTCCCAATTCCTTGCCGACCTTGCCAAACGCGGCCAAGGCGCGGTCCAACTCGTCGCGGGTCAACGCTGCGTTCATCTGGGTTCTGATCCGCGCCTGCCCGCGAGGGACAACCGGGAAGAAAAAGCCCGAGACATAGACACCCTCGTCAAACAGCCTGTTGGCCATCTCCTGCGCCAGCGTCGCCTCACCCAGCATCACCGGGATGATCGGGTGTTCGCCGGGCAGCAGGTCAAAGCCCAGTTTTTCCAGACCTTCCCGCCAGTAATTTGCGTTTTCAAACAGCCGAGTACGCAGGTCCGCACCTTCTTCGACAAGGCGAATGGCCTCAAGCCCGGCAGCGACAATCGACGGCGGCAGCGAGTTCGAGAACAGATAGGGCCGCGCCCGCTGCCGCAGCAGGTCGATCACTGGCTGCGGCCCGGCGATATAACCGCCGATTGCCCCCCCAAGTGCCTTGCCCAAGGTTCCCGTCAGAATATCCACCTCGACACCGAAGTGATCCGGCGTGCCCGCACCGTTCGGCCCCATGAAACCGGTGGCGTGGCAGTCATCGACCATAACAATGGCGTCGTATTTGTCGGCCAGCTCGCGGATTTTGGGCAGATTGGCCAGATAGCCATCCATCGAAAACACGCCATCGGTCGCGATCATGATGTGCCGCGCCCCATCCGCGCGTGCCTGTTTCAACCAGGCTTCGAGGTCGTTCATGTCGTTGTTAAGATAGCGATAGCGCTTCGCCTTGCACAGCCGCACCCCGTCAATGATCGAGGCATGGTTCAGACTGTCTGAAATAATCGCATCTTCAGGCCCTAACAAAGGCTCGAACAGCCCTCCGTTTGCATCGAAACAGGCGGCGAACAGGATCGCGTCGTCCTTGTTCAGGAATTTAGCCAGCTTTTGTTCCAGCTCGCGGTGAATGTCCTGCGTGCCGCAGATAAAGCGGACCGAGGCCATGCCGAACCCTTTGGGCTCCATCGCGGCCTTCGCGGCATCAATCAGCGCGGGGTGATCCGCCAGGCCCAGATAATTGTTGGCGCACAGGTTGATGACCTGTTTGTCGCCCACCGTAATCTCACCGCCCTGGGGCGAGGTGATCATGCGTTCGCGTTTATACAATCCCTCAGATTCGATCTGCGCGAGGGTGTCCGAGATGTGGGACAGGAATGCATCTGCCATGGCGGCCTCCGGTTATCTGAGTCGCATATCTAACATAACGGACGTAATTCCCAAATGGGGGAATTACAATATTTGAGAAAAAAATCCGTGAAGTCGGAATTAGAGTCTGTATCAGGCGTTTTTCACGATCAGAAACACGCGGGCCGGGCCGTCCGACACAATCGAATGCGCAACATCTGCGGCGTAGCGGGCGGTATCGCCCTCGTTCAGGCTGTGGACGGCGGTGCCTGAGGTCACGTGGACTGCCCCCTCAAGCACTGTCAATTGCTCGCGCGCGCCGCGTGCATGGGGTTTGCTGGTCAAAGCGCCTTTGGCCTCGAACTGGATATCATAGACCTCATGCCCTCCGGCCTCTTCAGGCGGGGACAGGATGCGGATGCGGCAGTTCTGACCCATATTGTCGATGCTGGGAACCTCGGCGCGGCGCAGCACTTCGATGTGATCGGCGGCGTTGGCCTCTTCCAGCAGGCCCGCGAAATCCACCTGCAGGGCGCGGGTTAGATTCCACAGGGTCGAGATGGTCGGGCTGCTCTCGCCCCGTTCGATCTGGCTGACCATGGAACGGGACACGCCGCTGAGATTGGCCACAGCCTCAAGCGACAGACCCTTGGCACGGCGGGCCTCTTTCAGGCGGGCGGGCAGGCGTGTCAGGATATCGTCTGTGTTTTCCGTCATGGCGGAATCTGATGCGCTTTTCACGATGGGTTGTCAATTCTGCTTGTGACGGTACGTCGTATAGGACAACGCACCAACTGGACGTAATAGTGCCGCCAAATCCACAAGGAGAAGAGACATGAAAGATATCGTCATTCTGGATGGGGCCCGCACGGCGGTTGGGACGTTTGGCGGGGCGCTGGCCTCGACCGCGCCGATTGATCTGGCGACCGTTGTGACCGAGGCTGCGATGGAGAAATCGGGCGTCGAAGGCGGCCAGATTGGCAACGTTGTGTTTGGTCATGTGATCAACACCGAACCGCGCGACATGTATCTGTCGCGTGCGTCGGCCAAACAGGCAGGTATCCCGGTCGAAACCCCCGCGATGAACGTGAACCGTCTGTGTGGATCGGGGGCGCAGGCGATTGTGTCGGCGGTGCAGTCGCTGATGCTGGGCGATGCCGAATTTGCCGTGGCCGGTGGTGCCGAAAGCATGTCGCGCAGCCCCTACATCCTGCAGCAGGCACGTTGGGGTGCGAAGATGGGCGATATCAAGTCGCTGGACATGATGCTGGGTGCGCTGAACTGCCCCTTTGGCACCGGCCATATGGGTGTGACGGCTGAGAACGTCGCTGATGAGCATCAGGTCACGCGCGAGCAGATGGATGAATTCGCCCTGACCAGCCAGACCCGCGCCGCTGCGGCGATTGAGGCCGGATACTTTCAAAGCCAGATCACACCGGTTCAGGTCAAGGTCAAGCGCGACATGGTTGATTTCATGGTCGACGAGCATCCCAAGGCGACCTCGATCGAAGCACTGTCCGGTCTGCGCCCGGCGTTCAAGAAAGATGGTCGGGTGACAGCAGGCAATGCGTCGGGCATCAATGACGGGGCGGCGGCGATGGTTCTGGCCACGGCTGACGCGGCTGAAAAGGCGGGTTTGAAGCCCAGGGCGCGTATTCTGGGGTACGGCCACGCCGGAGTGCGCCCCGAGGTGATGGGCATTGGTCCGGTGCCAGCGGTGCAAAACCTGTTGGCCCGCACCAGCCTGTCGGTCGAAGATTTCGATGTGATCGAAAGCAACGAAGCCTTTGCCTCGCAGGCGCTGGCCGTCAACAAAGAGCTGGGTCTGGACGCGGCCAAAGTGAACCCGAACGGTGGTGCGATTGCGTTGGGTCACCCCGTTGGTGCAACCGGTGCGATCATCACGCTGAAAGCTCTGTACGAGC
This sequence comes from Ruegeria sp. D3, assembly GCF_056534465.1. NCBI lineage: Bacteria > Pseudomonadati > Pseudomonadota > Alphaproteobacteria > Rhodobacterales > Roseobacteraceae > Ruegeria > Ruegeria sp. D3. The sequence goes on from NZ_JBQFPK010000012.1 coordinate 141,096, forward strand.
TGGAGCGGGTCGGTGGATCCAAAGCGTTGGTCACCATGTGCATCGGCGGCGGTCAGGGTATCGCCATTGCCTTTGAGCGTATCTGAGTTGAGATGATGGTGGGGGGCTGTCTGCCCCCCATCGCGCCTTTGGGCGCGATTCCCCCCCGAGGATATTTTTAGCCAGATGAAGAGGCGGATCGGTTTTAGCTGAACGCCATCGCGATCAGGACAAGACCTGCGCCTGCGCCTGCGCCTAAGGTTGCGGGCAGTGCGACAGACCAGAGGCGGGAAGTTTTAGGTTGGTCTTTTTGGGTTTGCGCGATCAAGGCGTTTTCGACCAGAGCTGGTAGACGGGGACCGAAACGAGCCAGGACCATGGCGGTTTTGCCGAAATCGCGAAGGGCCGCGCGCGGGCCTATGGACTTCTTGATGTAATCCTCGACCACGGGGCGGGCGACTTCCCAGATATTGATATGCGGGTCCAGTGACCGCGCGACGCCTTCAACCACAACCATTGTGCGTTGAAGCAGGATCAGTTCGGTCCGGGTTTCCATGCCAAAACGTTCGGTGACTTCGAAAAGGTAGTTCAGCAGGCGGCCCATCGAAATATGGGTGGCGTCCATGCCGAAGATGGGTTCTCCGACAGCGCGCAGGGCGCGGGCGAATTCGTCGACGTCCTGGTTGGCGGGGACATAGCCGGCCTCGAAATGCACCTCGGCCACGCGCTTATAGTCGCGGCGAATGAAGCCAAAGAGGATCTCTGCGTATACCCGGCGGGTGTATTCGTCGATGTGGCCCATGATGCCGTAATCATAGGCGATGATATCCCCATTGGCGGCGACCTTGAGGTTGCCCTGGTGCATATCGGCGTGAAAAAAGCCATCGCGCAGCGCGTGCAGCAGGAACAGGCGCAGGACACGCTCGCCCAGATCGCGGCGGTTGTGGCTGGCTGCATCCAGCGCGTCATTGTCGCCGAGCGCAATGCCGTCGGCCCAGCTGAGCGTCATCACCCGTCGCGCGGACAGGGACCACACCACCGGCGGCAACCAGAAGCCTTCGTCATCCTTGGTGTTGGCGGCGTATTCCGAGGCTGCGGCGCTTTCAAGGCGCAGGTCCAGTTCACCGCGCACGACGCCGTCGAAATGTTCGACCACCTCCATCGGGCGCAGGCGGCGGGCACCGGGGGCGCAGAGCTGTACGATGCGGGCGGCGAAATAGAACGCATCCACATCCTTGCGGAAGGCACGCTCGATGCCGGGGCGCAGGACTTTGACGGCGACGTCTTCGCCGGTGCTGGACAGTTTCGCCTTGTGGACCTGCGCGATTGAGGCGGCGGCGATCGGGTCGCTGAAATCGTCGAAGATCTCGGATACGGGCTGGCCCAGTTCCTTTTCGACCTCGGCCATGGCTTCGGCCTGGGAAAAAGGCGGCAGCTTGTCTTGCAGAACCCGCAGCTGTTCCGCCAGTTCGTTCCCGACAACATCGGGACGGGTCGAAAGCACCTGACCGAATTTGATATAGGCCGGACCCAGCGCCGTCAGGGCGCGGGTGGCGGGCGGCATGTCCGGATCGCCCTTGTATCCCAGCCATTGAAACGGCTTGCCCAGAGCGTGGGCCACAAAGCGCAGCGCGCGTGGGGCTTCGAACGCGTCCAGAACCACGTTCATGGCGCCCGTGCGCTCTAGCGTGGCGCCTGTGCGGATCAGGCGAATGATGTTGTGAGGACCCCGCATTTAGATTTTCCAGCCGGAATGCAGCGCGGCGATACCCATGCTGAGATTGCGGTATTTGGCGTTTTCGAACCCAGCGATGCGAACCATGTTCAGGAACGTCTCCTGATCAGGGAATTTGCGGATCGATTCCACCAGATACTGATAGCTGTCGTAATCATTGGCGATCAGCTTGCCCATGCGCGGGATGACGTTGAAACTGTAGAGATCATAGAGCTTTTGCAGACCGTCATTGGGCAGTTGGCTGAATTCCAGCACCATCAGGCGGCCGCCGGGCTTCAGCACGCGATAGGCTTCGTTCAACGCCTCTTGCGGGCGGGTCACATTCCGGATGCCGAACGAGATCGTGTAGACGTCAAAGGTGTTATCCTCGAAGGGCAGGGACATCGCGTCGCCCACCACCCAGTTCAGGCTGTCAGACATCTGATCAGCCTCGGCGCGCTGGCGGCCTTCGACCAGCATCGGCTCGGTCAGGTCCAGAACGGTGGCGTGGCCGTGGCCCGCGCGTTTGAGAAAGCGAAATGATATGTCTCCGGTACCACCTGCCACGTCCAGCAGCCGTTGACCGGGGCGCGGGGCCAGCCAGTCCATCATCGCGTCTTTCCAGACCCTGTGGATGCCCATCGACATAACATCATTCATCACGTCGTATTTTGACGCGACCGAGTTGAAAACGCCCTGCACGCGGCCCGCTTTTTCCGCCTCGGGCACGGTTTCGAATCCAAAATGTGTGGTTTTGTCGTTGGAGTCGGACATGAAAGACGCCTTTGTCAGTGTTGCTCATCCTTATAGGCCGCGCGGCGGGGAAGACAATCGCGCGAAAAGGTAGCAGGTGCACGGAACCGTCCAGCGTGCCACATATTTTCCTTAGTCGCGGTGTAAGATGCAGATAGTTTTAGAAGAAGTTAGATTCAAATGTCGAATTATTCGAGTTTAGTGGCCGTATCAGGCGTGGTCCTGTCATTTGCCTTTATTATCTGGCGCGTTCGTGCCGTTTTTCAAACTTTCATGCGATTCCATCGGGCGAAAGGGTTCGGTGACAAGATGGACGCCGCAGCACGTCATTTCCCCAAGGATATATTGGAAGAATCAATGCTGCGCGCCGGCAGCGAAAGACCTGCACAACGCTCTCTGACCCGCATGACATTTCGCACGACGCCGGGCGTTATCGTTGTTACGATTTTGGTGTTGGCCGTTTTGTTCTTTATCGGGTTCATCAGGCCCGAGCTGGCTCCGAACGAGATCTTCATCCCCGTCAAGGATGCTGAAACTGCGGTGCTGATCAAGCTGGGACTTGTTGGGTTGGTGATCTACACATTGATCTATCATCTGGCCAATTCAACTTCGATCGATGGGGCCGAGGTGACGACCATGAGTCCGCTGTTTCAGCGTCGGACCTATGACCTGAATAAGCTCTGCCAGATCAGATTGAGGCACAATGGGAACTACGTGCTGCGTTTTTCAGATGGGAAGACAGCGCGTATTCTGAAATATGTTACCGGACATGATGAAATGGTGCAGGCGCTGGAACAAGCGCTGGCAGCAAATCAGGAGAGCACATGCCGGAACTTCCCGAAGTCGAAACGGTCCGCCGTGGGCTGAGCCCCGCGATGGAAGGCGTGGTGATCGAACGGGCGGACGTGAACCGCCCGGACCTGCGCTGGCCTTTTCCGGATCGAATGGCCGAACGCTTGACAGGCCAGCGCGTGGACAGGTTGCGGCGGCGTTCAAAGTACATTCTGGCTGATCTTGGCAGTGGCGAAACCCTGTTGATCCATCTTGGCATGTCCGGGCGGATGACCGTGTCGGGCGATCCGCTGGGGCAATTCGTGCATGATCATCCGATGCCGGAAAAGCACGATCATGTTGTATTTCACATGGCCAATGGCGCACGGGTGACATTTAATGACCCGCGCCGGTTCGGTGCGATGGATCTGCTGCCCACTGCAACGGCCGAGGACCACAAGTTGCTGTCGGTTCTGGGGCCGGAACCCTTGGGCAATGACTTCCACGAACAGCACTTGGTTGATGCGTTCAAAGGCAAGAACACGCCGGTCAAATCAGCGCTTCTGGATCAGGGAATCGTTGCCGGATTGGGGAATATCTACGTGTGCGAGGCGCTTTATCGCGCCGGTGTGTCGCCACGTCGCAAAGCCGGGCAGATTTCGGTGCACCGAGTTGCGGCCCTTGTTCCGATCGTTCGGCAGGTTCTGCAAGACGCTATCCGGGCTGGGGGGTCATCCTTGCGTGATTTCCGTCAAGCCGATGGAGAACTTGGATATTTTCAGCACAGCTTTGACGTTTATGGCCGCGAAGGCGAACCCTGCCGCACCGAAGGTTGCGGTGCCGCCATAAAAAGAATCACTCAGTCCGGTCGCTCATCCTTCTATTGCGCGCAATGCCAAAGATAACTTGATCCAGCTTTTGCGCGTGATAATGAATCGTATCTGAACGGAACAACCGGAAGCTTACACCTCATGGCTTTTGAGACGATCATCGTCGAAATCGAAGACCACGTCGCGCTAGTGAAACTCAACAGGCCGGACGCAATGAATGCGCTGAACAGCCAGTTGATTGCTGAATTGTGCGAAGCGCTGGAAGACGCCGACAAGAATGACAAGGTGCGCTGCATCGTCATTACGGGCTCGGACAAGGCTTTTGCCGCTGGCGCGGACATCAAGGAAATGTCCGAGATGAGTTTTGTGGACGTCTACACCACGAACCTTTTCGCGGATATCAACGACCGGGTCAGTGACATCCGCAAGCCTGTAATCGCGGCTGTTGCGGGCTATGCGCTGGGTGGCGGTTGCGAATTGGCGATGATCTGCGATTTCATCATCGCGGCAGATACCGCAAAGTTTGGGCAGCCGGAAATCAATCTTGGCGTTATTGCGGGCCTTGGCGGCAGCCAGCGCCTGACCCGCTTTGTGGGCAAGTCCAAGTCGATGGATATGAACCTAACCGGCCGCTTCATGGACGCAGAAGAGGCAGAGCGTGCCGGGCTTGTTAGCCGCGTCGTGCCTGCCAAAAAGCTGTTGGAAGAGGCAATGGCCGCAGCCCAAAAGATCGCCGAAAAATCGCAGCTGAGCGCGATTGCCGCGAAAGAGGCCGTGAACCGCAGCTACGAAGTGTCGCTAAGCGAAGGGTTGTTGTTCGAACGCCGTGTCTTTCACTCGATGTTCGCCACGGAAGACCAGAAAGAGGGTATGGCAGCCTTTCTGGAAAAGCGCGCGGCGCAGTTCCGCGACAAGTAAGCCATCAAGGTGGGGAAAGGCGGGCGTGTGCCCGCCTGTTTCATACCTGCTGTGCGCGGCCAAGAATCTGCTTGGCAAACCCCTGCAACTTGGATAGTACACGCCGCTATACATGCGCGTGCGGCCCGCTTGGCCCGACTCACACTCGTGATTTCTGATCCGGTGCGGATTTTCCGTGGCGCGCTTTCGACAAAACCGTACCGAACAAAGGTCAGAGACACATGGCTAACTCGCCCCAGGCAAAGAAACGCGCACGTCAGAACGAAATGCGTTTCGCAATTAACAAAGCACGTCGTTCGCGCATCCGCACTTATCTGCGTAAAGTTGAAGAAGCGATCGCATCCGGCGACAAAGATGCGGCAACCGCAGCTCTGCGCGCTGCCCAGCCCGAACTGATGCGCGGCGTCACCAAAGGCGTTTTCCACAAAAACACCGCATCGCGTAAAATGTCGCGTCTGTCGGCCCGCGTCAAAGCGCTTGGCTGAGTCGCGATTTGATCTTTGGTGACCCTAGGTCACGTAAGAAAGACTGAACTATTTAAGGGGCGTCGCGCAGTGCGGCGCCCTTTGTGCTGTTGCCAGAATACCGCGTCCTCACGAAACCGAGAGATTCTTTCGCGCTCAGACCCGAGTCAATATCAGAGTTTCGTTGAAGCGACTGCCGACCTCTTGTTACCACTGAGTCAGCGATTCACTCGCTTGGGGGGACAGGCTGTTTCTTTGGTCAGACTGACGGGCATCAGGATGATCTGGAGGCGAATGTTGGTAACTCGGGGACAACCGATTTGCTGATCTGCTGTGGGACTTGGCACGGCCAGGATTCCAGCCCTGTCGAAAATTGAGATTGCGTTGCGCAACCCGAAAAAGGGATGCCCTGCTGTGGGGCATCTGATCGTCTGGTTATGCACGCCGTCAAGGACGAAAGCGCCGAATCTATTTGATTCGGTGGGTGGGAGCCCTTTGTCCGAGTGAACGCGCATACCGGGGAACCGGACATAGAAATAAGGCCGACAGGCCAATAAAGAATGGGATGCGTGAGGCGCTGAATGACACAAGAAAAATGGGGACTACTGCAAAACAAACTGCTCAAGGCGATCGGAAAGAACAATTACACCACATGGATTGAACCTCTGCAGTTCCAAGAGGTCCAGGACGGTGTCGCTGTTTTCTCGGTGCCGACCAATTTCATGGGCAATTACGTAAGCCAGAATTTTGCAGATCTCATCCTGTATGAGATGAACACTGCGGGAGAAACCGTCCAGCGACTGGCCTTTCGGGTTGCCGCCAATTCGACCGCACGGCCCGCGAATGTTGCTGAAACTAATTCGGTAGAGATCGCACAAACACCGGAACCTCGAATGTCCGTGGGATCAAGCGAGGCGCTGGAATCACTGCAAGCGGCGCCTTTGGATGCCCGATTCACCTTTGACAGCTTCGTGGTCGGTAAACCCAACGAGTTGGCGCATGCTGCGGCGCGCCGTGTCTCGGAAGGTGGGCCTGTAACTTTCAACCCGCTGGTTCTGTATGGCGGTGTCGGTCTGGGTAAGACGCACCTGATGCATGCGATTGCATGGGAACTGAAAACCAAACGCCCCGAGTTGAATGTTCTGTACCTGTCGGCGGAACAGTTCATGTACCGGTTCGTACAGGCGCTGCGTGAACGACGAATGATGGATTTCAAACATCTGTTCCGTTCGGTCGATGTGCTCATGGTCGATGACGTTCAGTTCATCGCGGGCAAGGATTCCACGCAGGAGGAGTTCTTTCATACGTTCAATGCGTTGGTGGATCAGAACAAACAGATCATTATCTCTGCTGACCGCGCTCCGGGTGAGATCAAGGATCTGGAAGACCGCGTGAAGTCGCGTCTGCAATGTGGTCTGGTCGTTGACCTGCACCCCACCGACTATGAGCTGCGTCTGGGCATTTTGCAGAACAAGGTTCAGCATTACAGCACCACCTATCCCGATCTGCAGATCGCTGATGGCGTGCTGGAGTTTCTGGCCCACCGTATCTCGACCAATGTGCGGGTGCTTGAAGGCGCGCTGACTCGGCTGTTTGCCTTTGCCTCGCTCGTAGGGCGTGAGATCGACATGGAGCTGACGCAGGATTGCCTGGCCGACGTACTGCGCGCGTCCGAGCGCAAGATCACCGTCGAGGAAATTCAGCGTAAGGTTTCGGATTACTACAATATCCGTCTGAGCGATATTATTGGCCCCAAGCGCCTGCGGTCTTATGCCCGTCCTCGTCAGGTAGCCATGTATCTCTGCAAACAGCTGACCAGCCGATCCCTGCCTGAGATTGGTCGTCGCTTTGGCGGGCGTGACCACACCACCGTTATGCATGGTGTGAAGCGCATCGAAGAGCTGAAAACCACCGACGGCCAGATCGCCGAAGACGTGGAAATGCTGCGCCGGTCACTCGAAGCGTAGGTTACATCCGCATGAACATCAAAACGCCCCGGATCCTCACGCCCGGGGCGTTTTCTTGTGCGAAAATCTCCACGGTCGGCCATGAACTGTGCCCACGTGGCCACGCGGCCCTTGACGCCTTGGGCAATCCGACTCAGAAATCCATAAAAAATCCTTGTGCCTCAGGGTGGAACCGCTAACGTGCCAGTCCCGCCCATTTCGGCACGCAAGTCAGAGGAATTGAGGGTATGAAGATCAGCATCGAACGCGGCACCCTTCTCAAGGCCGTTTCTCAGGCCCAATCTGTTGTGGAACGTCGCAACACCATTCCTATCCTTGCCAACGTGCTGATCGAGGCCGAAGGCGATCAAGCCATGTTCCGCGCCACCGATCTGGATATCGAGGTGGTCGATAAGGCCCCCGCACAGGTCGAACGGGCCGGTGCGACCACCGTGGCCGCTACCACCTTGCATGAAATCGTGCGCAAGCTGCCCGATGGGGCTTTGGTGACGCTGACCGCCGACAGCGCCGCAGGGCGTCTGACGGTCGAGGCCGGGCGGTCGAACTTCTCGCTGGCGACGCTGCCGAAAGAGGATTTTCCGGTGATGGCGTCCTCGGAGTATCAGTCGAACTTTACTGCCTCGGCTGCACTGCTGCGTCGGCTGTTCGACAAGTCAAAATTTGCAATCTCGACCGAAGAGACGCGCTATTACCTGAATGGCGTCTATATGCATGTGGCCGATGGGTCCGAGGGCGGCAAAGTGCTGCGCTGCGTGGCGACCGATGGGCACCGTCTGGCGCGCATCGACGCGGACCTGCCCGACGGCGCGGCAGATATGCCGGGCGTGATCGTGCCCCGCAAAACAGTGGGTGAGCTGCGCAAGCTGCTGGACGATGACGAGATGGACATCGCCGTGTCGGTCAGCGAGACCAAAGTGCGCTTTGCCACGCCCGATATTACGCTTACTTCGAAGGTGATCGACGGTACCTTCCCCGACTACACCCGGGTTATTCCGCAGGGCAACACGCGCCAGTTGGAAGTGGATGCTGCCGAATTCGCGCAGGCCGTGGACCGGGTTGCGACGGTTTCGTCCGAACGCTCGCGCGCGGTGAAACTGCAGCTGGATGCGGATAAACTGGTTCTGTCGGTCAATGCGCCCGATAGCGGAGCGGCTGAGGAAGAACTGGCCGTGGCTTATGGCGATGAGCGGCTGGAGATCGGATTCAACGCGAAGTACTTGCTTGAAATTGCGTCGCAGGTGGATCGTGAGAATGCGGTGTTCTTGTTCAACTCGGCTGGTGACCCGACCCTGATGCGCGAAGGCAATGACCAAAGCGCGGTGTATGTGGTCATGCCGATGCGTGTCTGATCGCGCTGAAACCTTCTGATGAAAGGGAGGGGTCATGGGTTTGACCCTGACCGAACTGACGGTCTCGCATTTTCGCTCGCACAAGCTGGCGCGTCTGGCTTTGGACGGGCGGCCTGTTGCGATTCACGGGCCGAACGGGGCGGGGAAGACCAACATTCTTGAAGCGGTTTCTCTGTTCTCGCCCGGTCGCGGCATGCGGCGGGCGAGTGCGGCAGAGATGACCCGTCGCCCTGAGGCGCTGGGCTGGAAGCTGTCAGGTCTGCTGGCCGTGCAGGGGCAGAATTATGAAATCGAGACATGGTCCGAAGGTGGTGCCGCGCGGCAGGTTCGGATTGATGGCAAGGCTGCCAGTCAGATCGACTTGGGCAAGCTGGCGCGGGTGGTCTGGCTTATCCCTTCGATGGACCGGCTTTGGATCGAAGGGGCCGAGGGGCGGCGACGGTTTCTGGACCGTATCGCGCTGAGTTTTGATCCCGCCCATGCCGAGGCTTCACTGACCTATGAAAAGGCAATGCGCGAACGCAACCGCCTGCTGAAAGAACAGGTGCGCGATGCCCATTGGTATGCCGCGTTAGAAGGGCAGATGGCCGAGACCGGGCACCGCATCCACGCGGCGCGGCTGGCGGCCTTGGATCACTTGCGCGCGGCGCAGGATCAGGCCGAAACCGCGTTTCCGTCCGCTGATCTGGAGCTGGTTCAGTCCGAAGGCGCGATGCCGGACACAGTCGAGGACCTGCGCGAGGCGCTGAATGAAAGCCGGTTTCGCGATCTGGCGGCAGGCCGGACCTTGCTGGGGCCGCATCGGTCGGACCTGTACGGTGTGTTCGCAGCCAAGGGTGTTCCCGCCAAAGACTGCTCGACCGGAGAGCAAAAGGCGTTGTTGGTGTCCCTGATTCTGTCGAATGCGCGGGCACTGGCGGGGATGGTGGGCGCTCCGCCGATTGTGTTGCTGGATGAGGTGGCCGCCCATCTGGATGCCGGACGGCGGGCCGCGCTTTATGATGAGATTTGCGCGCTGGGTGCTCAGGCCTGGATGACGGGCACCGGGCCTGAGCTGTTTTCCGAATTAGAGGACCGGGCCCAGACGCTGATCGTTACTGACAGCGGCGAGGGCTCGGTCATCGCTTAGGCGGGTTCACTGACTTTACGTTCCCACAGGAAGCCGCGCATCACCTCGTCGACGGGCGTGTGTGCCATGTGGTTGACGTAGTTCGACATGGTTTTCTGGGCCAGACCCAGCACCACGTCCAGAACCGCGCGATGCGAATAGCCCGCGTCAAAGAAGGCCTGAAGCTGTTCTTCGGTCGGATTGCCACGGCTTTCCATCACTTGCAGGGTGAAGGTGCGCAGAGCCTCCAGCTTGGGTGAGGGCAAGGGGGTTTCGTTGCGCAGAGCCTCGGTGATGTCGTCCGAGATTTTCATCATCTTGGCGATTCCGGTATGGGCGGGCACGCAGTAGTGGCATTCGTTTGCAACGTTGATGGTCTGCCAGACGACGGTCTTTTCGTCATTGTCGAAATCGGTCTGCAGGAACAGGCCATGCAGAAGCTGATAGGCTTCAAGGTGCTGTGGGCTTTCGGCCATGACCTTGTGAAGGCCGGGCAGGCGTCCAAATGCGGCTTGCGACTTTTCCAGCAGCGGTTTGGACCCTTCGGGGGCGGATTCGAGGTCATGAGAGGGGAAGTTTGCCATGTCAAAGCTCCTGTTTCTGGCGATGTGAATCACATTTAGGCTTTCTTGAGCGATCACTCAAGTATATATTTGAGCGGACGCTCAAGAATTGGTGACTGCAATGCCCCGCAAACCTTCATATGACCGCGATGCTCTGATTGCGCAGGCTCGGGACTTGTTCTGGCAGCAAGGCTGGGCGGGAACTTCGTTGAAGGATCTCGAAAGCGCGCTGAATCTGAAGCCCGGCAGTTTCTATGCGGCGTTTGGCTCCAAGGACGCTCTTTATGCGCTGACACTGGAGCGGTACGCGCAGGACGGCGTGGCGCGTCTGATGGCGATGGCGGATGAAATGGGTCCGCTGCGGGCGCTGAAGGCGCAACCCCATGTGGTGATCGACGAGCGCGAGATGCCCGCGCGGGCCTGTATGCTGGCCAAAACCTATGCCGAGCTGCAATCCAAAGGACATGATCTGGCCGATAAGGCCGGGTGCCACATGGCCGATATGAAGGCGTGTTTCGCCACTCTCTTTCGGCGCGCGCAACAGGCCGGAGAGATCGGGCCAGACCATGACCCTGACCGTCTTGCCGCGCGCTATCAGTCGGACATTCTGGGTCTGCGATTGTCGGCCGAACGCAGGGATGTGAATGCGGCTGAAATTGCCGAGGACATAGCTGCAGATCTGGATCGGCTTTGATCAGCTGAAAACAACCCGTGACAGCACAAAATGTTGGGGGATGGCGTGACATTCCCCACCAGAAAACGTATAAGTTACCAAAATAATATAGGTACTAACCGCATGTCCGAAGACGCACAGGCACCACAGGAATATGGCGCTGATTCTATAAAGGTTCTCAAAGGCTTAGAGGCTGTCCGCAAACGTCCCGGTATGTATATCGGTGATACGGATGATGGCTCGGGTCTGCACCACATGGTGTATGAGGTCGTGGACAACGGAATTGACGAAGCGCTGGCCGGTCACGCCGACCATGTGACCGTGAAAATCCACGCCGATTCCAGTGTCTCGGTCAGCGATAACGGGCGCGGTATTCCGGTGGATATCCACCCCGAAGAGGGTGTGTCCGCCGCCGAGGTCATCATGACCCAGCTGCACGCGGGCGGTAAGTTCGACAGCAACTCGTACAAGGTGTCGGGCGGTCTGCACGGCGTGGGTGTTTCGGTTGTGAACGCCCTTTCAGATTGGCTGGAACTGCGCGTCTGGCGCAATGGCAAGGAACACGTTGCGCGCTTTGAGGGTGGCGAGACGGCGGAACACCTGAAGGTGGTTCAGGAGTGCGGTGACCGGACCGGGACCGAGGTGCGGTTTCTGGCCTCGACCGATACGTTCTCGAACCTCGAATATTCGTTCGATACGCTGGAAAAGCGCCTGCGCGAGCTGGCCTTCCTGAACTCGGGCGTGCGGATCATCCTGATCGACGAGCGCCCGGCTGAACGGCTGGAGACCGAACTGTTCTATGAGGGTGGTGTTAAGGAATTCGTCAAATACCTTGATCGTTCGAAGACGCCCGCGATGCCCGAACCGATTTACATCAAGGGTGAGCGCGACGATATCGGCGTGGAAATCGCCATGTGGTGGAATGACAGCTATCACGAGACGGTTCTGCCCTTTACCAACAACATCCCTCAGCGGGACGGCGGCACGCACGTGGCGGGCTTCCGGGGTGCTTTGACCCGGACAATCAACAACTATGCACAGTCCAGCGGGATCGCGAAAAAGGAAAAGGTCAGCTTTACCGGCGATGATGCGCGCGAAGGTCTGACTTGTGTGTTGTCGGTCAAAGTGCCCGACCCGAAATTCTCATCCCAGACCAAGGACAAGCTGGTGTCGTCCGAAGTGCGCCCGGCGGTCGAAGGCCTGATGAACGAAAAGCTGGCCGAGTGGTTCGAGGAAAACCCGAACGAGGCCAAAGGGATCGTCGGCAAGATCATCGAGGCTGCGCTGGCCCGTGAGGCGGCGCGCAAAGCCCGTGAACTGACCCGTCGTAAGACGGCGATGGATGTGAACTATCTGGCCGGAAAGCTGAAAGACTGTTCCGAGAAAGACCCGTCCAAGACCGAAGTGTTTCTGGTCGAGGGGGACTCGGCTGGTGGGTCTGCGCAGACGGGACGGGATCGTTTGACGCAAGCGGTTCTACCCCTGCGCGGGAAAATCCTGAACGTCGAACGCGCGCGGTTTGACCGGATGCTGTCCTCTCAAGAGATCGGCAATCTGGTGATGGCGCTGGGCACCGGCATTGGCCGTGATGAGTTCAACATCGAAAAGCTGCGCTACCACAAGATCGTCATCATGACGGATGCGGACGTCGATGGCGCGCATATTCGAACTCTGTTGCTGACCTTCTTCTACCGGCAGATGCCGGAACTGATCGAGGGCGGATATCTCTATATCGCACAGCCACCGCTCTATAAGGTTTCACGTGGCAAATCAGAGGTTTACCTGAAGGATCAGGCGGCGCTGGACGATTACCTGATCAATCAGGGCGTCGAGGGCGCAGTGCTGAAACTGGGCTCGGGTGAGGAAATCATCGGGCAGGACCTGACCCGTGTGGTGGACGAAGCACGCCAATTGAAACGCGTTCTGGACGCCTTCCCAACGCATTACCCGCGCCACATTCTGGAACAGGCCGCTGTTGCGGGGGCCTTTGTGCCGGGTGCGGTCGATGCCGACCTGCAAGGCGTTGCCGACAAGGTCGCCGCCCGCCTCGACCTGATCGCGCTGGAATATGAACGCGGCTGGCAGGGCCGGATCACACAGGATCACGGCATTCGTCTGGCCCGCATCCTGCGCGGCGTGGAAGAGGTCCGCACTCTGGACGGCCCCATGCTACGCTCGGGCGAGGCCCGCAAAACCGGCAGCTTCACCCAAAGCCTGCAAGAGGTCTACAACACCCCCGCCACGCTGGTACGTCGCGACCGGATGCAGGCGATCCACGGCCCGCTGGACCTGCTGCGCGCCATTCTGGAAGAGGGTGAAAAGGGCCTATCGCTACAACGCTACAAGGGACTGGGCGAAATGAACCCCGATCAGCTGTGGGAAACAACGCTCGACCCGGATGCGCGTACCCTATTGCAGGTGCGTGTGGATGACATGGTTGAAGCGGATGATCTGTTCACCAAACTGATGGGCGATGTGGTCGAACCGCGCCGCGAATTCATCCAGCAAAATGCCCTAAGCGTGGAAAATCTGGATTTCTAAAGCAGTGTAGGGACGCGCACAAACCTGCACGAACCCCATAAGTCTTCATGATTTGCGCATTAGTTTGCGCGATTTCAACTCAGAATTGCAGAATGCCGACGTCATTTCTGCTATTGGGTGAGCCTTGAGTTCTAGACTTAAGGCAAGGATAGAGTTGCAGGTGTGTGCTTCCGGTGGGTTTTGCGCATTGGTGAGCTCAACAAACCACTAGGTTTATCCTGCGGGTCTGTGGTCTCCTGACTTTAGAACTTGTTCCATCATGCGCATGAGAGCTTCGTGAAGACCTGATTTGAAATCGTCATCTGAGGCGTACTTCTTGTAAAGGTCGATTTCTCGCCGACGTTCGTTGCGCATTGCTTTTTCAAATAGTGCTTCACTGGCGATGCGTCGATTTTGCTCGTCAGGGTTGGATACAACCTTGTTCTGAAATGCAGGGTCGCTCATTGCGTGGTTGAGGATGTTGATCAGCTTGATTCTTTGCTCCTCCGGTGTCGCATCCCAACCATTGAAATAGCGTTCGTTGAAGGCGGCTACGATCATGTCTAAAGGGTCTTTTTCTGGGTCATCGTGACCACCTCGGGGATTTGGATTTGGCGGATCAATCTCACTGCCAGAGTCATCCAGGCCGATAGTATGACCAATCTTCACCCGTTCCAGACCGTAGGTAGTTAGATCGACACTCTCCATGAGACCATCAATTTCATCCTGATCTTTGTCTGTCTGACGTCAGCGCCAATGGGACAGTTTAGGTCGATTTGATAAGAGAGGGTTTCTGGCTCATCGTAACCGCCAAGGAGTGGAGATGA
>NZ_JBQFPK010000013.1:0-133065 GCF_056534465.1 Ruegeria sp. D3
GCTGGACAAGCTCCTGCCCATGATCGACTGATCCAAAACACATAAAACACAAAAAGGCGCCCAAACGGGCGCCTTTCCGCGTTTCGCGGTAAGCTAATGGCTAAGCCCCCATGAACACGTAACCTACCCCGTGAACGGTCACCAGAATTTCGGGCGCTTTTGAATTCACTTCAATTTTGTTCCGAAGCCGTCCAATTATCACATCTACGGTGCGATCAAAGGGTTGCCAGTCGCGACCTGATAGACAGTCCAGCAACTGATCTCGTTGCAGCACGCGCTTGGGGCGTTGGGCGAGATAGCTGAGCAATTCAAACTCGCCTCGCGTGAGGTGAACGTCTTCTCCATTTGCTGCTGTCAATGTGCGTGCGCCGCGGTCAAGAGTAAGCCCGTTGAACTCGAGCACCTCATCCTGTTCCGAATGAGGCACGGCCGGCATTGCGACCCTATGTAGTATGTTCTTTGTCCGCACCAACAATTCGCGCAGGTTGACGGGTTTGTGCAAATTGTCATCAGCACCAATCTCCAACGCGACGATCCTGTCCACGTCTTCGCCGCGCGCGCTGGCGACAATTACAGGTACATCCGATTCTGCCCGCAATTCACGCAAAAGGGTCAGCCCGTCCTTTCCGGGCAGGCGAATATCCAGGACAACCAGATCAACCACGTGCCGCTTAAGTTCGCGCTCCATTTCGTCGCTGTCGTGGGCACGGACGACTCGGTAGCCTTCGACTTCATAATATCCTGCCATCGCCTCAAGGCTGGTTGGATCATCCTCGACGATCAGGATTTGCTTGGCTTGCATGTTGTCTGGCTCCGCTCGTTTACAAGACGTTTACAAACTTTTACCAACCGTTCAAAGACCCAAAAAACCGTGTTTACAGCCCCCGCCTATGCTGACCGCATTATCGGAGGCGAAACAGATGATTGGACGAATCTGGCGAAAATTCTGGGGCCCTGCAGGTGCCCTGTCTTTTGGCTTCATCATGATCGGCGGCTTTATTGCTGGGGTCATTTTCTGGGGCGGTTTCAACACCGCGATGGAAGCCACAAACGAAATGGAGTTCTGCATCTCGTGTCACGAAATGCGGGACAATGTGTATAAGGAATACAAGGAATCTCCTCACTTTATGAACGCATCCGGCGTGGGTGCGGTCTGTTCTGACTGCCATGTGCCGAAAAAGTGGTTCCCCAAGGTGATCCGCAAAATTCAGGCATCGCAAGAACTTTACGGCCACTTTGTAACGGGCGTTATCGACACACCTGAAAAATTCGAAGCCCACCGGGCCGAGATGGCGCAAAGCGTCTGGGCCACGATGGAGGCCAACGACTCGCTGGAATGTCGCAACTGTCACGCGGTCGAGCATATGGACTTCAAACTGCAAAGCCCCAAAGCGGCCGATCTGATGCAGGCAGGGTTCGAACGGGGTGACACCTGTATCGACTGTCACAAAGGTATCGCACACAAACTGCCCGACCTGTCGCAAGGGTATAAGAAGAAATTCGAAGACCTGACAGCCGAAGCTGCACACGGCGCATCCGGTGACGATCTGTACCCGATCAAAACTGTACCGCTCTATGAAACCGCTGCTGATGCGGCCGCAGGTGAAAACGTCATCGGTCAGGTTCTGGCTGCAACGCATATGCATGTGAAAGATCGCAGCAAGGGCTCACTGAATGTTCAGGTCGAAGGCTGGCAACAGGATGGCGTCGGACAGGTTGTCTATGCTCTGCGCGGTCAGCGGATCTTTGAGGCGACGGTGAAGAAGGCCAAGGTTGACCTGGTTCAGAACCATGGCACCGAAACCGACCCGGATACAGATCTGGTCTGGCACAAGGTCAGCCTGGACGGCTGGGTGGCTGACAAGGATCTGATTTCGGACGTGGACCAGCTGTGGACATATACATCCGAGATGTATTCCGCCAGCTGCGGCACCTGCCACTCGAAACCTGATCCGGGACACTCGTTGGCGAACCAGTGGATTGGCTCTTTGAAAGCGATGAAACGGTTCATCACGCTGGACAAGGAAGAATACCGTATTCTTCAGAAGTACCTCCAGCTGAACGCCAAGGACACAGGCGGAGCGGGTAGCCATGGCTGATCGGTCCGAACCCCTGCCCCGCTGCGCAACCTATCGGTGGTTGGCACAGCTTCTGCTGTGCCCCCTGACCCAGCCCGAACTGCTGGCTTATCGCAGCGACGATGGTCTGAGGTTCCTGGCAGAATGCGCCACCTCTCCCGCGCTGAAGCCTCTGGTGCAGTGGATCACTGACGAGATGGCCGAAGGACAAGACCTGGACGCCCTGCACGATCGGATCGTCCGTGCCTACAGCCGGATCTTCGACATGGGCGGCAAGCACGGGGCTCTGCCTTATGCCTCGATTTACCTCAGTGACAGCGGGCGGCTGTTTCAACAACCCGCCCGCGACATGGCCACCCTTCTGCAAGAGCTGGACATGCGTCTGCCCACCGATCTGAAGGAACCCCCCGACCATCTGGCCGTTCAGCTTCAGGTCATGGCCGAGTTGCTGGACCGCGCCGATCAGGGGGACGACCTGCCACTGACACCGTCAGAGTTCCTGGACCGATACGTCCTGACCTGGCTGCCCCAATTCGCGCATCGCTGTGAGCAGCAGCGCGACCCCGCCCTGATCGCGGAAACCGCCCGCGCCGCTCTGGCGCTTGGTCGGGACGACGCACAGGCGGCCCAAACCGCAGCGTGACCCGACCTGAAGGTCGGATCAGCCACACCGCACAGCGATCCCCTACACCCAAGACGGGGGGCCGCATCAGAAACCCGAAAGGCCAGTCCTTTCGACCCGTTTGACGAAGTAATGGAGGGAAGAATGTCCATTAATACATCCACCAAACTGTCACGTCGCAGTCTGCTGAAAGGGGCCACATCGCTGGGTGTCTTCAGCGCGTTTGCTCCGGCATTGCTGCGTGCAGGTGCTGCCCATGCCGCAACCTCGGGCGAGGTTCTGTCGGGCTCGCACTGGGGTGCGTTCTACGGCACCGTTGAAGACGGCGTCTGGACCAAAATCCGCCCCTGGGAACAAGACCCCCATCCCAGTGAAATGCTCGAAGGCGTCATGGACAGCGTCTATTCGCCTTCGCGCATCAAATACCCGATGGTCCGCAAAGCCTATCTGGAAGGTGGCGCAGGTGCGAACCCCGAAGGCCGCGGCAACGAAGAATTCGTGCGCGTCAGTTGGGATCAGGCGCTGGAACTGGTCACCAATGAACTCAAACGCGTCAGCGACACCTATGGTCCGACCGGCGTTTATGCGGGCTCGTATGGCTGGAAAAGCTCGGGCAAGCTGCATAACTGTCAGAACCTGCTGCGCCGTGCGCTGAACGTGGGCCTGGAAGGCAAGTTCGTAAACAGCTCGGGCGACTATTCGACCGGCGCCAGCCAGATCATCATGCCGCACGTGATGGGCACGCTGGAAGTGTACGAACAGCAGACCGTCTGGCCTGTGCTGATCGAAAGCACCGACGTGTTGGTCTTCTGGGCCGCCGACCCGGTCAAAACCAACCAGATCGGCTGGACCGTGGCCGACCACGACACCTATCCCTACTACGAAGAGTTCCGCAAAACCGGCAAGAAGGTCATCGTCATCGACCCGATCCGCACGGAAACAGCCAAGTTCTTCGATGCCGAGTGGATTCCGATCCGTCCGCATACCGACGTCGCCATGATGCTGGGTATCGCGCATGAGCTGTATGCGCAGGGCCTGCATGACGCCGACTTCCTGGACGAATACACCGCAGGCTTTGAAGACTTCCTGCCCTATCTGACCGGCGAAAGCGACGGCGTTGCCAAGACACCGGAATGGGCTGCGGAAATCTGCGAAGTCCCTGCCGAGCAGATCAAGGAACTGGCTGCCCTCTTCGCCAGCAACCGCACCATGCTGGGTTCGGGCTGGTCGATCCAGCGTCAGCACCACGGCGAACAGTCGCACTGGATGCTGGTCACTCTGGCCTCGATGCTGGGTCAGATTGGTCTGCCGGGCGGCGGCTTTGGCCTCAGCTACCACTATGCCAACGGTGGCGCACCGTCGGCGGACTCGGTTGTTCTGCCGGGTATCTCGGATGGCGGCGCAGCGGTCGAAGGCGCAGCATGGCTGACACAGGCCGGCGCGGCCTCGATCCCGGTCAGCCGGATTGTCGAGATGCTGGAACGTCCGGGCGAAGAGTTCGACTTTAACGGCACCCGCACCACCTTCCCCGAAGTGAAGATGGTCTACTGGACCGGCGGCAACCCGTTCTCGCACCAGCAGGACCGGAACCGTATGGTCGAAGCCTGGCAGAAACTGGAAACGGTTGTTGTGCAGGACTTCCAGTGGACCGCAACCGCGCGCTTTGCCGACATCGTTCTGCCCGCCACCACATCCTACGAGCGCAACGATATCGAGCATATAGGGGACTACTCGCTCAAGGCGATCCTGGGCATGAAGAAGATCGTCGATCCGGTGTTCGAATCCCGCACCGACTTTGACATCTTCACCGAGATTGCCACCCGTCTGGGCGCTGGTGACGCCTTTACCGAAGGCAAGGACGAGATGGGCTGGATCCAAGGCTTCTATGAAGACGCCGCCAAACAAGGTCCGGGGAAAGGCATTGACGTTCCCAGCTTTGACGAGTTCTGGGACGCCGGTGTCGTGGTCTTTGACATCCCCGAAAGCGCCAAACAGTTCGTCCGCTATGCTGACTATCGCGACGACCCACTGCTGGAGCCGTTGGGCACGCCGACCGGTAAGATCGAAATCTTCTCACGCAATATCGAGAAGATGGGTTATGACGACTGTGGTCCGCACCCGACATGGTACGAACCCGAAGAGCGTCTGGGTGGCAACGCGCCTTACCCACTGCATATCGACTCGGCCCACCCGCAATTCCGTCTGCACTCGCAGCTGTGCGGCACGGTCACCCGCGAGAAATACGTGGTTGGCGGACGTGAGCCCTGCATGATCAACACGCAGGACGCCGCCGCCCGTGGCATCGCGGATGGGGATATAGTGCGCGTCTTCAACGATCGCGGTCAGGTTCTGGTGGGGGCCATCGTCTCGGACGATATCCGCCCCGATGTGATCCGCATCTTCGAAGGCGGCTGGTACGATCCGGTCAATGGCGGTGAGCTGGACTCGCTGGATGCATATGGCGACGTCAACTGTCTGACTGTTGGTCGCGGTACATCCAGCCTGGCGCAGGGTAACTGCGGTCACACAGGCATGGCAGAAGTCGAGAAATACACCGGCGAACTGCCCGAGGTGAACGTCTTTACCGCCCCGGCAGAGGGCTGATCCTAGCCTCCCTACTGGCGCGCGCTTTTGGGCGCGCGCCTTTTTCCTTTCAGGTGCCGAAATGTTTAATCTGTACCGACTCCTTATTCTTTCTCCTTATTCTTTGCGCGGCTCTTGGTTTAGCCAAAGCAGCAAAGGCCGACCCCGATCTGCAGTATCTGGATCAGATGGGCGCCATCCACCTAACCCCTTCAACCGATAGCAAGCCCGGCCGGGCTTTTGTTGCGACACTGCTGCAGGTACTGAGCCGTCAGGAAGATTGGGTGCAGGTCCGTATCACCGGCTGGACCCAGGCCGGGGCCGAACGCGTGATCTATGCGGCCCCCGGCATTCGTGTGCTGTCGGCCACCGTACCAAAATCGGCGGTGGGCGATCTGATCCTGACTGACACGCAGGATGACCCCGAAACTGGCCTGACATGGACCCGGACCGAGTTACGCGGGTGGCTACACGACCCCGCGCTGCAATCCGATCTGAACCAGATCTGGGCGCGCGCCGAGCCGCTGTTCGCCAAGCGCTGCACCGCCTGTCATCAACGCCGCATTCCCGATCACTACACCGCGAACCAGTGGACCAGCCACCTTAAGGTGATGGGGCCCCGAACCGGGTTGCCGAAAGAGGACCAGTTTCTGATCCGCACCTATCTGCAGCATCATGCGAAGGACAGCGCTCGACTGACGCAAAACCCATAATCCAGTCAGGCCCCTGCTTTCGGGGCGTTTGACAATTCCTGCACCAGCTCATGCAACGCCTTGGTTGCGCGCAGACTTTCGGTCTCGACCTCATTCAGCTTTTGCTTGATGGACGTTGCATTGTCGGTTTGTTTGCTGCGCTGGTTCAGTTCTTTGGCCAATGCAACCAAGCGAGTGGCACCAACAAACCCTGCGGCTCCGGTCAATAGGTGGGTTAACTCAGCTATGCCTGAGTAGTCGTCCGCAATCAGTGCAGCATTCATTTTGGAAACCAAATCGGGACAGCTTTCAAAAAACCTGTCCGCAACCGCGCACCCCCTCTGCACACCGAGATCGGCAAAGAGCTGCCTTAGATTTGCATCTGCAATCGCGTTTTGAATCGACGCAGTTTCTGATTGTGTGTCGTCAGCAGGAATAGCGCCGGATAAAGCAGCCCCAAGTTCAGCCTTGGTAAATGGTTTCTCCAAAAAACGGCTGATACCCGATTTACGCAGCATATTCAGCCCATCTTGCGGCAAAGCTGCAGTTGCGACGATTACTGGAATGCTATGACCGTAATTCGCACCGACAGACTTGACATGCTGCGCCACATCCAGCCCCGTATGAGAGCCCAATTGAAAATCGGTGATTACAACATCAAAATTCGGATCCTTCAGAACGTCTCTGGCCTGAGCGAAACTGTTGGCTGTAACTACGTGATTTCCTAAGTCGCTCAGATAGCCCTCTATCACAGTGACATTCAACGGGTCGTCTTCGACAACAAGGACTCTACGGCCACTGGGTTTGCTGGAAATCTTTCCCGGTAGCACCCGCATTTCAATCGCAAATGCAAAGATACTGCCGCCTGTGGGATTCGGCAGATATTCCAACCGTCCGCCCAGAAAACTCACCAATCGGTGGCTGATCGCCAGCCCCAACCCGGTCCCAGTATTCAGCCCCAAATTGTCGCACTGCGCGATCTGCGTAAACGGCTCAAAAAGATCGGATACGGCGCTTTCCGGAACTCCGGGACCGGAATCTACAATTTTGAATATCAGGCGTGTTCTATCAGGTGCTCCGCAACCTTCAGCCGTGACGTCGAGAACCACCTCCCCCTCGCCCGCGTATTTGCGCGCATTGGACAACAGATTCAACAAAACCTGCCGCAACTTTTGCATATCCCCGTTCAAGTG
Source organism: Ruegeria sp. D3 (assembly GCF_056534465.1). Taxonomy (NCBI): domain Bacteria; kingdom Pseudomonadati; phylum Pseudomonadota; class Alphaproteobacteria; order Rhodobacterales; family Roseobacteraceae; genus Ruegeria; species Ruegeria sp. D3. Next base: position 7,169 of record NZ_JBQFPK010000013.1, read on the forward strand.
TCGCGATACTTCGGGCGCGATCCGCAGCTTGAACTGTGACTGCTCCGAAGGCTGATGCAACCAAACAATCTGCGCAATAGAACTGCAAAGTTCATCAAGATCGAAATCCTGATCCACGCGTTGCAATGCGCCGTTTTCTGCCTTGGACAGACCCAGCACATTTTCTATCAGTGAGGCCAGAACCGTACCCGACGCCCGGATACTGAGTAGCTTGTCGTTGGTAGCCGGAGCCAAGTCTTCTTCCAACAGGCGGGTCAAGCCCAGAATACTGTTGATCGGAGTTCGGATTTCATGGCTGATCGTATTCAGAAACACGGTCTTCGCGCGATCTGCCTCGCGCGCGGCATCTATGGCTTTCAGGTAGTCCGTGATGTCTTGCAGAATAATAACGCGCCCTGCAAATTTCTCGCTGACATCAAGCATTTCCTGAATAGCAACATCGAAAGAGCGGGCGCCGTGTGGGGTATCAAGCACAACAGGTTCCAGCGACGGACCACGGGCGCTCAACAATTTCGCAACGATCTGCGACAAAGCCGCCGACTGAATTTCGGTGTAGTATCCGGCACCGGATTGCATCTGACCTAATAGAAGACGATTGGCCGCGACATTGACATGTGTGGGTTTGTTCTCACTGTCCAACAAGATCGCAGGCTCAGCTATACTCTCGAACACGGTTAGGTATTTGTTCTTTTCGTTACTCAACGATCGGTTAAGCGTCTGAAGTTCTTCTAGCCGATCAGAACTGTTCGTAGCTTGCCATGTCTTGATCAGACCGGTTTCCATTGCATCAAAAAGTTCCAAAATCAGGTTGCGCAGTTCCTCACGCTGATTGTCCGGGTTGGATTTTTCGACCACCAAGTCCAAATAGGCGTTTCGGTACAGCTTCATCAGCCCGACGAAGTCCACTATGTTTATCCCGCGCGCCCGATGTTTGAGCCCCTGTTGCACCCCAAACTCAGAAGCGTGATCCAGCATAGCTTCATGAGGTAGCGTTTTAGAATGAGCGGTTTCAATCAAATCGACCAGAGGTTCACTTAGCCCGATGACCGAAATCCTCCAGGCTTCACGCAGGGTGGATGAGAACTGAGTATAGTCCCTTTTATGCGCATTGTGGATCACCCGATCGGTCAGCCACTCGGTATGGGAATTTATCAGGTTTGAGACTTGCAGCATCACTTATTCCGGCTGTTCTTAGGCTCTGGCCTCATTGTAAATTCAGACACTGCCACGGGTCCATGCGCAGGATAGTCACAGCCCATGAACTCAATCACGCGCCGTGTTTCATATCCAACAAGTAGCCGGCTCGGTGCACATCGTCCGAACCGTGCTGCGGTTCGTTCAGCGCAAGCGCGATCAACCCATCCTGTCCCGGGCCCTGACGCCACAATCGGTCGGGGGATTACTCATGTAACACAAGTAACCGACGAGGATTTACATTCAGATACAGGCATTCTTGCCCGACCTTGACCAGCTCACCTTATTCTGAACGTTTTCCGAAAATCGATCAGCCAAAGCACATCCGGCCAAGCCGTCCGTCACGATCATGTAGTTTAATTCTTTCGAACCTTGGGTCATCACAGCCCTTCGTGTCGTCAGAAGGGCGGTGCCTGTACTTTTAGTTACTCTGTGAATACCAGTTCGGGCTGTGATCCTTGTCGACCAGCACTGCGCGGACACCTTCGATCAGATCAGGGTGGCGTATGGCCATCCGCATAGCTTCGAATTCCTGTTCCAAACATTCGGATAAAGTCAGATGCTTTCCATTGCGCAACAGGTTCAGGGATTCCAGCAAGCTACGCGGAGACGCCTTTCGCAGCGCCTTCAGAGCCGCCTCTTTGCGTTTGCTGGGGCGTTTTTGAAGGCATTCGGCAATGGTGCTCAGCGATGGGGGACTGAAACAGCCGGTCGTATCGGACAACATCAATATACTTGGCTGATTTACGTTCATGACGCACAAATCAGTCAGGATATCGTCGATCGAGTGGTCTGAATGACACAGGGCCTTCATCAGTGCAGGCATAGATTCTGTCGCCGTCATATGGGTCGAAATCCCAAGACCATGCGCATCAAACCCACGAACCGAGGCCCCGGTAAGGCCCATCCAGACACCGCAATGATGCGGCATACGTGACAGGAAATAGCTGCCGCCCACATCGGGAATGAACCCGATTGCGGTTTCCGGCATGGCAAACAGTGCACGCTCGGTCGCGATACGGTAGGCTCCGTGCACCGACAAGCCCATACCGCCGCCCATGCAAATCCCGTCAATCACCGAGATATAAGGTTTGGGAAACCCGGCGATCCGTTCGATCAGGGCGTACTCCTCCCGAAAGAACTGCTCGGCCTTGTCCAGCTGCTCGGCGAGAACCAGCTCGCGCACCCGGCGCATGTCGCCCCCGGCACAAAAGGCCCGGTCGCTGGAGGATGTCAGAACCACGCAGAACACGGCCGGGTCGTCCTGAAACTGGTCCAGGGCCGCGTCTATCTGATGGATCATCTCAAGATTCAGGGCGTTCATCGCCTCGGGGCGGTCCAGGCAGATGATGCCTGAACGCCCTTGTTTTTCAACATTGACCAGTGACATGGCTAGTTCCGCCATGCCTCAGCGGTTGCGGAATACGGGTGCCCGCTTGGCGATAAACGCCGCCATGCCTTCTTTCTGGCCATCGGTCGCGAACGCGGCCTGGAACAGGCGGCGTTCATGCAGCACGCCCGGGGTCAGCCCGGTCTCCAGCGCGTTGTTCACTGCTTCTTTGGCCATAGCCACGGCGGGAGCGTTCAGACCGGCGATCTGATGTGCAGCCTCCAGTGCAGTTTGCAGCAGATCTTCGGTAGGAACCACGCGGGCGACGATACCCGATTCCTTGGCTTCGGCTGCGCCAATTGTCCGCCCGGTCAGGATCAGGTCCATCGCAAAGGCTTTGCCAATCGATTTGGTCAGGCGCTGAGACCCCCCGATTCCCGGCAAAATGCCCAGTTTGATCTCGGGCAGACCAAATTGCGCGTCTTCGCTGGCGATGATGAAATCGCACATCAGCGCCAGTTCGAACCCACCACCCAGCGCAAAGCCGCTGACCGCTGCAATCACCGGTTTCTTGATGAACCGCATCTGATCCCAATCGGCAAAGATGTCGTTTGCCAGCAGGTCCACCAGGTGCTTTTCCGCCATTTCCTCGATATCGGCACCCGCAGCAAAGGCACGGGGGCTGCCGGTGATGACCACGGCACCGATGCGGTCATCGGCGTCAAATTCCTTGAGGGTCTGCATCACCTCGGCGGCCAGTTGCAGGTTCAGCGCGTTCAGGCTTTTGGGCCGGTTCAGCGTGATCAGGCCAACACTTTCGCGACGCTCGACAATGATCTCCTCCAGCGCGATGCGTTCGGATTTGGCTGCGGGTGCGGCTTTCTTGGCGGTGTCGGCGGCTTTGGCCTTGGTCTTGTTGGTCGTCATGAGTTTTCTCCCGGAATCTGATTCAGTTCTTGAGACCAAAATCGGTCCAGTTGGTGCCCTCGGCGGGCGCTTCATCGCTGTGCTTGACCTTGGCCGAGCGGTTCTGATCGTAAGATTCGAAATCCGCCATCTTTTCGGCCAGAATTGCCTCGCGGTGCTGGTTCAGCCCCGGCGCGACCTGCGGCTGGTCAGGGTCCATATCCTTGTAGGCCGACAGCTTGATCGGATTGCCAGCGGTGCGGAACGGCTTTTTGCCCTTACCCTCGACCTGCACGATCATGTTGCGCGACAGCAGTTGCGGATGGTCCAGCAGCTTGTCGATGGTGTTGACCGGGCCGCAGGGCACACCGGCGTCGTTCAGCGCGTCCAGCCAGTGTTCCATCGGCATTTTGGTGGTAACGGCCTCGATCGCCTCAACCATCTTGGGACGGTTGCGCACCCGCAGATCGTTGGATGCAAAATCCGGGTCCATCGCCAGATCAGGCGCGTTCAGCGCATCGGCCATCAGCAGGAACAACTGGTCGTTCCCGGCGGCAATGACAAAGCGTTCGTCCTTGGCCTGAAACGTCTCGAACGGGGCCAGCGAGGGGTGGCAGTCGCCGGTGCGCGTGGGCACGACGCCTTCTACATCATACCGCGCCAGCGCGGTTTCCATCAGCGCTGCCTGACAGTCCAGCATACCGATATCGACCCGCTCGCCCTGTGCGTTCTTGGTACGCTTATACAGCGCCGACAGAATGCCGATCACGCCGAACAAGGCCGCGCCCAGATCGCCAAAGCTGGTGCCGACGCGCGCCGGGCGCTCGCCGGGCCAGCCGGTCAGGCTCATGACGCCGCCCATAGCCTGCACAACCATGTCATAGCCGGGCAAATCGGTCATCGGGCCGGAATGGCCAAAGCCCGAGATTGAGGCATAGATCAGATGCGGATGCGTCTTGGCCAGCCGCTCCGCGCCATAGCCGAGGCGGTCCATCACGCCGGGACGGAAGTTTTCGACCAGAACATCGGATGTATCCAGCAGGCGTTCCAGCAATTCACGGTCGCGGGGCGATTTCACATCCAGAACGATGCTTTCCTTACCCCGGTTGAAGCACATGAAATAGGCGCTTTCGGCGTCGATAAAGGGGGGAAAGGCGCGGGTGTCGTCGCCTGTCCCGAATTTTTCAACCTTGATCACCCGCGCCCCCAGATCGGCCAGCACCATGGTGCAATAAGGCCCCGCCAGCACGCGCGAGAAGTCAAGAACGGTGATCCCCGACAGGGGACCACCTTTCAGTTTTTCGTCTTCGGGTTTTTGCATGGTTCCTCCTCCCAACCAGACAATCAGCGCGCGACGGGCATAGTGAACTCAGCGCCTTTTGAGATGCTTTCAGGCCAGCGCTGCATGATGGACTTCTGCTTGGTGTAGAAGCGGACGCCCTCTTCGCCGTAGGCGTGGGTGTCGCCGAACAGGCTCTTCTTCCAGCCGCCAAAGCCGTGCCAGGCCATCGGCACCGGGATCGGCACGTTCACACCAACCATGCCCACCTGAATCTGACGCCCGAACTCGCGCGCGGCGTTGCCGTCGCGGGTAAAGATGCTGACGCCGTTGCCGAACTCGTGGTCGTTGATCAGCTGCACACCTTCGGCGAAGCTTTCGACGCGGATGCAGGACAGAACCGGGCCAAAGATTTCCTCTTTGTAGATCGTCATGTCCTTGGTCACATTGTCGAACAGCGTGCCGCCCATCCAATAGCCATCCTCGTGACCCTCAACCGTGTAGCCACGGCCATCGACCACCAGATCAGCGCCTTCTTCGACACCTTTGGCAATGTAGCCGGTGATCCGCTCATGCGCCGCTTTGGTGACGATCGGGCCCATCTCGGCGTCCATCTCGACCCCGTTCTTGACCTTCAGCGAGGCCAGACGTTCCGCAATCATCGGCACGATCTTGTCGGCCACGTCGCCCACCAGCGTGGCCACCGAGATCGCCATGCAGCGCTCGCCGGCCGAGCCATAGGCCGCGCCCATCAGCGCATCGACGGCCTTGTCCAGATCGGCGTCGGGCATCACCAGCATGTGGTTCTTGGCCCCACCCAGAGCCTGCACGCGCTTGCCGTGACGGGCGCCGGTCTCGTAGATGTAATTCGCAATCGGGGTCGAGCCGACGAAGGAAATCGCCTGCACGTCGGGGTGCTCCAGCAGCGCGTCCACGGCCACCTTGTCGCCCTGCACCACGTTGAAGACACCATCGGGGAAGCCGGCCTCTTTCATCAGTTCGGCATACATCAGCGACGGCGTCGGATCGGTCGGCGAAGGCTTCAGGACAAACGTGTTGCCCGCCGCAATCGCCACCGGGAACATCCACATCGGCACCATCACCGGGAAGTTGAACGGGGTCACGCCCGCCACCACACCCAACGGCTGGCGCAGGGTCCAGTTGTCGATGCCGGTCGAAACCTGATCAGTGAAATCGCCTTTGAGCAGCTGCGGGATGCCGCAGGCGAACTCGACGATATCGATGCCGCGCTCAACCTCGCCGCGGGCGTCGGTGAAGACCTTGCCATGCTCGGCGGTGATGGCGCGGGCCAGCTCGTCCTTGTGCTCGTTCAGCAGGTTCAGGAACTTGTTCATCAACCGCGCGCGGCGGATCGGAGGCATGTTCGACCACGCCGGAAACGCCGACTTGGCCGCCGCAACCGCCTTGTCCACATCCCCAACCGAGGCCAGATCAACCTGCCCCGTCAGAGCCCCCGTCGCCGGGTTGAACACGTCCTGAGTGTTGGTGCGCGCACCACCATAAACCTCGCCATTGATATAGTGGCCGATTGCAGTCGTCGTCATGGATGCCTCCTCCTTGGGTTGACCTCAATCTGCCAAATCCAAACAAAACAAATCCAATGACTAATCATACCAAGTGATATAAGCAGCGTTAATATGAGACCAATTACCGACATCCGCATTTTGAACGCCTTCGTCGCTGTTGCGCAGGAAGGCAACATATCGCGCGCGGCAAAGCGCCTGCACCTGACCCAACCAGCCGTCAGCCTTCAGCTTAAAAGACTGGCCGAAGACACCGGGTTGGAATTATTTCACCGAACCTCCAAGGGTGTTGAACTGACACGCGACGGTGAAGCGCTTGTGGCCAAGGCCGAGAAGGTTCAGAATGCGATATCCGAATTTGGCCAGACAGCGCGGCGGATCAATGGCAACGTACGTGGGTCCTTGCGCCTGGGAACAATCGTCGACCCCGATTTCATTCGCTTGGGTACGTTTCTGGCTGCGCTGGTGGATGGGTATCCTGATCTGCAGACCAAACTGGTTCACGGGATAAGCGGTGACGTGATCAATCGGCTAATCAACGATCAACTGGATGTCGGCTTTTTTCTTGGGGAATTGGAAGAATTTGAGCCCAAGACCGAAGACCAGACCGGCTCGCTTTTTTATCAGCGAGAACTGACCAAGTTCACTTATCGCGTCATCGCGCCCGCTGGATGGCGAAACCGTATTCAGGGAAAGGACTGGTCCGAATTGGCCACAATGCCTTGGATTGGGACACCCCAAAATTCCGTACATCAACGGCTGCTTACCAGAATTTACGGTGATCTCGACACTCAACCCGAACCGGTTTGCCTTGTCGATCAGGAGCCTTCGATGCTAGCAATGGTTCGGTCCGGCATTGGCCTCAGCCTGTGCCGAGAATCCATTGCACTGGAAGAAATGCAAAACCGAGGGCTGGCCGTCTCAGATCGCGTAAGAATCGAAACCTGTCTGCGGTTTGTGACATTGTCCGCCAAGAAAAAGGACCCGAATGTCGAGGCGGCTTTCGACGCCCTTGACTCGACCTGGAGCTGACCGCTGCATCTTCACGATTACGCGACGACATGTGCAGCCAAAGATAAAGATATCCATGCGGCCGCACACGCCCGAATTGCGGGGATACGTTGCCCGTTCCCCGGCAACGCTTGGCTTATTTGAAGACCGGTTTGCGCTTTTCTACGAACGCCGAGAAAGCTTCACTGAATTCATCGTTTTGCAGCGCTTCTCCAAAGTCTACCAACTCTTCCGTCACCCGGCTCCAAAGGTCGCCGGTCAGAGGGCGACGCAACAGTGCTTTGGTTTTCATAACCGCATTGGGTGGCAGCTCGCCGAGTTCAGCAACAGCCGCGGCCACGGTTGTTTCCAGATCTTCCGGGCTGACGACCCGGCTAACCAGTCCTGTTTCCAACGCTTCCTGCGCCGAGAACATCCGGCCCAGCAAAAGCAACTCGGCAGCTTTAGCCTGCCCCATCAATCGCGGCACGATATAGCTGGAACCAGCTTCGGGCACCAACCCAAGGTTGACGAAGGGCATACGAAACAGAGTTTCTTCGGCCACGTAGATTAGGTCACAATGCATCAACATGGTGGTCCCGACACCAATGGCAACACCCTCGACCTGAGCAACGATCGGCTTGGGAAACTTAATCAGCGCTTCCAGAAAAGCGACGACCGGAGGATGATCGCCGGACGCCGAATTGTGGAAATCGCTCACCATGTTGCCGCTGGTAAAGTCCCCATCCGCGCCCCGCAGCCAGACCACCCGGATGTCCGGATCATTCGCCGCGTTGGTCAGCCCGTCGGCCAAGCCAAGATACATCGCACGGTCGATCGCGTTTTTCTTACCCGGATTCGACATGGTCACACGAAGGGCTGATCCCAGTTTTTCCGTGATCACACCTGGTTGGGTTGCGTTTTCGTCGGTCATTCTGCGCTCCTACCACTGGTTGGTTTCTTATGCCGAGTCTATTAGGCGTTGTTATACCCGGCGAGGCGATTAGCGATGATCTGATCAGCCTCGGACATAATCCGATCCAGCAACTCCTGACAGGATGGGATGTCATTGATCAGGCCCACAACCATGCCGCAGGACCAGGCGCCGATATCCATGTCCCCGTCCTGCATGACACGCGGGTAGACACCCGCCACTTCATCAATGATGTCCTCAAACTGGATGGCATCGCCCTTTGCCTTTTCAGTGGCCAGAATACGTTCGACCGCCGGGTTGGTCAGAACCCGTTCCGTGTTGCGCAGCGGACGCATAACCAGGCGTGTGTCCAACTCGGTCGCGGCGACGATGGCATCTTTGACGTTCTGGTGCACGGGGGCTTCTTTAGTGGCCACAAAGCGGGTGCCCAGATTGATACCCGACGCGCCCATCGCCAGCGAGGCCACCAGCGAACGACCATCCGCCTGACCGCCGGACGCGACAAATGGGATTTCCAGCTCATCTGCAGCGCGAGGCAGCAGGATCATGTTGGGCACGTCATCCTCACCCGGATGTCCGCCGCATTCGAACCCGTCAACCGAGACGGCATCGCAGCCGATTTCCTGCGCTTTCAGCGCATGGCGGACCGAGGTGCATTTGTGGATCACCTTGATCCCGGCATCCTTGAGATACGGCATCACCTGCGACGGGTTGCGCCCTGCAGTTTCAACCACGGTGACGCCACCTTCGATGATCGTCTTGATGATGGCCGGATAGTCCGGCGCATTGACGGTGGGCAAAAAGGTCACGTTCACCGCGATGGGCTTGTCGGTCATGTCCTTGCAGCGCGCGATCTCATTGGCCAGATCGGCGGGTGTTTTCTGTGTCAGCCCAGTGATCGTGCCCAGCCCGCCCGCATTCGAGACAGCGGCAGCCAGTTCGGCAAAGCCCACATAATGCATCCCGCCCTGAAGGATCGGGCGTTCGATGCCAAAGAGTTCGGTGATTTCGGTTTTCATGGCCGCAGCCTCCGTGATGATTCTGGCGCTGGTTTCGGTTTGAGTGCGAGAGAACATGTCGCTGCACACAATAAAAGCGCCTGACAGATGAACGTTGCGTCGAGAATAGGATCGACGAGGGTTTGGGGGGATTTCGGCATCTGTTGCGATCTGGAACAGGCCGAGTTTTGAAAAGGAAAAGGCACCCTGGGATGCCTTTCGCCATAGACTTGGATTATTCGATTTCGACCGTCGCCGAGAACAGATACTCGGCCAACGCATCCCGTACCGTTGTGACATCCGAGCGGTTTTCTTCAGGCAACGTTACAGTCACATGCATACCGCGTGCGCCACCATCAGCGACTTCGATCTGCGCCTCTGGCACCTTGTGTTCATTCTGAATCAGATCGGACACGGCGCGTTTTGCCGCCTCAAGGCGCAGGCTTGGCTTGTAGATTTTGCCCACCGTCGTCAGCGGGACCTCATCCACGATGAAAATCTGTTTCGGCCAGGCCGGGCGTTCGTCAATATGCGCGTGCGCGTGTTCTTGCAGCTCATCCATTGTGACCTCGGCCCCGTCGATCAGCTGCACGAAACACACCGGCAGCTCTCCGGCATAGGCGTCGGGTTTGCCCACGGCGGCGGCGATGGCCACGGCGGGGTGGTCAGTCAGGACGTTTTCGATCATGGCCGGGTCGATATTGTGGCCGCTACGGATGATCAGATCCTTAGACCGGCCCGCGATGTAAATCCGCCCATCCGCGTCTTTGTATCCCAGATCGCCCGAGTTCAGGTATCCGCCCTCGAATACGCCCGCATTCTGGCTCGCGTCGCGATAGCCGGGCGAGACATGCGCGCCCTCGATGGCGATCACGCCGATCTCGTCCACATCGCAGGGATCGCCCAACGCGCCCTCTGCCGTCAGGCGCAGGATATCAACCTGAGAATACGGCAGCGGCCAGCCGACCGAACTGACGGCACCGGCGCCCGACAGCGGATCAATACTGACCAGCCCCGAAGCCTCGGTCATGCCTAGAAGTTCAAACAGGGTCGCGCCTGTCAACTCGCGGAAATGCGCCCCGACCGCAGGGGGCAGCAAGGCCGCCCCGGTCAGACCCGCGCGCACGCGGCTCAGATCGTAATCGTCGGCCGGAACCTGCAGCACCGCACCCAGCGCCGTCGGAACACCGCCGACCAGTGTTACTTTGTGCTGCTCCACCAAACGCCAGAACCCGGACACAATCGCCGGAGTGCGCAAGCCACCGGGCGACATAACGACCAGCTCGACCCCGCGCATGAACGCGCTGAGCCCTGCGGCAATTGTTCCGGCCACGTGGAACAGCGGCAATGTCGCGGTCAACACGTCGTCGGGGCGGTATCCGCACATGGTTGCGCCGCCAAACGCCGCCACCAATTGCCCGCGATGGGTATGGGCCACCAGCTTGGGCACGCCCGTCGTGCCACCCGTATGGAAATAGGCCGCCACATCATCGCCCGAGCGCGCCCCGCCAAAGGTCAGGTGACCCATGGGCTGGCCTTGGATGGCTTCGGCGAAGTCCACCACACCTTCGACCGGCGGCGTCCCCGGAGGCGCGATGCGCACCAGGATCAGGCCGGGAATCTGATCCCGAATTTCCAGCGACTTTTCCCAGATATCCAGCTGCGGATGCGGTCCGAGCGTCACAAGAATTTTCGCCTCGGAGGCGCGCAGCAGGTCAACGATGCTCTCGACCTGCAGCAAAAAATTGATCGGCACCGCGTAACCGGCCGTTTCGGCGCCCCACAGGGTCACGTAGGTCTCGATCAGCGAGGGCAGCATATAGGCAACGCCGGGCGCGGGGCCGCCAAGATCGGCAAACATATTGGCCGCGCCCCGGATCAACCCCAGCAACTGACCATAGGTGACCCGGCGCGCCTGTTCGTCTTCGGCGCCGGTCATCAGCATAGTCAGGGCGGTCTTGTCGGGATAGGCGGCGGCGCTGGCCTCGAACACCTCAAGAATACTGCGTTCGGGCAGGCGTTGATCCAGGGTCAGATCGGTTTCCAGCCGTTTGATATCATCAAGGGTTCGAACGGGTTGATCGCTGAATACAGCCATGTTGTGTGCTCCTCCAAAACACTGCGTTTTGTCAAAAGCGCGGCGGAGCGCCGCTGCCATGTCGCTGGGGCCCGGTTCCCGCCGTTACCAGACAACTCGAACCATCTGCACCTTTGGCTGCGGGAGAAAACCAGTGCAGATGGTCCGGTTCTGAGCGGCGCGTTCAGGGTTTTCTGAAGCGGCGCAGTTGGAAATTGACCAGCAGTTTGAACATCTTGTTGTCCCATGGCGCGCCGACGAACTGGTTGCCGTCCAGCTTACCCTTGCGCACAACGCCTTTGGCTTTCGAGAAGTTGAGGAATCCTTCCTTGCCGTGGTAATGCCCCATCCCCGAAGGGCCAACGCCGCCAAAGGGCATGTCATCAACGGCCACATGGGTGACAACCTCGTTGATGCATACACCGCCCGAGTGGGTTTCATTCAGAATCTTCTCGCCGCGGGCTTTGTCCCAATCGAAGTAGTAAAGCGCCAGCGGGCGATCACGGTCATTCACATAGGCAATCGCGTCGTCCAACGTGTCATAGGGAATGACCGGCAGGATCGGACCAAATATCTCTTCCTGCATCACGCGCATGTCTTCAGTCACATCTGTTACCAGATGCATCGGCAGTTTGCGCGTACCTTCAAAGCTGTCATTCGACGGATTGATCGCTGTGACTGTGGCCCCTTTGGCCTTGGCGTCCTCAATATTCTCTACCAGCCGGTCGCGCTGACGCTCGGTGATGATCGAGGTATAGTCCTTGTTCGCCGCAAGCGTCGGATAACGGTGTGAAAACGCTTTGACGAACGCTGCAACAAAGGCGTCCACCTTGCCACGCGGGACCATCACATAGTCGGGTGACACACAGATCTGACCTGCGTTCAAACCCTTGCCAAACACGACCCGCTTGGCGGCTTCTTCGATTTCAAAGTCATCATGAATGATGACCGGAGACTTGCCCCCCAACTCCAGAGTAACCGGCGTCAAGTTCTCGGCTGCGGCGCGCATTACGATGCGCCCAACTGGGGTCGATCCGGTAAAAACCAAATGGTCGAAAGGCAGTTTGGCAAATTCCGTGGCAACGCTGACATCGCCATTGATCACCACGACCTCTTCTTCGGTAAAATGCTTAGAAATCATCTCGGTCAGTAAGTCAGCGGTATTGGGCGCAAATTCCGACGTCTTGATCATCGCCCGGTTGCCCGCGGCCAGCGCACCCACCAGCGGCGAGAGTCCGAGGAAAACGGGGAAATTCCACGGCACCACGATGCCAACCACTCCCAACGGTTGATAGTGGACCTTGGCATGCGCCCCCATCAGCATCAGCGGCAGATGGCGCTTGGACTGACCCATCAGCTTGCGCAGGTTCTTGCGGTAATATCTGATGCCTTCCAGAATTGGCAGGATTTCAGCCAGCATCGTCTCGGCATGGGCGCGGCCATCGAAGTCCTGATCGACCGCGTCGATGATCTTGTCTTTGAATTCCATCAAACCGGCGTGCAGCCGGCTCAGTCGGTCTACCCGCTGCTCGTAGCTTGGTGCAGGATCGGCTCGGTAAGCTGCCTGCAGCTTGCCGAGTACCGCAGAAAGAGCAGGTCCGACCGGTTCGATTTCAACGACGTTTTGAACAGACATGAGCTTCGTCCTCCGTTAGCATTGCCGAGATCATTTATTGAGTTTGGCCCCGCAAATATTGGGCAAACATCGTAAATCGTTAAGAGTTCGGCAGGACAGATTGTTGTCCGCTCGGGACAAAGTCACCATTAAGACCCGCGCCAGACGATTGTGGGAAATAAGGCATCCACGTCTTCCGCGGCCTCAGTACACGGTGTGCCACACCTCGACTATTTTCGTTTAACAGCCCCTTAGTCGCATCTTTGCGCGGTTCAGGCCTGAGACACTGGCAAGACAATCGGATCGCACCGACGGACGGCCAAAATCCCTAGGTATCAGAGCGTCAAAATAGGTTTTTCGTTCCTACCATGCCGCTCGACAATGCGCTTTTGATGCTGAGCCGATGGAATAGGAAACGCAGGCTGCCAATGACCAATCTCGAGGGACAGTTCCGGAAAGATCGTCAAGATTTCCTCACGTTGAGCAGCGGTCAGTGAAAGCATTGCTTGTGCGCCCGGCAACATCGTCTCGGTCGGTGCGCTTTCGGCAAATATCACCTCATGCCGATCGCAAAGGATATGGAAATAGCTGACCTCTTTTAGGTCGTCGGCCACTTCGATACCGGGCAATTCTGTCAGTCGGAACGCCGGAATCAAGACATCCTGACTCTCAGTTACCCGCTGTGCAATCTTCGATGAGACCTTCATCCGATGCTGTCGCGATACCAAAAGGTCTTTTGCGGGCAAGGCTCGCCCAAGAGCACCAGCCTGGATACGGACCGGCAACAGCTTGGGATTGGCCAAAAGCTCTTCCAGTTTCACGACACGTGAACCTATCCACCGGATCGCTTCGTATTCACCCGAGTCGGTCAGGACCCGATCCCCTACTGAAAGGTCCTTTATCGCTACCTGGCCTTGGTCCGTCGCAATCATCGCGTCGCCTTGAATGCAGACAAAAGTAGCCGTGAGCGTCGCATCCGAAATCTGAGTATCGCCATCAAGAAAATTACCGGAAGTCAGCCCGATGAAAACCGAACGGTCATCAGTAAGGAAGCTGTCTAGCTCCGCCTCAGTGAATGTTCGTGAACCGACCTGTGTCCCGTCAATTGACCAATTCATTGTCCGCGAACTGGCATCCCAGCTGATAAAGTATGAGTGTTCGTTGCCATCATTCAGATCGACCGGCAGCGCATTGTTCGGCGCCGAAATATCACTGGTAGATTGAAAAATGTTTCCGTCTGTGTCGACGATATGGCTATGGTTGTCCGAAGTTTCGTCACCCCCGGTTGCGGCGTTATTTAAAAAGGTGTCGAATTCGATCCCAATACCATCGTCAATTCCCCCAGTGCCGATTTGCCGACCAACCCCACCCAATGCGTTCGCACCGTCAGCGTCGTTGTGAAGCACAACAGCAAACCCGTCTGCACCCGTTAAAGTAGCATTCAATGTGAACGTAAAATCTTCGTTCAAGGAAATCTGCTGATTGTAAAACGCGGAACCAATAGACGGATCACCACCAGGCTCTTCAACAGAACCATCCAGCAAATCCAGATCATCACCCGCGCCCGTGGCGTCCCCGTTCAAGGTACCATTTTCAGTGTTCAAAATGATCGTCGAGGGCATGTGTTTCTCCTCACTGCAGAGCGCTGCGAAAGGCGGCTCTGAGTTTTTAAAACGCAGTTTCTATCGATTACTGCGGCTTGGATAAAATACAAGTTTGAAAAGACACTTACGCTTTACGGTAAGTGAATCGGCGAACCCATGCAACTGACGAAAACGAGATTGGTCAACAGGTGACAAATTGGCGAAAGTCCGGGCGTCATAGAATGACTTAAGAAACAGTCAGACGGAACAAAAGTATCAGGGCCGTCCGAAGGCGGCCCTGAAGAAATGGTCAGCTTACAGCAGCCAACAAAATTGCTGCCGCATCTTCCGATGACGCAGGATTTTGGCCAGTGATCAACAACCCATCTTCGACGACGTGCGGCATCCAATCCTCCCCAGAAGAAAATTTAGCGCCGTTTTCCTTGAGCATATCTTCAACTAAAAAGGGTACGATTTCAGTCAATTCCACAGCAGCTTCTTCAGAATTTGTGAAGCCCGTCACAGTCTTGCCCGCCACCAGCGACAGGCCATCAGGGCCTTTGACGTTTTTCAAGACGCCGGGGGCATGGCAAACCAACGACACAGGTTTACCAGCGCCATGGAAGGCTTCGATCAGGGCAATCGACTTCGCGTCTTCGGCGAGATCCCACAATGGGCCGTGGCCGCCGGGATAGAAGAGCGCGTCATAGTCTTCTGCATTGACGTCCGCCAGCTTTTCAGTCGTCGCCAATTGAACCATTGCCTCTGCATCTGCCTCAAATGCCCGTGTGGCATCTGTCTGGAAACCTTCATCTGCGCTTTTGGGGTCAAGAGGCGGCAATCCGCCCTTGGGAGACGCCAATGTGATCTGAGCTCCTGCGTTTTTGAAAACGTAATAAGGAGCCGCCAGCTCTTCGAGCCAAAACCCGGTTTTCATCCCGGTATCACCGAGTTTGTCATGCGAAGTGAGAACCATCAGGATTTTCATGATTATGATCCATAAATGTTGCTTATATGTGTGTCCGCCCTTCCTTGGCCTGCAGCAACGAGAGGAGTGAGTCGCAACAGGGTAAGGTCGGTGAGCACTTCCACTATCCTTTATTAGACCGGTCGTCTAGTGATAACTTTCTGGCCCCCACCATACTGGCATAGAATATGTTGTAGCCAACTGAGATATTGCGAACAGAGAAGATTGTTATTAGACTGTTCGTCTAGTGAAATCAAATTCGCCTGAAGTAAACACATGAACACACGGTCTAATATCGTTACAGCGGGCCAGACCTTGATCGGCCAAAAAGGTTTCAGCGCCGTAGGGCTTGCCGAAATCCTGAAGTCAGCCGGCGTTCCCAAGGGGTCATTCTATCATTTCTTTGCGTCTAAGGACGCATTCGGCGCCGCCGTATTAGACGATTACTTTGATGCCTATCATGCCGAAATGGACGAGATGTTTGGCATGCAAGGGCTCACACCGGGCGAAAAACTCATGCTGTATTTTGCCAACTGGCGCGAACACCAGAGGCTTAACGACTGTCAGGGCAGATGCCTGGCCGTCAAATTGGGAGCAGAGGTTTCAGACTTCTCAGAGACCATGCGTCATGCGTTAAAGCAAGGAACGGACGGCATTATCTCGCGCCTTGCAAATGTAATCGAAACTGGAAGGGAAGACGGTTCGCTGCGGCCTCCTTCTTCCAGTGAAGAAGCTGCCGCCAATCTGTACGCTCTTTGGGTCGGCGCGAGCATCATGGTCAAAATCTCACGTGAGCAAGACGCCTTCGACGCGGCGCTGATAAACACGCGGCGGATGTTGAAAATGGCTGCGAGCTGACACAGGCCTCATATACTTTCTAGCTTGTCACTGGTGTACACGGTGACTCCGTTCGCGGCGGTATGGGCGATTGTGCCAACTGCCCGCGCGACCTGGCTGGCCTTGATGGGTCGATATTTTTTGAGTGGACCACATAGAAGAAAATTAAAGTGAGGCATAATGCGACCGGCCCATTTTTCTTTGAATCGATGGTCCAAGCGATCACCCAGCAACAAAGATGGTCTAAGTATATCGACAGAAGGATACCCAATCCTGGCGAGGTCACGTTCTGTCTCGCCTTTGACATGTACATAGTAACTGGTAGACCCGATCCTTGCTCCCATTGAAGACACTAAAAGAAACCGCGTGGCCCCCCGTTCGATACGCAATTTGGGCGCAATGCAGTACATAGTCATGGTCGATCTCGCGGAATGCCTCACGACCCCGGCCACTTTCTGAGTTGTTCCAAGGCAAGAAAACACTGTGTCCGCACAAAGGCGCGCGGCGACCGCTTCGATAGAACCCTTGTCCGCCAGAACCTGGACAACCTTGTGTCCTTCGTACCTAATTGGTTTGCGATCGACACAAACAACGCGTTCCCAGCGTTCGTCACGTATTAGCAAGTCGACCAGTGCTCTGCCGACAAGTCCGGTTCCTCCAAAAACAAGAGCAGTCCCAGACATGAACGGAACCTCCAGCATCCATGGTTTGGGTTATGGTTTTCGTTCGATAGACGATCACCGGTCAACCCAAGGAATTTGTGACGCTAAGGAATAACCGAACATAGGCGCGCGAAAGTAAGCGGCACCTTGGGATCAAGATACCGCTTAGGTCTTTTTATTAACTGGGCAGGTATTCCCTGCTCCAGCTCTCGCTGACCGTGCCATCGTTTAACATTCCGTCAATGGCTGCGTCGTCATAGCCCAGCTCCTGCAGAACCGCCCGCGTGGACGCGCCGAATTTCTCGGCCGGGTCCAGCGCATAGACCGTTCCGCGCACAGGGCGGATGGCAAAGGGGTCCAGCTGCGTGACCGTGTGGCCGCTGGGGTGATCTTCGCGCACCGAGAAGGAATAGCTGCCCCGGTCGATCCCCGGCGTGCCATCCGCAGGCCGCGCGTTGTAATAGCGCAGCGACTCGATGTTTTCGCAGATCGTTCCACCCACATCCGCCGCCTGCAGACGTTCCGCCCAGTCGCTGGCGCGAGCCTGATAAAAGGCGTTGGCCAGAAAGGCGTCGCGGTCCTCGGGGGCGACCTCTTCGAACCCTTCCAGACCCTCGACCGAAGCCAGACGGGGCACATCGTGTTCGTAGGCGCTCAGCAGGATGAAACGGTCGGACGAGGTATAGTAAAAGCGGGTCAGCGCGTCATAGCCGTTGAACTCACGGCCCGCCGGTTCGTCAAACAGCCCCCGGCGTTCATGGTCATAGCAATAGGGGATCTGCGCCAGACCGCTGAGCGCCGCCAGCGAGGTGCGCGGACGCCCGACCTGACCGGTTTTAAGCTTTTGGTACAGCGCCGTCGCCACACCAAGCGAGCCGCCAAAGCCGCACATGACGTCAATGGTGCCCACATGCGCGTGTTCCTCGGGCGTCTCCATCGAGCCGCCAAAGCGCAGCATGATGCCTGTGGTGGCCTGCACCAGATCGTCATAGCCCAGATAGTTCGACCGCGGCCCCCGGCGGACGCCGCCAAAGCAATCCATCTTGCAGAAGATCGCATCGGGGTTCATTCTGGCCAGGTTTTCGCGGTCCAGACCCATCGACTGCACCTGCGCGTCGGTCGCATTCCAAACGATGACATCGACGGATTTCACCAGTTTCTCAAAGATCGCGCGACCTTCGGGCGATTTCATATCCGCCAGAACCGAGCGTTTGCCCGAACCATGTGTCAGGCTGAAAATCACCGTGTTCCAGCAGTCATAAAACGGCTTGGCCGGGTCCAGCTTGATCACCTCGGCCCCGAAACGGGCCAGATAGGACACGGAATGCGGCCCGGCAATCACGTTGCACAGGTCCAAAATGCGGACGCCGTCCAGCCAGCCGGTTTTCTCTTCTTCGGGCACCGGGTCGGGCACCGCGGTTTCATGCGCGCGCAGCGAGGCCAGAGCCGTGTCGAAATCCACCCATTCCCGGCCGCGCGGTTCGAGCATTTCTTCGCCGCTTTCCTCAAGCCAGACCATCGGGCCGGGCTGGATCATGGTGCCAAACTCGGGGTCTTCGACCTCGACCATCAGACCGGCGGTTTCGGCGTGGTCATCGTGAATCCATTCCTGCAACCAGCGCTGGGGCGCGCCGGGGAATTTGCCGCGGCCGAAAATCCGCTCCCATTCCTTTGAGGTCCGTGTCAGGAACACCTCTTTCATCCGCTCGGCGATCTTGTCGGCCCATTCCTTTGGCAGCGGATAGACGCCCAGCGACACGTCGTTCTTCCACTCAGACATGGGCAGATAGGTGTCTTCTTCCTCGGTCAGCCCTTCCTCGACCAGCTCATCATAGATGCCAAGCTTCTTGAGGCAGCGCTTGGCGTGGTCCTTGTGGCTAGGGCAGACCACATAGAACATCCGCCCGTCTTTACACTTGTAGGACCGGTAGAACGGGTCCAGCAATTCCTGCAGGTCTTCGTAGCTGACATTCATAGGCAGACCTTCGACTCGGCGCCGCTCGATCTCAAGCTCGCGCTGGGTCTTATAGCGGTCGGGATAGTCCTCGATCTTGATCGAGTTATAGCTGAGCCCTTCCATCACGGCCGAGGCCAGCGGCACCTCGATCTGGTCGCCATACCCGGTACGCTCGCGCGATTGCAGCGCCAGCACGACCGAAGAGGCGGCCAGCATCGTGCCGTAGGCCGAGGCCAGCGGCAGCGGCGAAAAGGACGGATTGATCCCCATCAGCACCCGGTTCAGACCCATATCCGTGAACACGCCCGAGGACGCAGCGATGACGCTTTCATAGGCCCGCCATTCGCGGCGCAGCTCGTCATTCGAGGCAAAACCGGGGATCGACAGAGTGATCAGTTCAGGGCGGGCTTTACGCATCTCGGCGAAATCCAGACCCATGCGGGTCATGGTGCCTGGACGGAAGCTTTCGACCAGAATATCAGCCTCGGCGATCAACTGGCGGACCTGATCCATACCTTCGTCGGTTTTCAGGTCCAGCGTCACAATCTGTTTGTTGCGATTCAGCGTCGCATTGGCCGGGCTCTCCCACAGCGGACCACCGGGGATTTCCACCCGGATCACGGTCGCGCCGAAATCGGCCAGCACCATGGCAACGGCCGGGCCAGCGATATATTGACCAAAATCGATCACCTTGACACCGGCAAGCGGCAGCTCCGTGGACGTGTGACGTGTCATGTGCATTATCCCTGCAAAATGTCGGACCCGCAGCCCGATATGACGTGAAAAGCCCCGGGTCCGCCCATGAACCCGAGGCCAGATTTTTATGAGCGCCGCGTTAGCGGCCCGCCTGAATCCACCGCGCCGCCTTTTCCGCAATCATCAGGGTCGGAGCGTTGGTATTGCCGCTGGTGATCTCGGGCATGATCGAGGCATCGACCACGCGCAATCCCTTGATCCCCTTGACCTTGAGCTGAGGGTCAACCACGGCCGTCGGATCATCCGCGCTGCCCATCTTGGCGGTGCCGACGGGGTGAAAGATCGTGTTGGCGATATCGCCCGCCAGCTTGGCCAGCTCCTCATCGGACTGGTACTGGGTCCCCGGTTTCCATTCCTGCGGGTTATAGCGCTTCATGGCCGGTTTCGCCATAATTTCACGCACCTGACGCAGGCTGTCAGCGGCGACCTTGCGGTCATCCTCGGTGTCCAGATAATTTGGCGCGATCATCGGTGCGTCGGTATATTTGCCCGACCGGATGCGCACATGGCCACGGCTGGTGGGGTTCAGGTTGCACACGCTGACCGTGATCGCCGAGAAATCATGCAGGTCTTCGCCAAAGGCCTCAAGGCTCAGCGGCTGGACGTGATATTCCAGATTGGCATGCGTGCGGCTGGGGTCCGACCGGGTGAAGGCACCCAGCTGGCTGGGCGACATGCTCATCGGGCCCGAGCGTTGCAGCGCATATTGCAGGCCGATCTTGGCCTTGCCCACCACGCTGTTGGCCAGCGTGTTCAGGGTCTTGGCCCCGTCCACCTTGAACACGGCACGGATCTGCAGGTGATCCTGCAGGTTCTCACCCACGGCGGGCGCGTCCAACACAACGTCGATGCCCTGCGATTTCAGGAACTCACCATCCCCGATGCCCGACAGCTGCAGAATCTGCGGCGAGTTGATGGCCCCGGCGGACAGAATGACCTCGGCCTGCGCCTTGACGGTCACCGGCTGGCCCGCGCGGCGAACAACCGCACCGGAGCAGCGGGTTGCGCCGTCATCGGTGGTTTCAAAGGTCAGACGCTCGACCTGCGCTTCGGTCCAGATGGTCAGGTTCTGACGGTCTTTTGCCGGACGCAGAAACCCTTTGGAGGTGTTCCAGCGCCAGCCCGATTTCTGGTTGACGTCAAAGTAACCGACCCCGGCATTGTCGCCCGAGTTGAAATCGTCGGTCGATTCAATGCCTGCCTCGTTCGCGGCCTTGGCAAAGGAATCCAGCACGTCCCATTGCAGGCGCTGCTTTTCAACGCGCCACTCGCCGCCATGGCCATGCAGGTCAGAAAAGCGGCTGTTGTCGCCGGTCGCCGGATCCGCCCCGCCATCCAGCTTGTAGTGGTTCTCATGCGCCTTGAAGTCGGGCAAAGAGTTCTGCCAGCTCCAATCTTCTTCGCCGCTCAACTTTGCCCAATTGTCAAAGTCACGCGCCTGCCCACGCATGTAGATCATGCCGTTGATCGACGAGCAGCCTCCCAGCGTCTTGCCACGTGGATAGCGCAGCGTTCGGCCGTTCAGGCCCTTGTCGGGCTCGGTCTGGTACAACCAGTCGGTGCGGGGGTTGCCAATGCAGTACAGATACCCGACGGGAATGTGAATCCACGGGTAATTGTCTTTCTTACCAGCTTCCAGCAGCAGGACACGTTTCGACGGATCCTTGCTGAGACGATTGGCCAGCAGGCAGCCAGCGGTGCCGGCTCCCACGACGATATAGTCAAAGGTTTCCATGGTCAGTGCTCCAATCTCAGCGCGCGACGGGCATAGTGAACTCAGCGCCTTTTGAGATGCTTTCAGGCCAGCGCTGCATGATGGACTTCTGCTTGGTGTAGAAGCGGACGCCCTCTTCGCCGTAGGCGTGGGTGTCGCCGAACAGGCTCTTCTTCCAGCCGCCAAAGCCGTGCCAGGCCATCGGCACCGGGATCGGCACGTTCACACCAACCATGCCCACCTGAATCTGACGCCCGAACTCGCGCGCGGCGTTGCCGTCGCGGGTAAAGATGCTGACGCCGTTGCCGAACTCGTGGTCGTTGATCAGCTGCACACCTTCGGCGAAGCTTTCGACGCGGATGCAGGACAGAACCGGGCCAAAGATTTCCTCTTTGTAGATCGTCATGTCCTTGGTCACATTGTCGAACAGCGTGCCGCCCATCCAATAGCCATCCTCGTGACCCTCAACCGTGTAGCCACGGCCATCGACCACCAGATCAGCGCCTTCTTCGACACCTTTGGCAATGTAGCCGGTGATCCGCTCATGCGCCGCTTTGGTGACGATCGGGCCCATCTCGGCGTCCATCTCGACCCCGTTCTTGACCTTCAGCGAGGCCAGACGTTCCGCAATCATCGGCACGATCTTGTCGGCCACGTCGCCCACCAGCGTGGCCACCGAGATCGCCATGCAGCGCTCGCCGGCCGAGCCATAGGCCGCGCCCATCAGCGCATCGACGGCCTTGTCCAGATCGGCGTCGGGCATCACCAGCATGTGGTTCTTGGCCCCACCCAGAGCCTGCACGCGCTTGCCGTGACGGGCGCCGGTCTCGTAGATGTAATTCGCAATCGGGGTCGAGCCGACGAAGGAAATCGCCTGCACGTCGGGGTGCTCCAGCAGCGCGTCCACGGCCACCTTGTCGCCCTGCACCACGTTGAAGACACCATCGGGGAAGCCGGCCTCTTTCATCAGTTCGGCATACATCAGCGACGGCGTCGGATCGGTCGGCGAAGGCTTCAGGACAAACGTGTTGCCCGCCGCAATCGCCACCGGGAACATCCACATCGGCACCATCACCGGGAAGTTGAACGGGGTCACGCCCGCCACCACACCCAACGGCTGGCGCAGGGTCCAGTTGTCGATGCCGGTCGAAACCTGATCAGTGAAATCGCCTTTGAGCAGCTGCGGGATGCCGCAGGCGAACTCGACGATATCGATGCCGCGCTCAACCTCGCCGCGGGCGTCGGTGAAGACCTTGCCATGCTCGGCGGTGATGGCGCGGGCCAGCTCGTCCTTGTGCTCGTTCAGCAGGTTCAGGAACTTGTTCATCAACCGCGCGCGGCGGATCGGAGGCATGTTCGACCACGCCGGAAACGCCGACTTGGCCGCCGCAACCGCCTTGTCCACATCCCCAACCGAGGCCAGATCAACCTGCCCCGTCAGAGCCCCCGTCGCCGGGTTGAACACGTCCTGAGTGTTGGTGCGCGCACCACCATAAACCTCGCCATTGATATAGTGGCCGATTGCAGTCGTCGTCATGGATGCCTCCTCCTTGGGTTGACCTCAATCTGCCAAATCCAAACAAAACAAATCCAATGACTAATCATACCAAGTGATATAAGCAGCGTTAATATAGCACCGGCCGAAAACGTATAATAAATTGTTTTTATTAAATTAATTTTCGGGAAAACGAGTAGATTACGACTCCGTCAGCGCCCAAAGGTGACGCTCGATGCACTAACTGTCGGGTCGAATACGCGCTGCCGTCTTGTTGGCAAACGCCTCAAGTCGCGCGCGGGCATCAGTTTGAGTATTCACCACACCGGCAACGACCGATTCGGCATAGGCCGCGTCCAAAGGAGACATGTTCTGCATGTGGCTGATCGCAGAGCAGATAGCAAAGTTGGTCAACGGCAGGTTCTCAGCCGCGCGGCGAGCAAGGTCCAACGCTTTGTCAAAGCTGGACCCCTCGACACGGTATTGCGCTAGGCCGATTTCAACTGCCTCCTGCCCCTGATAAACGCGGCCCGTCAGCATCATGTCGACCATGCGGGCCTTGCCAACAAGATCAGCCACCCGAATAGTGGCCCCTCCGCCGGTGAACAGCCCACGCTGGCCCTCGGGTAGAGCGAAATAGGTGCTGGCGTCGGCGACACGGATATGCGCCGCACTGGCCAGTTCCAATCCGCCGCCCACAACAGCGCCAGTAAGGGCGGCGATCACGGGAACGCCGCCATATTCCATTTTATTGAACGCTTCATGCCAACGCAGGCAAACATGCATGAAATCAGCAGGACTGCGATCGGCCTGATGGTGCTCGACCAGATCGAGGCCAGCGCAAAAGTGATCGCCTTCACCCGTCAGAACAATCGCCGCGGCGCCAAGTCGAGGCGCGCTGCTGAACAGGTCAACCAGTTCATCAATCGTGGCAATATCCAACGCGTTGCGTTTGTTCGGGCGGTTCAGTCGCACAATCCAGACGCCATCTTCGTGTCGCTCAACGACCAGATTCTTCAGTTCACTCAGTTGGTCGAGGGTCAGCATCGTCTATCCTATGGCTTTTTGTCTGGGTCAAACATCTAACGAATTCTGGGGCCCGCGAAAGGGCGGACACAAAAAAAGGGCGGGCGTTTTTAGGCGCCCGCCCCGATTTTCAAACCTTACTCGGCCGGTTCAGCGGCGTGAACGCTGGTCACGCCCAGCTTTTCACGGCGACTGTCACGGATGATGCCCTTGATCAGTGCAACACCCATCAGCGCCATCACCAGGCTGAACGGCAGCGCTCCGATCACCATTGCGGTCTGGATCGCGCCCAGTCCACCGATGATCAACAAGGCACCAACAACCAACGCCAGAGCCGTGCCCCAGAAGATGATGTGCGGACGGCCTTTGGGGCCTTCGTCACCACCCGAGTTGATGGTGTTCACGATCAGAACAGCCGAGTCTGCCGAAGTGACCAGATAGGTCAGCAGCAGGATCACAACAATTACCGCCATTACCCAGGCAAAGCCAGACGACAGGATCACGTCCAGCATCGCAAACAGCTGTGCCTGCTGACCGGCACCCGAAATCGCGTCACCAGCGGTGCCGTTCAGGGTCAGGTCGATGGCGGTGCCACCAACGATGGTGAACCAGACGAAGCACATCATCGAGGGGATGATGATCGCACCCAGCACGTATTCACGAACGGTCCGCCCGCGCGAGATACGCGCCAGGAACACACCCACGAATGGTGCAAATGCGATCCACCAGGCCCAGTAGAAGACGGACCATCCGCCCTGCCAGCTGGCCAGCGCATCGCCGGTTTCGGTACCATCAGCTTTCCAGACGTTGAACAGCATACCCGGCAACGCCACGATATAGTCGAACAAGCCGACAAACAGTGCTTGCAGGCCGAACAAAGCCGAGCCGAAGATCAAGAAGAACGCCAGCAGGAAGAAGCTGAGGCCCATGTTGATGTTCGACAGCCATTTGATGCCTTTGCCGACGCCCGACAGAGCAGACAAGGTGGACGCACCCATGATGACCAGCAGAGCAACAACGATGGCAGCAGTGGTGGCTTTGCCATCTTCATTCAACAACCAATCGCCAACACCAATCCGGTGCAGACCGGCGACGAACTGTTCAACGCCAAAGCCCAGCGTCTGCGCGACGCCCAGAATGGTGGCAACAACGGCAACGATGTCGATCGCGTGACCCAGCTTACCCGACAGCGCACTGCCGAACAGCGGTGCCAGACCCGAGCGGATGGTCAGCGGCAGGTTGCGGCGGTACGAGAAATACCCCAGCGACAAGCCAACCAGCGCATAGCACGCCCAAGCCGAGAAGCCCCAATGCAGGAACGACCACTTATAGGCATTGCGAACGTTATCAGCCGACGACCCTTCTGCCAGACCCTGAATAACCTCGGGGTTATTGGCAAAGTGGTACATAGGCTCTGCGGTTGCAAACGTCAGCATTCCGATGCCAATCCCCGCCCCGAACATCATCGAGAACCAGGAAAAGCTTGAAAACTCAGGTTTGTCACCGGGCAGGCCCATTTTCAGACGGCCAGTCGACGGGATCAGCGCCAGCACCACACAGACGATGATGAAGAACGCCACGACCCACGTGTACCAGGCCGCAAAGTTAGACAGCAGGAAGCTGTTCATTGCGCCCAAAACACTCGATGCGTTCTCTGGGAAGGCAATCGCCCAGAAGATCAGCGCACCGACTAGGATTTTTGACGCGATGGTGACGTCTTTGCTGAAGCCATCATAAAAGCCGCCTTCGCTGACTTCGATGGGCAACTCCATCAGTGGTGGTTCTTTTGCCATTTATGTTTCTCCTCCGTGATTTCGTAAAACTCGCACTTAAAATAGATGGTCATTAAGCACGATCCGCCCGGCACCTAGGTCTCCGTCTTGTGTATCGAGCGGTGTTTTGTGTTCGAGTGTCTCTCAACCTAAACCCGTTTTTCGCGTCTCAGAGCGTTGATCGCGCAAACGTGCTGCTGGTGTGATTGTATCCATCTACTCCTTTGCGGCTTTGGCGGTTTCCCGCAGCTGGAATTTCTGGATCTTTCCGGTCGATGTCTTGGGCAACTCAGCGAAGATCACCGATTTAGGGGTCTTGAACCCAGCCAGATTTGCGCGACAAAAGCTGATGATTTCTGCTTCGTCAGCCTCATGACCCGGGCGCAGTTCAACAAATGCACATGGCACTTCCCCCCATTTCGGGTCAGCCTTCGCAACAACCGCCGCTGCTTGAACTGCCGGGTGGCGGAATAACACGGCCTCAACCTCGACCGACGAGATGTTTTCGCCCCCCGAAATAATCACATCCTTTAACCGGTCGCGGATTTGGATATAGCCGTCCGGTTGAATAACGGCGGCATCACCAGACCAGAACCATCCATCCTTGAACGCCTTGGCCGTGGCTTCGGGATCTTTGTAATACCCCTTCATCACCGTGTTGCCCCGAATGGCAATCTCGCCTTGCGTTTCGCCGTCGCGCGGAACTTCTTGCCCGGTCTCGCTATCCAGAACCGTCACATCTTCGACCATTGGGAAAGCGATACCCTGCTGGGCTTGCAACTGGGCTTGCTCCTCGGGGTGCTTGTGATCCCATTCATCCTGCCACAAGCACTGCGAGATATGGCCATATGTTTCGGTCAGGCCGTAAACCTGCATGACGTCCAGACCCATCGCCTTGGTCTTTTCCAAGACAGAAGGCGGCGGCGGCGCACCAGCGGTAAGGACACGAATTGCGGGATCAAACGGCGCGGCATCGGTATCTACGTGCTCCGCGATCATCTGAAGTACGATAGGCGCCGCTCCCAAATGGGTGACACCATGGGTCCGGATCGCGTCCAGAACTTTGTCTGCTGCGGGCGTCCGCGTGAAAACCTTGGTTCCGCCCAGAATAGCCATCATCCACGGATGGCCCCAGCCATTACAATGGAACATCGGGACCACAGACAGATAGATCGGATAGTGCGGCATTTCCCAAGCGGCGACAGTACCTAAAGCCATCAGATACGCACCGCGGTGGTGATACACGACGCCCTTCGGGCGCCCCGATGTGCCCGACGTGTAATTCAGAGCGATCGCATCCCATTCACTGGCTGGCGAGACCAACAGATCAGGATCGACAGGAGCAGCGGCGAGGTCCTCGTAGTTTCTGCCACCCAACGTGTCGGACCTTGGCGCATTCACATCGTTGATCTCGACCACTGGGACCGTGCGGCCAAGCCGCTCGAAAGCCTGCGACAGGAGGGGAACGAACTCACGATCAACAATCACCAGTTTGGTATCTGCATGATCCAGAATGTAAGCGATCGTTTCGGCTTCCAACCGTGTATTGAGCGTGTTGAGAACCGCGCCCATCAGCGGGATGGCGAAATGAAGCTCGAACAATTCCGGGATGTTCGGGCTTAGGATAGAAATTGTGTCGCCCTTGGACAAACCCAACGCCTTCAGGCCGCTTGCAACAGCACTCGCCCGAGCGGCTATATCGCTCCAATTGCGGCGAACATCCCCATAGATAACCGCGACACGGTCTCGATGGACCGAGTTTGCCCGCGACAAAAACGAAAGCGGTGAAAGCGGTACAAAGTTCGCTGCATTTTGCGCCAATGCGTCATAGTTGTGCTGCATGGCCTTTCCTCCCAAACGACCAGATCAGTTTTTTAGCTTGCCACCAACTGTTGGCGGCTCAGAACGTTCAGGAAGAAAGCTCAGTGGCACTGTCAGCGCCGAAACAGGAACCCGTCAAGCCACCACACGCCACGAGAAGACGTAGTTAACTTTTTGGAAACCAACCCGGATCACTTCTGGCGCATTGTGTCTTTTTCTGTCTGACTAATTTCTGGTCCGCGTTGTTTAATTAGAATGCGGATTCTGTAAAATATGGAAAAATTTTTAAGGGGTATCGAATTTTTCAATGTCACGACGTACA
The DNA here is from genome assembly GCF_056534465.1 of Ruegeria sp. D3. Classification (NCBI taxonomy): domain Bacteria; kingdom Pseudomonadati; phylum Pseudomonadota; class Alphaproteobacteria; order Rhodobacterales; family Roseobacteraceae; genus Ruegeria; species Ruegeria sp. D3. The sequence goes on from NZ_JBQFPK010000013.1 coordinate 34,948, forward strand.
CCGACACTCAAAGGCCTGCGCGCCTTCGAAGAAGTCTACATTCTGGGTAACTTTACTAGGGCCGCCGATGCCCTGAACGTCCAACAGCCAGCAATAAGTTATCAAATCAAACAGTTAGAAGAAGACTTGGGGACTCGCCTTTTCCTGCGAAAAAACGGAAAGCTTGAGCCCACACCGCCAGCGCATGATTTGTTTCACTCGGTTTCACGAGCTTTTGATGGAATCCGCGAGACATCGGCCCGGATTCGACGTGCCGATCAAAAGCAGGTCTGGACGATCGCAACATATGCCGGTGTCGCCGCGCATTGGGTGTCACCCCGCCTACCGGCACTTTCCAAACACCTAAACGTGCGCACCAAAGTCGTAACGCTAGTAACGGATGCTGACTTGTTTCGAGAAGAGGCAAATTGCTGGATTGCATTCGGGGACGGATACTGGCCCGGGTTCGAGTCCCGCCTGTTGATCCGGGAACGTGTTTTCCCGGTCGCGTCGCCCAGCGTCGCCCGGCAGATTCTTAAATTGAAGGACCGGGTTGAAACCGGAGGCGTTCCCTTCATCGAGCTGGAAGACACCGAGCACCGCTGGTTGGACTGGCAATCCTGGCTTGGAGCCAGTTCCGAGAACTGGAACTTCTTGGACAACCGGATCATCGTAAACGATCATGGTATGGCGCTACATCTGGCGCTGGCAGGATCAGGGATCGCACTGGGATGGCACGGCGTTTTACAAGGCCACCTGAACGCCGGCAGTCTTGTTCAACTTTCCCAGTACGAGGCTACCTCCTCCAGTGGATATTGGCTTTTGGGTCGCAAAGGTTTTTTTCAATCCGAAGAAGGTCAGAAAATCTACGATGCCCTCGCTCCAGAAACCGACTAAGGACTGGATAGTGGTTCCCAACACTACTATTGAAAAAGTAACTTTTCTGCAGGATCAATGTCTGTACAAGTCGACATAGTCTATGTTCTGCAAATCTGCCGCTACAGCCCTAAATGCCGGCCAATAAAATGATGCAACAGGACGCGCGCATATTATTGACGCACGGCTTTCAGCGAACCCTCTCGGCTGCTCTCAACAAACACTGCCCGAACAAAAACGCCTAACCGAACCCCGGTGACTGAGCGTCCCAAATCAGATTGTTATCTGTTCATCTGTTGGGCTATCGTGAAATCATGTGCCAGACCCGCATGACCATCGGAATACCCATCATTCTACTGTGTTTGGCTTTGAGTGCGGCACAATCCTACGCAGCCGATCGCGTCGCATTATTGATTGGCAATTCGGACTATGCCACGCAGGAAATGTCGCTGCGCAATTCCGGCAACGATGTCGAAGCTTTGGGCAACACGTTGCAAGAGCTTGGTTTCACAGTCATTTAGGCCACAAACCAAAACGCACGAACCATGCAAGAGGCGGTAGACAAGTTTGGTGCTATCTCAAAAGGCGCTAAGATGGCCGTGTTCTTCTATGCCGGGCATGGGGTACAGATCGGCGGGGCAAATTACCTGATCGGCACCGATTTCAACGGAAATAGCCTGCAGGCACTTAAACGCAGTTCGATCACCTTGGACCGAGTGCGAGACGTTATGACCAAGGCCGGGCCCGATGTCGGCGTCCTGCTTTTGGATGCCTGCCGTAACAATCCGTTTTCCGACAAGGGCCTCGTCGAACATGGCCTTGTCAGAATGCGGGGCGGGGCGGGTTTATTGATAGCCTACGCGACAGACCCAGGAAACGTGGCGTATGACGGGCAAGGAAAGAACAGCGTTTTCACCAATGGGCTACTGGACCATATTGCGACGCCGGACCTGGACGTTCGACTGATGTTGGGTCGTGTCCGCCAGCAAGTGGTTTTGGAAACCGATGGGCGCCAGATCCCTTGGGTCGAGGAATCTGTGCTGGACGAACACAGCTTTGCACCCGGCCTGCCCAACAGTTCGCCCAAAGACGAAATCACTGCCGATCTGGAACATTGGAGACGTATCTCCTCCAGTTCGGACAGCCGGGAATTCGAGACTTACCTGAAAACCTATCCCGATGGGTTGTTTGCCTCATTCGCCCGTGAACAGCTGGCATCCCTTGAAACACCGGCGGCGACTCCGCTGACACCGGTCAGTGCCACATTCACACAGGCCGATCCTCAGAAGCTTGCGACCGCCTTGATGGCATTGGGGCATCTCAAGGAACCGCAGTCACCTGACCTTGGCCCTGCACTGGACAGCTACAGGAGGGGTTTGCCAGCTGCCGAAACAGCCACGCCGGAGCGGCTATTTGAAGACGCGGCTCAGGTTTCGGTGTATCTGGCGGTCACAACGATGCAAAGGCTGCGCACCGACATTATAGCCCTTCGCAGCGTCGAGCGCACGCTGACCATTGCCGAAGATGCTTTGAAGCAAATAGAAGACATCGCCCGTTCAAATGCAGACGCATTGCCGGTTTTGCAACAGGCACGCAGTGATATCTACGACATCTACCGGTCGCGCGGGATCATCCTGCGCCGTCTGGACCAGAGCCGCAGTTATTATGGTGAGGTACTGGCCCGCGCTGTTATTTTTTTTCCACCCGACATTGATGCTTCGATTGTCAATGCTGCATCAGGGTCACGTGATCTCGATTTTGCCAATGCGCAACTGACGCAGGACGCGGGCTTGTTCCTACGGCATGTATCGCAAGCAGATGATAGCAGAAAAGGAAGTTACCAATGGCTGGCCGATCTTATCCCTCCCGAATAGGTGCAAGCCTTGTTGTTGCGACCTTAGTCCTGGCGGCCTGTGGCGACAGCACTCAGACGTCGGCTCCAGCAACCACCCCCTCGGGCATGACACAAGCCGAGGCCAATTTGGTTAAACAGGCCGCAGCCATGCAAAAAACGATCCTGCAGGGCGCAGTCGCCGGTAGCGCGGTAGGCGGAGGGATCGGCTTTGGTCTGGGTGGCAGTGATGATGTGGGCACAGGCATCTCAATCGGTTTTGGCGCCGGGGCTTTAGCAGGGACTTACGTCGCCTTCGTCCAGCGCAGTTATGCAGGGCGCGAGGCGCGTTTGCGACAGATCAAGAAAGACCTGGATCGCAACACAACTGAAATGCAGACGACACTAACCGTTATGAACCAGGTTCTGGCTGCACAGAAAGCCGAACTGGATGCACTGAACGCTAGCATCGCCGCAGGCACGGCCGACCCATCGCAGATCGAAAGAGAACTGGCCGAAGCCAACGGAAACTTGACCCAGATGGAACTGGCCATTGACGGTGCCGCCAAACGACAGGCCGAATTCACCGAGGCCCGCTCTCTTACAATTGCCCGCGGACAGACAACTTCACCAATAGATGCGGATCTTACGGCTTTGTCGAACCAGATCACTCAGATGCGCGGGATCGCCAGTGATCTGGCATCGTCGTTGTGAAGGGTGCACGAATGATCCGCTTTGCCGCCATAGCCTGCCTGTTTCTTACTGCGTGCCAAACCACGACTGATCCTGCAGACGGTGGGTTCTTCGCCGGTGTTTCTGGAATTACTACCGGTGCCTACGACGATCGTATTACCGCAGCCGAAGGGGATTTGGCCACGGCGCAGGCACGAAATGATGCGCTTGCTGCGCAAATTCGATCGTCGGAATCTGAACTGGCCAAGCTCAAGCTCAAAATTCTACAACAACGTTACGCGACCAGCGGAGGCGACGCAGCAACGGCGGCTCGCATCGACCGTATTTTGAACGACACGCCTGGAGGTGCTACGCCGGAAGCCAGACTGACGGCCCTGCAAAAAAGCATCTCGGACGCGCGCGCACTCAGCGCCGATTTAGCAAAACTGTCGGGCCAAACGTTTAGCCCTGACATCCGCCCAATGCCCAACGGCGCAGGTTGACTTTCAAACCGCCGCCAAAGGGGTGTTGCTTGGCGACATTCCCGGCCTCGGGGCGGTTGACATAGGTCTGGGCCTGATTGCACAGGTCCTCGGGCGTCCACTGGTGGCAATTCGAACAGGACTGGTCTTTCCACAACTCATCCGGCAAACCTTCGATCGGAGGGAACAGTGGCGCGCCTGCTACCAGTTGGTTAATCGTTTGCCCGCGTACATGGTCGTTGCCGAAATCCAATACAGAATCGAGCGTCATCGGGGTGTTGCCCTGTGGTCCTGTTTCTGACAAATCACCATCCGCCTCGGTCTTACGGGTCACGGTTTCCTCACCGTATTTCAAGGCAGCCAAACGTTCGGCTGCTTTGCCCGAGAACACCCCTTCAGGGAAACTTTGCAGATAGACCTCATATGCGTGGACTGTGTCATCAGCCAACGCCAGTTCGTACATCAGGCGTTCGGTTTCATTTGCTTCGATCACCGTTTGCTCCGGCACTTTGGGTTGCGGCGCGGTTCCAAAGGATTCGGCTAGAACGGTCTGCAAAAGATCGCTTGCTTCGGTAGCATAAGCGCTGTCTGGAAAGGCGCGCATAAACAGCATGATCTGAACCGGATCACGCGAAGTCGTTGCCTCCTGCCAAAGCTCCTCTTCGCTTCGGGTCTGGACGGTGGGCGTCTGAACCTGCGATGAGAAGGCAAAATCCTGTGTCAGGGACGAGGTATCCCAAGGCGTTTGCAACCCTCGGGTCTGATCCAAAACATCCACGCGGACTTTCTTGAACAAGTGCTCGATAGCCATTCCCGGCGTTTCAATGTGTTCGGCCAAGCTCAACGTAAACGGGCTGTTGCCCTTCTCACCATCCAGTGCGACGCCGCCGGGATCCGTGGCGTAGGCTAGAAATGTACCTGTGGGGGCTTTCATCTCGGCCAGGCCGTTGTCATCCATATCGGCCAGATTTTCGAACGGGTTGTTCCGGCAGGCATCCAGAATGACGATATTGGTCTTGTTATGCGCCGAGGCCATCTGGTGCAGGACCGAACGCGCCTCGACCGCCATTAAATCAAGATCAGCGGGGTCGCTCAGCGAGATATCGACAGGTAGCAAATAGTTCGACCCAAAGGACTGCACTCCGTGGCCCGCATAGTAGAACAACCCAACCGCATCCTCGCCACCCTGCCGCAGATCGCGGCCAAACTGGGCAATGGCGCGCTTCATCTCGATCTGGGTGCTGTCAGTCAAATTGCGAACATCGAACCCAAGGCCCTTAAGTTTCCCCGAGATCAGCGTGGCGTCATTGACCGGATTATCCAATGGCGACACCGACGCATAAGCAGAATTGCCAATAACCAATGCGATCCGCGGCTCGGCCATCGCCGGCGCCGCCCACGAGATCGAAATCATCGCAATCAGAAAGTAAAAAATGCGAAGCACGTCGGGTCCTTTGTTTCGGGTCCTTTATCACGCCCGTGACGCCATGGCATCACGTAAGCCTGATTATATTTAAATATGTCATTTGACTTTATTGTGGCCATCGCCTGACATATCCCGAATTGACCAGCAAGCATAGGAAGAGGTTCACACATGCCAGGCTCAAACTTGATGCGAAGCATTTGTGCTATAGCCATCATTTTTCTGTCTAACGCAGCATGGGCGCAAAGCGCGGATCCGTTTGAACACGGCTGGACGTTGGATGCAGGCGCCTCGGAATTGCAATTTCTATCCGTCAAGAAAAGCTCGGTTGCAGAGAACAGCGGTTTCGCCAGCCTGTCGGGCGTGATCGGCCCCGATGGTGCCGCCGAGATACGGGTGCAGATGGACAGCGTGGACACCAAGATCGACCTGCGCAACGTGCGGATGCGGTTTTTGTTCTTTGAAACCTTCAAATACCCCGAGGCCATCATCACCGCCCAAATTCCCCCCGAAAAACTGGTCGACCTGCATCAGGCGCGACATAAGATCATCGACCTTCCCTATTCTCTGTCGCTACACGGTGTGACCAAGGACGGCGTTGCGCAGGTTGCGATCACTCTGGTCAACAACGACCGCGTGGCCGTGGCCAACACCACACCGATTGCCATCGCCCTGCCTGATTTCAACTTGGAAGAAGGCCGCGGCAAACTGCAAGAGGCCGCGGGCGTTGATATCCTGCCCTTCGGTTTTGTCAGCTTTGGCTTCGTGTTCGACCGCGCGCAGGCGGGCACGCCCCCGCAACTGGTCGCGGCCGCGGCCACCCCCGGCGCTGCGGCGCTTGAGACCAAGGGCAATCTGGACCGCGAAGCCTGTGAAGGTCGGATGGAGATCCTGTCCCGCACCGGAAACATTTATTTCACATCGGGCAGCGCGCGCCTGTCCGAAGACTCTATCCCACTGCTGACGAACCTGCATGACATCGTAAACCGCTGCCCAGAACTGACAATCGAGATCGGCGGGCATACTGACAGTGATGGCTCAGACACCGCCAACCGTGTGCTCAGCGAACGGCGGGCGCAGGCGGTGAACGCCTATCTGGTGAATCAGGGGATCGCGCCGGAACGTCTTGTGACCGTGGGCTATGGTGAAAGCCGACCCGTGACCTCGAACGACACGACCGAGGGTAAACGCCGTAACCGCCGGATCGAATTTGTGCCGATTAATTAGGGTCAGTTCGCGGCCAGAATGATCGGATCAAACCCACCGCTGCGCCATTGTTGCAGGGCCGAGATGAAATTCGGCCCCGGCACCCCGTCGATGGTGCTGTTGTAGTAGCCGGCCTTTTGCAGCAGTTTCTGCACTTCCATCAACGTCTCGCGCGTCCACTGGTCCGAGGCCAACGACAATTGGTTCACGATTGCCCCGTCATCCTCGGCTGCGCCACGCAGAAGCATACGCGCGGCTTCGAGCGGATCGCGGGGCACGCCGCGCCCTTCGTCCAGCAAGATCGCCGCCGCCAGATAGCCCTGATATTCGCCTTCACGTGCGGCGCGCTGGAAGTAGCCAAGCGCCTGATCGGGCGAGCCTGTAATTCCATCCTGTGCCAGAACGCCTAAATTGAAAGTCGCCTTGGCTGACCCCCCATCCGCCGCCTGTTGCAGCAGCGCGATTGCGCGCGCTTCGTCCTTGGGAACGATCTGTCCTTCAAACAGAGTTACGGCAAGATTGATCATCGCATCAAAGCTGCCCCCTTGGGCGGCTTGTTCATACAGAGATAGCGCAGCGGCCAGATCTTGCGGAACACCGGTGCCGCCCTCGTGCAATTGCGCCAGAGAAACCATGGCCCGCAAGTCCCCCGCTTCGGCTGCCTGCTTGTAAAGCGTCACCGCCCGGTCCACATCCCCTGCCGCAATCGTAGCCCGCGCCAGCAGAGCCACGTAGTGGGACAGGTCTGGCGTCTGCGCCGCTGCAGCACTGCACGCCTGAATGGCGGTCAGGGCGTTTTCCTGAAGACGACTGAAGGGCACGCCGGGGATGCTGGCCGTGCGGTCGCGCGGGTGGGTAGCCAAACGTTCACATATGCCGCCGGGCGTGCTGTCCTCTGGGCGCGGGATGGATGCGATCAGACGCTGCGCCTGTGCCGCATGGGCGCCGTCGGGATATTGTTCAAGGTAGAACTCCAGCAGCGGGCGCATCCGGCTGCGCTGTGCCAGTTTCCACAGACGTTCGGCCTGTTCGTCTGCGTCCTCAACCGTTACCGCGCGGGTCAGTGTCTGCCCCTGCCCGGCCCGATCCAGAAAGGCCACGACCTCATTCACATGCGCGCCTTGCGGGTAGCGGTCCATATAAAGCTGCATCAGGGACGCATCCTGCGCATTCGCTGCCACCTGCCACAGCAGCGTCTCCTCAGACGCCGTGACAGGGCTGTTGTCGAACCGGAACTGCCGCGTCAGGGACGAGTTGTCCCACGGAATCTGACGTCCCCCTGTCGAGGCCAGCACGTCCTTGCGCACCGAGATCATCAGGTCCGAAATGTCCTGACCCGGCGTATAGATATGGCTCAGCAGCGCCTCGGTGAAAAAGCTGTTCCGGCCGGTGCCGTCATAGGCCACGTTGTCCGGCTGAGTCGCATAGGCAAACATGAAATCCGCCGCGCTGCCAACCCGTGCCAACCCCTCGCCACCAACCTCAAGACCCGTTCCTTCGAACGGGTTGTCGCGACAGGCATCCAGAAACACCAGACGGATACCGTCCGAGCGTTCCATCCGGTTGACGAATTCCTCCATCTGGATTGTCTGCTCGGGGATGTCTTCGGGCTTGGTGATCTGCGCATCGACAGGAACCAAATAGTTGCGCCCGTTCACCTGAAACCCGTGCCCGGCATAAAACAGCAGCGATACGTCGGAATCCGCAGCAGTCGTGCCATAGGATTCCGCCAGCGACAGCATCTCGTCCCGTGTCAGGTCGGTGCCCAGAAACACCTCGAACCCCAACCCCTCCAAAGCGATGGCGAGATCAGAGGCATCGTTGATCGGGTTGTCCAGCGGGCTGACCGACACGTAGTCGGAATTGCCGATAATCAGCGCAACCCGCTTGTCCGCCAGCGCGATGGTCGCGCTGAACAGCATCAGGATAAGCGCTGCGAAGCACCGTTTCAGAGCCAATGGTCTACTCTCCGACGTATCAAAGGCCGATGGCGCGGGTCAGTCCGATATCCGCCTGACCGACCGCTGCCACAATCGTTTCTACCTGTTGGTTCTGAACGATGGCAAGCTCGGGATCGGTTGCTCTTATCAACGTGATGGCCTTGCGGATCTCACGCTGGGCCTGACGGATTTGCCGCCGCGCCTGCTGTACCGCCTCGCGGCGGATCGCGTTGCGCTCTTCTGCGGTAGTGGCCAGCGACAAGCGGCGATTGGCTTCGTCACCTGCTTCGCGGATACCCGCGCTGGCGCCGCGAATGATGTCACCGACGGATTCGAGCCCCGGTGGCAAACCCTTCACGATACCGTCAAGTTCGGACGCATAGTCATCCATCGCTTCGGCAAGACAGGCCAGGTATTCACTGACATTCTCACCACTGCTGGCACAGGATGCGATCTCGCCTCCGAATTCCTCGGATACGTTTTCAACAGTCCCAAGTGTTGCTTCAGCCTCGGCGACTGTTGTCACGGCAGTGCCACCACCTCCGCCGCCTCCGGTTATAGTGGTATCAACGGTCGGAGTAACTTCTACCTCGGGTGTGGGCGGAACGGGTATCGGCTCCACTACTACCTCGGGTGTGGGCGGAACGGGTATCGGCTCCACTACTGTCACAACCGAACCGGGCAAAGACACAACTTGATATCCTATTTCGGCTGAGCTGAGCAAAAACGAGGTCGACAGCGTAAATGTCGTGGTGCCATCGTCGTTTTCGATGAAGTTCAACCCCTCAAAGACTGTGGACGTATCCAAAGAATCAGATGGGGGACCAAACAGGTAAACGGAAGGCCCACCAAAAATCGTGCCCGTCGTCGCATTGGGCGGCTGTTCGCCCTCAACAACCGCGATATCGTCTGGAATAGCAAACACTACCGGCGAGGTCGTGTAATTTGCCGGGCCTGTCCCACCCGATCCCGGAGCCCAGGTGTTTTCAAAGTCCCAGCCTTGTGCCGAAGCAAGGTTGAAGAACGTCACTGTGTCGTTCAGTTGAAACGTGGACAGTCCCGTGCCACCGGCGCTGGTATTCTGCCCGGAACTCTGCGTGTCCCAGAAAGATGCGGTGACGGTCCCGGAATTACTGCCGATCAATCCGCCTAACATCGGAGTGTCGCTGCCGGAGAAATCCACACTGCCGTTCGAATAGCTGCGTGTGACCGAACCACCGTTGTTTATTCCGACCAAGCCACCGACGGCTACGGTATCCATCGGGCTGGAAAACTGGCTTACACCCCGGACGTCCGAGTTAGAATACGAGTCAACGATCGAACCGAAGTTCTCGCCGACCAATCCGCCCATGATAAACTCGCCAAAGCCAATTCCGGTCACCGAACCACTACTGAACGAACGCTGAATGACCCCAGAATTCTCTCCAACCAAGCCACCGACCAAAACGAAATCAGCCTCGATCGGATCAACCGTCACACTGGCAGTCGAGAAACTGTCACTGATTGTACCGCCATCGTTAATGCCAACCAGCCCGCCGGTCACGTCGTCACTGCCGGTGAAGCTGCCCGACACACTAACGCCCGAGATTGTCCCAAGGTTTTCACCGGCAAGTATGCCACCACCCTGAGCGGTAATATCCGCATTCCTGATACTCAGGTTACGCACTGTACCGTCCAGAGTGCCGAAAAGGCCGCCGAAGGTGAAGTCGTTGTCTATGAACAGATTGTTGATCGAAAACCTGTTACCTTCAAGCGTGCCTGAAAAATCTGCAGGGACAAAACCAAATGACCAGCTGGACGTGGGCGAGGCATCGATGTCGTTGACCAGCGCAAAGGATTGGCTAGAGCCGTTGAGACCCTGCAAACCATAGATATCGGTTAACTGGAACGGGTTCGCGCCCGACCCGTTGCCGCCCGTGGCGCGCAGGAATGTGGCGTTTGGCGAGACGATGAAATCGCCCGCGAAAAAGCTGGGCAGCGTGGCCGAAACCTGATCCCAGAACCCTGCAACCAAGTTGAACGTGGCCACACTTATGCTACCGCCGGGGCCGGTGGTGATCCGGCCTACTCCGTCGACCGCCCCCATTGCATTCAGCAACAACCCACCGTTGACAGCGTTGATCGCACCGTTGATCGTGATCATGTTATCCGCGATCAGGAACAACGTATTTGCCGCCATCCAGTCGATATCAGCGTTGATCGTGATATTGCCGTCATCTGTGCCGGTCACAGACGTAGTCAGAAACACATCCGCAGATTCAAGCTGGGCTTCCAGACCCGCTTCGGTAAACGTGCCCGGAATCGTTATGTTCACCGGATCGATCAACAGATCTCCGGTTTCCCCATTCGGAGCGCGCAGGTCGGTAAAACCGCGATACACCAGATCGATCTGCCCCGAGACCTCGACAAAGCCGCCATCGCCCGCAGTATCCCCGCCACGGGCCGATATCTGGCCGTGGAACTCGGTCAGGTCATCGGACCAGATAATAACGCGACCGCCATTGCCTTCGTCTCCGCCGTCGGCTGAGATACTGGTGCTCGCATCTACGAAGGTTTTCTGCGCCGTAGGCAGCGTGCCACCACCCTGAAAATCGCCGCCGACCAGAATGGCTCCACCATCTCCACCACCCGCCCCGTCGGATGTCAGCGTGGCCCCTGCCAGCGTGATCGCCTCACCAGTTATGGTAATAGACCCACCGTTCTGAGTACGCACCTTTGGCCTCAGCGACGTTTCGACAAGTGTTTCCTGAGCCGACGTATCGATCGTGCCACTGACCCGAACGCCGCCGCCGCTGCCACCCAAAACGACAGCTCCGGATACTCCGCCAACCGATTGGGCCTCGATCACGCCAGACATGTTGATTACCTGTCGCGCCGCATTCCGAGCACTGGCCGCTTTGAGGTGAACAGAACCGCCATTGGCTTCGATCCGCCCTGAATTGGTAATCAACGCCTCCATCATGGCGTCATCGCTATCCGAAGGAACAGCGACCTGCAAAAAGCCATCGCCAGAAATGTCCAGTGTTACTTGTTCACCCGCACCAAGCCCCACCTTGCCAAGAGGCACACGGATCAAGCCCGAATTGGAAACTTGCCCACCAATTAGCGCTGCATACCCGCCCGGAACAATCGAGATTGTTCCCGCGTTTTCCACTGCGGCTGAACTACCATTTCCGGCAAAGCGATAGCGCCCGTTAAGGAAATCTTCATCCGTTACATCAAGGGTCGAGGCCACAAAGCCACCCGCATTGACTGCGCCGTTGGGGCCAATAAAGATACCGTTAGGGTTAACCAGAAACACCTGACCATTGGCATTCAACTGGCCGAGAATTGCGCTGGTAGTATCCCCTGTCACCCGGTTCAAAATCACGCTTTCTTGCCCGGGCTGGAAGAAATTAACTGTCGAGCCAGAACCGATCGAAAACCCGTTCCAATTCACTACGGCCGCGCCCGACCCCTGCGTAATGTCCAGCTGGTTGCCGCTGGGTTGCGCAATCGTAACAGTTCCCGCCGCCACGGTTCCGCCATTGGGCAGCGTTTGTGCCAGAGCTGTCGTGCCCCATAGCGTTGCCGTGGCTGTCAAAATTGCGCCGCGGATCACTGTGGCGCGAGCCCTAAAATCTGCGACTTGCAACAATAGTGAAGCGGTTTTCGTCTGCCCCCAGGTCATCGCGTTCACCCCTCCCATATTCAACTCGTAACGATCCCGACTTGTAGGTCGAGTCTTCAATTGCAATCAAATCAGCACCGATCCCATAGGCGTAGGCCGTAGTCGTGCTTTGCTCAAAAACTGTAGGTTGTTCTATTCCCAATTCGCCGTAAGCACCAAACACATAAGGCTTCAGGATCAGCGGCAACCCAGCCACTTCGACCCGCTGCGATCGACCCACTTCGGACCGCACGACCCATCCGTCATCGCCACGCAACGAACCCGCATCAAAGGTCGACAATTCGCTGGTGCTTGCGATACTGAATTGCTCGGACGTCACCAGAGCGTCCCCGAAGCTGGTTTGAATTCGGCCGTTCAAAGCCAACGACCAGTTGGCATTCAGAGGACGCTGATACTGGCCAGACAGAACGAGTTTCGTAAATTCCGGTTCAGCGCCCTGGCGCGAGAATGGAGTTTCTCCGGGGCCGACCGAGGTTCGCGCGCCGAGGATGTCCAAACCCCTTGAAAGCACAACACTCCCGCGCAGGAAGCCACCATTATCATAGGCGCGTGTGCCATCCAAAGTGGCGCGCAGCACGCTGATATCGTCGTCAAAGACCGGAATCTCAAAGGGACCGACCAACAGGTTCTGCGTATCGCTGATACGATCCAGGATCAGTTGCGATGAAAGATTAACCTTCCTGGATCTAATCCACGGATAATAGAGCCGCAGCGAAAACCGTTCGAACTCGCTTTCGTTAGGTAAAAAATCCGTGTCGGGGCGCGCTTCGCTAGAGGTCACCTCGGCGTTAATCGTAAAGCCATCATACCCGATCGGGAATACCGCACCTGCAGCCAAAATCCGATACTCAGGGTCACCCGAGAAAAATCGCGTCGGAGACCCACCTAGGTTAAAATAGAATGTCTCACCCAGATCCAGCAGGCCATTAAACTCAAGTCCAAGGCTCAGATTCAACGGACCAAGATCGTCTGACAGTGTATTGTCGAACCCATATGAGCCGGTAAATTCCTTGAACTCTCCGTCCAAAGTCAGAACGGTGCCGCCATTACTGTCACCTGCCGACAAGGTCGACGCCAAGCGAACTCCGAACGTATCACCTGCAAGCAGCAAGGCGCGCTCGATCTGCTGCAGTTTGATGCCACGCTTGCCGATTAACGGCTGGGTAATCTTGACCACGCGGTCCCGGACCTCTTCCGGAACTTTTGTTGCGTCAATACGCTCGACGAACCCGTCGACTACAACGATCCGTAACGTTCCACCATCTCGCAAAGTTTGCTGCGGCAGAACGACCCGACTCAGAACAAAACCGGCATTGCTATACGCGCTTTCAAGGCGATTTGTGGCCGCAAAAATTTCAGAGGCAGCAACGCGCTTTCCCGTCAGTCGTTCAATAAAGGCGGCATTGGCAGCCTCCATTTGCGGCAGAGCGCCTTCGATGTCCACGCGCCCGACTGTCACAAACAATCTGTCCGCACCTTCAGGAACCGGCGCGCCAGGGTCTCTGGCGACAGTAACAGGGCCCGTATTGCGTTGATTTTGCGGCTGAAATGTTGACGGTGCCAAATTCGACGCGCTTTGGGCTAGCACCGCGTCCGAAAGGACAAGACTGCCACCGGTTGCAAGAGCAAATATCATGCTGAGACGCGGAATCCGCATGATCGCCTGAGGTAGAGTCTTTGGCATTCGTAACCCTTAGTGAAACCTTAAAACAGAACCTAGCAAAGCCCAGCCCGCAGGCCAAAGCAAGATTGTATTTCCCAATACAGGATACCCGTCTGGATTGAGGTTATCCATATCACGATTGGTTCCGAGACTGTCCGTGTCCTAGTTCACAGAGCGTCGTATCATTCGACGATTTTACAAAAGTCCCTGCTCCAACCATTCTTCGATCTTGTTGCGGCTAACCTCGAAATGCATCGAGTCTTCTCGACCCCAGGCCGCACCCCATACCCAGCCCTCCTGCCGGAAGAAGTCGGCCAGAATAGTCAGGCCCAGCTGGGTTTTACCATCGCCCAGCGTGTCCAACACTCCGTCGATATTCAAGTCAACAGCCAGGCCATATGCATGGGCCGATGCGGATGAGGTCGCGCCACGAATCCGCCGCACACACAAGGACCCGGCCGTATTGATACGTGCAAAGAGGTCGGGGTCCGTGCGACGGATGTTTTCGAAAACAACGCGCAGAGAGTCTATTGCCGGTTTCAACATGCGTACCCGTACCGGGCCGACTTCTTCTAATACAAGGTTTTCTTCTAACCGCGGGTTGGTCATGGACTGACAATTGTCTGTTAAGTCTTCGCGCGGCAGCCCGAATTTCTCTTTCAGAAACGACGAACTCGCCAGTTTGAGTTCTTGATTAACGTCGTTGCGGTTGGCGATAAGGACAACCTGAGCGTAAGCATCAATGATCTCGTTTGGGCTGGTGCTGTCATATCCATAGTCGTCCGCCCCGTCTGCGCCTTGCAACACGGCCGAACCATCGCTTTGGGATCGCGATATCTCGAGCGACAGCCTCTCAATCTCGTTGCGCATATCTTCAACCTGCTGGCTCAGCATTTCGATTTCGATCCGCGCGCCTGAATCGATTGCCGGCCCCTCAAAATCACTTTCCATAGGAACGATTAGTGGGAAAACATACCAGATAACGGGGGCCAAAATTATCGAAACCCCAAGAATTACTGCCGGAACTATGCGCATCTGATGTGTTTACCTGTATCTCAATTCAATTGCGCCCAAATCTAAAAGTCGTCGCGCAAGATGTCACGTGCTCGGCTTTATTTCTTAATCACAAATGTGACTTTCTTCATTGTCGCACACCTGAGGCACGGATACTCTTTGTCCCAAACAGGGAAGGACTCCGGTAATGATTACTTTTTCTCGACTTAAATTTTTTGGGGCTTCGGCCATGGCCCTCGTTTGCACGACGCAATTCGCTTTGGCCCAATCCAATGAACTAACAGCCGACGAAATCACCGATGCATTCAACAAGCAAAAAACGCGCGGCTTGGTGATCGTCCCGTCAACAGCCGCGACTGAAGCAACCGACGACGCTGTGGAAACCACAGTTGCAGCCGCCCCGGCCGAATATCAACCGGTGGCCTCGGAAGATCAGGTTAATATTCAGGTTCGGTTCGACTTCGCCTCGGCCGCCTTGCGCGATGATCAAAAACCCAAGCTGTCCTCCTTGTGCCAAGCGATGAAAAACGTCGACGTTAACGTCTTTCAGATCATCGGCCACACTGACAGCGCAGGATCTGCGGACTACAACCAAAATCTGTCTCTGCTGCGCGCGAAAGAAGTCAAACGCTTTCTGGTCAGCGATTGCGGTATCGCCGAAGGGCGACTGGAAGTACTGGGCGTAGGTGAAGCCGAACCTCTGAACAAGGACGATCCGCGCGCCGACGAAAACCGCCGCGTTGAATTTCAGGCGCTCGGCTGATTTAGTCTCCTCATAAAACACAATTTCGAGGGCAGCATGACTGAATCCCGCGCAGGCGACCTGTTTCAGCCGGGCGATCTGGTGAACAATACATATCGGATCGAGGCAATCCTTGGGCGGGGTGGTACCTCTGACGTTTATCGCGCGCGCTCCGAGATATCGGGGCGTCTGGCCGCGCTTAAGGTTCTGAAGGCCGAATTTTCCAGCAACGACGATTACCTCGTTCTGTTAACCCGTGAGGAAGAGATCCGCGACATCCGCCATGACGCGGTGGTGCGCTATTCCGAAAACAACCGTACTGCCGACGGACATGTCTATCTGGTGATGGATTATGTGGACGGGCCGGGGTTGGACCGGAAACTGGCTGATGGTCCAATGTCGGCAGACGATATTCTGACCATCTGCAAGCGCGTCTGCGAGGGGCTCGAGGCCGCGCATGCGCGCAACATCGTCCACCGTGACCTGAGCCCCGACAACATCATCCTGCGTGACGGTGATCCTGCGCAGGCAGTAATCATCGACTTTGGCATCGCCAAGGATACCAACCCCGGCGCAGAAACCATCGTGGGCGGAGAGTTCGCTGGCAAATACGCCTATGCCGCACCCGAGCAGCTGTCGGGAAAGACCGACCAGCGTACCGACATCTATTCCCTGGGCGCGCTGCTGCTGGCGAACTTCCGGGGCGAAAAGGCCAATTCCGGGCGTAACTTGCTGGAGGTTGTGGAAAGTAAAAAACAACCGCTGGACACTGCAGATGTGCCCGAGCCTCTGAAAACCGTGCTGGACAAGATGACAGCGCCGGACCCCGATGACCGGTATCAGTCGACCAGCGACGTATTGAGGGCTTTGTCCTCGGCCCGGTTGGGACAGGCGGAATCCCCCCCTGCCGAAACCGATGACGACGCAACCATAATCGTACCCAAAAGCAAACCTGCGGCCCCTGCGCAGCCTACCCCGGCCGTCGCAGCACCCGCTGCACCTCCGGTCGAAACGCCCGAGAAATCACGCACCGGGCTGGTTGCCGCCCTTGGCGCGCTGGTCATTGTCGGCGGTGGTGCAGGTGCCTATTTCAGCGGCGCATTCGACAGCTTTACTGGGCCCCAATATCCCGTAGCCGCACCCTATACGTTGGTGGCGGACAAGCGCGAGGGCCTGCCACCACGCGCCGTCGGTTTTGTTCCTTCGGAAGACACACGGGACACGATGACACGCGAGATCACCGATCAGGGTGGGACGGTTGATCTGACGTTGGCGTCTGGGGAAATCTCGGAAAGCTGGGGCGCTGCGGTCAGTGACGTCATCGAAACAGTGATGGAGCTGGATGAATGGCGGCTGGTCGTGAACGGAAACGATGCTCAATTGACCGGACAAACCACGGATCAGGCGCTGCATGACAAGCTGGAACAGCTTTATTCAGCAGGACTGCCCGCCGGGTTGCAGGGCTCAGTCGAACTAGAGCTTGAGCCACTGTTCCTGCCCGCTGCCGATATCCGCCCGATCCTTGCCGGTCTAGCCGATTGCGGCGCACTGAAACTGGAAAACGCCCCCACCGCCGGGTACGGCCCTGAGACCCCTGTTCAGGTCAGTGGCACTCTGGCGTCTCAGGATAGTTTGGTTGGGCTGAATACCGCTTTGACCGCACTGGTCGGTGAGCGGCCGATTGATCTGGACGGTGTGAACGTGTTGAACCCGACATTATGCCTGATCGAGAACTACCTACCCAGTGCTCCGGCCAGCGACATCTCTATCGCGTTTTTCAACGGTGAACAAAACGACGCCCCGAACCCAACCGGAGATTTTGTCGTAGGACAGAACCCGGTGATTGACGTGGACTTACCGCAGGATGTGCAAGACGGGTTCCTGTCTGTCTCGGTTCTCGATGTGTCTGGTAACGTGTTCCACTTACTGCCAAACGTGACACGTCAAGAAAACGGGATTGCCGCGCTGCGGGATGGAGAAAGTGGGCCATTGTCGGTTCGTGTGGCGTATTCCATCCCCGAAAGTCAGGAAAACGGCGGCATTGCCTTTCAGGTTGATGACAGCACCTTGGGCAAAAGCAAGGTAATCGTGCTGCACACCGACAATCAACTGTTCGACACACTGCGCCCCACCACGGAATCCGCCGCCGGATATGCCGAGGCGCTGCGCGAACAGGATCGCAACGTGGAAACGCAGATTTTGTCGCTGGACAGCCGTATCCTGACCACCCTCGCGCAATAGCGCGGGGTTCAGGGAATATCGACCACGATCACCGAGATATTATCGGCCCCGCCCCCGTCCAGCGCGATCTGGATCAACTGATCGGCGACGGTTTCAATCGGCATCTCGGACAGCGCCTTTTCCAGCATCGGGAATGTCGCGTATTTGCTCAGCCCGTCCGAGCAGATCAGGAACCGGTCGCCCGGCTGAACCTCGCCCCGGATCTTGTCCAGTTCCAGCACATCCCCAACACCAACCGCACGATTGATCGCATTTGATTGGGGATGCTGTTCCGCTTCATCCCAGCTCATTTGGCCCGCCAACACCAGATCGGCCACAACCGAGTGATCGGTGGTCAGCATTTGAATCTGGTTGTCACGCAGCAAATAGATGCGGCTGTCGCCCGCCCACAAACCGACGAAATGGCCGTTGGCCAGCATCATACAGGCAACGGTCGTGCCCATGGTTTTACCGCCACGGGTCTCAGCCTCTTGACGGATTGCCGAATGCGCTTGCTGTAACACATCCCGCAACTTCACCAGTCGATCCGCTGGTGGCAGTCCCGGCGGGATTGCCGCGACCATATCAGCGACAAGACGGCTGGCGTAGTCGCCCCCTTCGTGGCCTCCCATACCGTCCGCGACCATCCAAAGGCTTTCCTCGGGCAGGGCCAAAACGGCATCTTCATTTAGCTTGCGCTTGAGGCCGACATGGCTGCGGGCGCTGTACCGAACGCGGTGACTTGAATTCATAGTGGCCTTGCCTCGGTCCAGACTGCAGCGTGAAGATTAAACAAACCTTGCATGTTTGATCCCTGCGGTAAACCTTCGCAGACCATCATCCGAGGGACGCCGCCGATGTCTGTGCTCCAGATTGTCGGAGACCGATAACGATGCGCGACCAACCCCGCCGCGAGGTCGGGCAACAGACTGTCAGCGACTTCCCCGCGCGTCAGAACCAGCGTGTTTCCCTCGGCCCGAACCGGAGAAGTCGGCTCTTGTAATGGAACCACCAGCGCCTCCAATCCCTCGGCCAGTTTGTCCCGCGTCATGTCATCCTCAAGCGCAGCCAAAGCCAAGTCTTCAAGCTGGCGGTATGTCGCCTCGGCCCGGAAGTGAGACAGAATTGCCGAACCTTCATTAGATACGCCCGATACCAAAGTCAGGGGAAACCGTCGTCCGACCCGATCCACTGATGGCATCAAAACGCCCAACATCTTTTGCGGGCCTGCCAATCCCGGCGCCAGACAAAACCGCCAAATGGGTGCGGACATGTAATGCGCGTCCCACACAGTTCCCAGAGCTTCAGCCGCGTTTAACATGCTGTGCTGAATCCAGGTATCCCAGGGCTGGACGAAATCCTGTGAAACCCCCAGCCGAAAAAAATCTCCGACCGAAGGCATCTTACCAAACGCGCCAAACCCAGTCCGCTGCATCAGAACGATTTAGGGCAGCTGAACTTTTGCAGCGCCGGAAGGGCAAAGGGATTGATGACCGAGCCAGATTGCAACTGGAAGATCGCAATGCGGCCACCGACGTTGAAGATCACCTTCTTGCGGTCCGATACATTGGTCCGCCGCACCTCTGCCGCGTCCAACAGACGGAACCACGCCCATGGGCCATCCTTGGACAACACACTTTCGATGTTGCGTTTGTCGGGCTGGAACGTGACCCGCGCCAATCCAACCTGCCCTGGCCACGCGACCGCCATGGGCGAAGGCAGCCCGCCGCGATGGCGGAATTCCAGCGATTGTCCGTCAATTTCAAGCGTGACGCCCTTTGCCTTGGGGTCCAGCGCCTCGGGCATGATCTGGAACTGAATCTGGGGTTGTGGGCCCGCGGCAAAGAAAGCCTCACGGATTTCGGCGGCGTTCTGGAATTGGGTCAGAACGGCCTGACTAATGCCCAGATCGGCCTCGTTTACGCTGCTTTTCCAACTCCACGGGCGCGTGCGCATGTCCACGTGTTTGGCGAGGTTGTCGGTGAAGAAGGTGTCGATCAGACCTTGCGGGCCGAACAACCGGCTGAAATCACCCATCGCCACATCTGCCCCGGATCTACGACTGAACGGATAGCGGTCAGTGACGACCTGCTCGCAGAACGGCAGCACATTGGCCTGCCAGCGTGCGTTCAGCGAGGCCCGTGTACTGTCAGACGTGATCCCCGACGATCCGTCGATGATCTGCACCGCCCAGCGTTCCATTGGGCCGGGAATGCGAGCCGCTTCCTGCTGAAACTGCTGCAGCGCCTGCCCGGACTCGCCGCCCGAGGTGCCGCTGAAGGACATCTTGTTCAGCTCTTGATAGACGCCCGTCAACGACCCCATCAACTGATCCAATTGCGAGGGCTGCCCCTCGGGCCGGTCAACAAGCTGGTGCAGCCAGGCAAACCGATCCTCGACATATTGGCCCGGCTCTTGCACCGGCTGTGACGCAGTCGCGCCGCTGGATTTGGCCAAGGCCTCAAGCAGGATTTGCGTCTGGACCGAGGTCGCCGACTGCAACTCGAGGCTGGCCGCGCTGGACAGCCCTTCACCCAGAGCATCCGAATTGGGCAGAACCGATCGGCTTTCGGTCAGCTTCGTCTCGTCCGAGATCGAGTTCAGGATGTTGACGATAGGCGAGGTCGGGCCGGACAGCACATTGGTCACTTCGACAGCGTGGCTGAGGCTTTCCATCGGCACGATGTCGATATCGCCCAGCATCGCGTCATAGCGCGCAATGTAGTCGTTGTAATACAGGTCCAGCACATCGCGGCTGAGCGCGGCCAGCGCCAGTTCGGTCTGTTCCGCCTCGCCGCGCGGGCCCAGAACCCAGCTTTCCTTTTGCACCCGTTTGGCTACGCCAACTGCTTCGCCGACAAATACGTCGTTGAAACCGCGGTAGGTAAAGATCCCCTCGATCCCGTCATTCAACGGTTTGCCCGAGGACCGCACCAAAACGCGCGCAACCGCTGGGCCGCCGACCTCGGTGATCCGCCATTCAGGCAGAGCCGTCGCGGACGGACTTGAGATGATCCCATTATACACGCGCTGCGCCAGCGGCAGTTCCGACAGCAGGCCCTGTATCTGCTCGACCATGGGCCCGTTCAACGCAACGGCCTGCATCGGCTGGCTCAGCAATGCCTCAAGATGGTCGTTCAGATCAGCGCGGAATTCCTCACGCGAGGGGCCTGGGAAGGACACCGTCCAGTCGATATTCATCCATTCCTTGACCAGATTCTGGTTCATCGGACCTTGAAGACCCAACATCAGATAAACCTTTAACGCCTCATACAGCACATCGGGGTTGTTGATATTGGCGCTCATCTGTTCTTCGAGACGCAACAGCAGCCGCGGTAGAAGGCGCTGGTTCAGCGCCGCGCGGTAGGTCTGCGCCGCCTGCGTGCCAATCACATCCCCCTGATACAGGCCATAAGTCAGGCGCGTTTCAGGGTCCGGGTCGGACAGGGTCGGGTTCGCGGGCAGATCGCGCAGCGTGTTCAGCGCCTGCACCACAGGCACCAGATCGGTATCGCCCACCGGACTGGGTGGCAGCGTCGCCGCTGCAGCCTGATAGGCGGATACGCCCTCTTGCGCCTCAGCGATCAGTTCTGAGTTGCCCGAAAAGCTGCGAACCAGCAGGGCACCCACTGCAACAGCGGCAATCAGCGTCGCCGCGACCGAGGCCCATTTGGTGATCTTATAGCGCCGCTCAACCTTGTCATCGGCGCTGACCAGACCGGCCTCGCGGAAGATCACCTGATCAAACAGGCGGGTCAGGAAATACGACCGGCCCGAGCCCTGACCCGAACCAATCGCCTGACGTCCGATCCCGAAGGTACGCGCCATGCCCAACATCAGCCGGTCAATCGGAGTGCCTTCTTGCGTGCCGGATGTGAAATAGACCCCGCGCAGCATGTGGCGGTGTTGATAGCGGCTGTCCTGAAACACCTCGGTCAGGAATTCATGCGCCACTTTTCGGAATGAGGCCACCTGCATCGGGAAGCCCGCAACCAAGGCGCGGCGCTGGGGGTCGGTCTCGGTCTGCATCCGCTCCAGTGATTGGGCGTTCAAACGGCCCAACAGCAATGCGAATTCCTCGTCAAAGGCCGCAACGGGGGATTGCTCTGACCGGGACTTGTCCAAAGGCAAGGTAAAACCCCAGACCTGTTCACGGTCTTCCTTGCCCAGATTATCGTAGAACTCGGCAAACCCGGCAATCAAGTCGGCCTTCGTGAACAGGATATAGACCGGAAAGCGCACGCCCAGTTTTTCGCGCAACTCTTCCAGACGACGACGCACGGCTTTTGCGTGTTCTTTCTGTGTGATCTCATCCTGCAAGGACAGGTCCGACAACGAGATCGCGATCATCGCCCCGTTGATCGGCTGACGCTTACGGTATTTCTTGAGCAGCCCAAGGAATCCAATCCACGCCGCGTTATCGACCTGCGCATCGCTTTCCTGCGTCGTGTAACGCCCGGCCGTGTCGATCAGTACGGCGTTTTCGGTGAACCACCAATCGCAGTTGCGCGTGCCGCCAACACCGCCAATCGCGGTTTTACCCATCTCATCGGCCAGCGGAAAGTTCAGGCCGGAATTCACAATGGCAGTGGTCTTGCCCGCGCCCGGCGGGCCGATCATCACGTACCACGGCAGCTCATTCAGATGCCGCCGTCCGTTCTTGGACTTGCGCAGCTCTGCCATAGCGGTTTTCAACTTGCCGCGCAGTTCCGAGATTTCGCTGTCGATCATGTCGCCGCCGTCGCTGACGGCTTCGGTGATTTCTTCGGTCAGCTTCTTTTCGCGACGACGACGAACAAAGAAGATGGTTAGCGCAATGATCAGGAAAAACGCATAAATCACACCGCACCAGATCAACCGCGCCGTCATCCCATCCAAAGGACGCCATTCATCCGACCCAATAAGTGGTCCAAAAAAATAAAGGCACAAGGACAACGCCGTCGCCGTAAAAAACAGCACGGTGTAAATCGACAAGAAGATGAATCTCAGGATTCTACGGGCGGTCATTGAGTATCCTCCTGCACCAACAGGACTTCGATCCGGCGGTTGGTGGCGCGGCCTTCACGGGTGGAATTGTCGGCAATCGGGTCACTGTCGGCCCGGCCCTCAGCGCTGAGGCGATTGGGGTCGGTCAATTCGGGTGACATCTTATTCATCACCGATTTTGCGCGCGCCAGCGACAAGGCGAGGTTGGACGGAAAGCGCGCCGACCGGATTGGTACATTGTCCGAATGCCCGGTCACGATCACCGTGCCCGGCTCGGCATTCAACGCCACGGCAACCCGGCGCACCGGCTCTTGGAATTTGTCTTGCAGACTGTCCGAGCCTGAACCGAACATGCCCGACCCCTTGATGCGGATGACCAGCGTATTGCCTTTCTCAAAAACCTCGACCAGCCCCTCATCAATCTCGGGCTGAAGGAATTCGACGACCTTCGCGATCTGAGGTTGCTGTTGCGGAGGTGGCGGCGGAGGCGGAGGCGCCCGGCGCTGCAACTCGGTCACGGGGCCCGCGTCGATCACCGACATCTGACCCACAAGATTTTCCGTCTTGTTAGACAGGACATAAGACAGACCACTGAATTCAATCACCAGCAAAAGCGCCGTCACGCCAAGCGCGATCCAGACCGGTTTCCACATGCTAAGCGCACGGTATGGCTTGTCCACACCTTCCCAATGCGGGGCCAGATCATGCTCAACGGGACCGCGCTGCGCCCGGATGACCCGAGCCAGACCCTGCCGGATTTGCAGATGCTTGTCCGGTCCGCCTTGTTCGACCCGCAAGCGGCCTTCAAAGCCCAGAGACAGGCACATGTAGACGAATTCCAACAGCTCGATATTGTTCGCAGGCTCCTGTTCCAGCCGCGCCAGAAGGTCGTAGAAACGGTCCCCGCCCACCGTCTCGCGGTGGAAGGTGCCAACAAGTGATTGCGTCGCCCAACTGGATTGGCCGCCCCACGGAGTGTTCAGCACGACGTCATCCAGCGTCGCACATAGGGCATAACGCGCCACTTTGACCGATTGCGCCGGGATGCCCGCCTGTAGGGCGGAATTTTCAAAGCTGCGCACCTCGGCGACCACGCTTTGGCGCAGCTTGTCCGGGTCCATGTGCTGCGCGCGGTTGCGGATGCGGCTGATCAGCGAAAACAAAGGCGCGGCGCAGGCGTTCAGCCGGTTCATCCCGGTTGCGGCCACGTGTTCTCCACCACCTTGGGGCGGGCGCGACTGTGGGGCCTGCGCCGGAGGTACGCCATATCCGTCCCCTGCCGCAGCGGGCTGCGGCTGAGGCGCTTCCATCGGCTCGGGGTAACCCGCCGGTTGCTGAGGCGCGGCGGGTTGTTGCGGCATGGTCCCGGCCTGACGTCGTCCACCCGGGTTGGGGCGAATGACCGTCTTATCTGTATCGTCCGGTTCGGCAAAAGGATCGTTGTCGGACATGATCTACCTGCTTCCTCACAGCGCCCGCATGGTCCAGTGGTCCACGCAGGCAGCCCCATCAATTTGTTTCGTACCAATCAACGGCCCGGACGGCTACTGATTGCGGATCGCCCAAAGCTCCATCTGCAATCCGGGATATTGCCCCGACACATGCACCGCGATCCCGCCCGAAGTGGTCATCTTGCTCCAATACGGGCTGGCTGCGTCCAGTTCGAAATAGACCACGCCCGAATGGTACGGGATCTGGCGCGGCGCGACCGGCAGCGGGCGCAAAGTGATGCCCGGCAGGGCCGAGTTCACCAATTGGCGGATTTCCTCAACCGGGCCGGTTTTGGCCTGACCCGCGAAGTGCCGCCGCACGTCTTCGGCGGGGATATCCGCATTAACTGCCAGCACAAATCCGGCCGAGCCGATCAGCTTGCGATCAGCAATCACACCGACGCTGATGCCGTATTTGCGCGGCTCCAACGGGATCGAGATCGCCGTCTGTTCCAGAACCGAGCTGAGATATTGGCGCAGCACTCGGATTACTGGGGCAAAGCTTTCGGTCAGGTTATCGTGCTGATAGGCGGGGAATTGCACGGCCTCTTTCTCGGCACTCATGAAGGTGGCCAACTCGCCAGCCAGTGCAACGCAAACGCGGTAGGCGTGTTCGGGGTGCACGTTTTCGATATTGGCGAAATGGCGCACCAGCGGCAGGTTGCGGTTGATCACCATCAACAGCAGGAAATCCGAAATCTCGGCAGCACCCTTGGCGGGTCCACCTTCGGACAACCGCCCGGCCAATGCCTGCATCCGGTGCGACAGCATCCCCTCAAGCTCGTTTATGAACCCCGCCAATGCCGGGGCTGCGCGCACATCCAAGACCGAGGGCACAAAGCCGCGATCCAGGACAATCTCTTTGTCCGGACGCACTTCGATGATGCGGGCAATCGGAATGGCCAGCTTGTCGGCCAGATCGTCTACCGCCAGCGCAAATTGCAGCCGTAGCTTGCCAACGCCCAGCGTCACCGGCTTTTTCTGCTGGCTCATCACGTCGGTGATTTCCTGTTCGGCGGGACGCAGGCGGCTGACGGATTGCTCCGCCCCGCTCAGATCTACCTCGGACGCGCCTTGCCGCCGCTGCGGCACGGTCAGGTAAACAACGCAATCCTTGATCGTTTCGGGCACTTCCAGCGCGGGCGGATGGTCTTCGGCCTGCGGTACGCGAAACACCTGCCCGTCCGGCGTCAGCCCTGAACAGGATTTCAGCGCAATCTGCCCGACCTTGAGTACCTCGTCATCCAGCTCAAGCGCACTCAGCCCCCAGGCATAGGGTGTCACCCGGCGCGCAAGCCCGGCCACCAGCGCCTCGGTATACCGGTCGGCCTGCTGGAAATGGTGGGGCTGCAAAAACAACCCTTCGGTCCAAAGCACCTTGCTGTCCCAGGACAATGGCTGCCCTCCCTTGTTATTGCGCCCGATGGGGCGTTACTTCAGCTTTTCCAGCTGTTCCTTATACGCACGCGCGAATTCCCGGCTGAAGAGATCGTGAAAATCATTCTCGGCCTGATCCGAAATTTCCGCATACATCTTTTCATACACTTCCCAATATTGGGCCTTCTTACCCTTGAAAAGTGACCCAAGTTTGCCGGAGCCTTCGATTTTCCCGGCCAGCACCTCGGGGTCGAGCCGCGACAACACGCCTTTGAGCGCGGCCTCCATCCCTGTGACCATGGCGACCTCATGGGCCTTGATATCGTTCAACGCCTCGGCGGTGGCCTCCTCAGAAGCGAGGTAGCCTTTGACCCGCGGTTTCACCAACGCCTCGATCGCCTGTTCGGCGCTGATCGAGAATTTCAGCGGGTTGTTTCCACCAGCGCTGATCATCGTCTGGTCAATGCGGAATTCAGACTTGATCGAGGTACGCGTCATCAGAATTTCGCGCAGACCCGTGATCATTGCCCGTAACACGCGCCCCATCCGGCCCATCGTGGCAGGCAGGTCCGCATCGTCGATGCGCAGATCGTCCACCTCAAGCGCCTCAAGCAGCGCGCGGGCGGCGGATTGATCGCCGCTTGAAGCAGCAGGCGCAGACGTTTCGACCACTGTGGGCTCATTCTCAGGCTCGGGCGCAGGGGCCGGAGCCACTGGTTCCGACGGCGGAGGTGGCGCCGCACGCCCGCCCGGTGTTGGCTTGGCCGGTGGAGCGGCCGGTTGCGGCGGTGGCGCAGCAAACGGGTCCGAAGAGGACGGCTCTTGCGGCGACAGGAAATCGTCATCCCAATCGTCGGGGATCAGGTTCGCGCCGCCGCCACTGGCGGGTGCTGAAAACGCATCCGTGGCCGAGGGATTGTGCATGGGGTCGCTCGCCCCCAAGCCCTGATGCGCATCGGCAGGTTTGGCAAAGAACGGGTCATCATCACCGAGCGGTGGCAGCAGTTCGTCCATGGGATCAGGTGTTGCGATCTGACCCGGTCCTTTGGGGGCTTCACCACCCAGCAGGTCGTCCAGAAAATCCCCGCCCGGCGAGGACGCGTCCAGCAAATCCAGGGGATCCGGCGCGTTTTGCGACTGTCCGGGCGAGACATTGCCCTGCTGCATCGGCTGCGGGATCATCTCTTCGAACGAGGGTAAATCGGCGCCGATCTCGACCACCATCTCATAACCGCCAGCCGTCAACACATCGCCATTGTTCAGCGGTGTCGGCGTTCGACCCAAAGCAATCTTTGAATAGTTCAGAAAGGTCCCGTTGGTCGACAGGTCCACGATCACCACGTTGCCATTGTGATCCTCGATCACGAAATGGTTCTTGCTGAGCGTCCGCTCGGGGTCGGGCAGTACAAGATCGTTGGCCGGACCACGCCCTACAGTCAGCGATCCCCCCTGCATCGATACAGGACGCCCGTCGCCCGGCACGACGCCGGTGGATTGGAATTTGAGCGTGACCGTCATTCTTCTGTCTTCATCCTCCGACCAGCACGGTAAATTCACCTTTGACGATAGGTCCGCCACAGGCGCAGGTATCCATCACCCGCGCAGCTGGCATCTTGCCAATCAGTACCGTCGCCGAGCCTTTGATGATCGGGTGCGGAAAGGCGGGTGTGGCCATGTCAAAAATGCGAGCGGCAGGCATCTTGCCCACCAACACTGTGGGGCAGCAGGGCGGCAGGATCGGCATCGGCGCAGGCACCGGCGCGGGGGGCGCAGGCGGCGGGGCCAGAAACGTACAGGTGTGTAGATCCGCGACGCGGGCTTGTGGAAATCCCATGTCTATTCCTTCGCCTCGAGATTGCCGTTTCCACCACGAGCGATATCAAGGCCACGGTCGATCAGCAATTGCACATAGGCGTCGAAATCGCCATCATGATAGCCCATCGCTGTGACATTCATCGCAAATGCCAGCGCTTCGGCTGCGCCATGCGGGGCCGGCATCGACGCAAGCTCGCCCGTGCCAAGCGTGCCGTCGGCATAGAGCACGCCCATGGCGCAATTTATGGTCTCATCATCGGGCTCGGCCAGATCAATCGTATGCTCGGCCTTTTCGCGATTTTCCTGCGTCGGGCGAAACACCCAAGCCTCAGACGCCGCCAGAGATGGCGTGTTGTGATCGGGCGCGGCTCCGATATAGTCGCGCGCAGCCAGACACGACCACCAGACCCGTTCGCGCGGCGGCAGAGCCACGCCCAGCAACCGCAACATGTCAATCGGTGCACCTTTTTCTTCAAGCTCGGCCAGAACAACGTCAAGAGGCGCACTGGCCGGTGCATCCAGCTTGGTGCCCAGCCGCGCATTGGCATCCGCCAGCATCCGGGCGGCAGGCATCTGGGGTGTCTTGGTCAAATTGGCAAATCGTTCGCTCATCCGTTCGCCCCTTAGTTAATCATCGTCACGCCACCCTTAAGGGTCAGCATAGCATCGCCACTGACCGTCGTCAGTGGGCTTTTTGCGTCCATCTTGGCGGTCGCCTGCACATTGATCATTGTGCTTTTGATCGTCACCGAGGTCGGATCCAGCTTAATTGACGAGGTCCCGACTTTCAGCTCGATTGACTGCATGGCTGTCATGGTGATCTTGCCCGCCTTGGCATCGACCTGAATGTTCCCCAGTTTCACAGTCGTCGTTTTGTTACCGGAATCGACCGAAGTGACCATGTTGCCTTGCTTGATCGTTTCGGTGTCGTTGCCGGTAACGGTGCGGGTGGATTTGCCCTCGATCGTTTCAGTCTGGTCAGTCTTGATGCTGACCTTCTGGCTGCCGGTTTCAATCGTGAAGGTATGATCCCCTTCCTTGATCGTTTCATTCACGTCTTTCTTCACCACCTGGCTCAGGCAACCGTCGCCGCCGTTGCCGCCCGTGTCCAGCTTGTCGTAGCCTATCGTGACCGTAGACTTGTTCTTGACGAGCTTCTCATGATCCTTTTGCGCCTGAAAGCGCACCAGTTCCGCATCCTTCTTGTCTTCGAACATCAGCTCGTTGAACGTGTCGGGTTTGCCCTTTTCAGACGACCGGGTCCTGATCCCGGACTGCGTCTGGTTTGCCGGCAGATCATAGGGCGGCATCGTTTCAGCATTATACAACATGCCGGTGCAGATGGGTCTGTCGGGATCGCCCTCTTCAAACTGGATGACGACCTCTTGCCCAATCCGGGGGATATGGATCATGCCCCAGTTCTTACCGGACCACGGGGTGACAACACGCACCCAGCAAGACGTCTTCTCGTCCTTCTTGCCCACACGATCCCAATGGAACTGAACTTTGATCCGGCCATATTTGTCAGTGTGAATTTCCTTGCCCGCAGGGCCGGTGACTATGGCCGTGTGAAGCCCTGCAATCTCGGGCCAGGGCGTAGTGCGGGCGTTACGATATTGAACCTTTTTGGGCTGAACGTCGAATTCAACCATATACATTTCGCTGTTGTCTTCGGGAAATTCCAACGCGCCTGTATCCAAGTCTTTGGAATTCTTTTCAAAACCGTAGCCTTCGGTCGTCTGTAGATAAAAGGTAGCCGCCGTGACCAGATATTCCTGGTTCTGATCTTTGTCGGGATGTTCCTTCAAGGTGAAGGTCTTGCCCACCTCCATCGCCCGGACCGAGGCACGGCCCCGGCGGCGGTCATATTCGGTTTCTTCAGCCTCCATCCGAACCTGCGCGCGGGGCTTGCCCTTGTTGGCGTCAATATAATGACCCGGCGTGTCATACAGCTCGTACTTGTTGTGCTTGTGATCGGGCGAAAGGATGGTTTTCGACACCGAGGCCATTTTGGCACTGGGTGTCTCAAAATTGAAATCTCCTAAAGCAACAACACCAGGAACGATTTGCTGCGCGCTGGCCCATTCGGTCACGCTGTCGGGCAGGCGCTGTTCATAATCGTCGCCCGCCCGGTAAAACAGGTCTGAACTCCCGGTCAGCGGCGTGTGTCCCGACAGCCCGTCACACAGGACCAACGTTTCATATTTGTTGTTCGCCTTCGCATAGTCGAAGAAGTAATAGATGCCCTCTTCCTGCATCAGGCGCGAGACAAAGTCGAAATCGGTTTCCCGGTACTGAACGCAATATTCCCTCTGTTCATAGGTTCCGCTCAGCTTCTTCTGGAAATCCGAGAATCCGTGCCCTTTGAAAACATCTTCGATGATCTTGTCGACCGTCATGTTCTGGAAGATGCGGCTGTTGGTGGTCTGTTGCAGCATCCAAAACCACGGGCGCAGGTCGGCCAGCAGATGCACGAACCCATCCCGCAGCGCCAGCCGTTCAACGCGCACAATCGTACCCGTGAACTTGCGTTCTTCCCCCTCAGCCGCAGCCATATGGATTGTAAGAATTTTACCCAGCAGCTCTTCCAGCTTGATGGTTTTGTCGGGCGACAGCATCTCGACCTGGATCTCAGTCAGTTCACCCATCTTCTCGGTGATGATCGCGCGACGAATGACAAGCTCGTCTTCCTTATATTTGTAACTGCCCGTGATCCGAAGCGGCCATTCCTTACTTTGCAGACTGTCAGACATTTCCTAATCCTTCCAAATCGCGTTGGATACGCCGTTACAGATCAGCCAATAATGCGGCCAATTCCGGGTCCATTTCGTCGTCATCCTCGTCTTCTTCCGCATCGTCATCGAAGGAAGCAAGGAAATCATCCAAATCGCCCGAGTCACCAGAACCGGTATCGTCCTCCAGCCCCAGATCATCCAGATCATCCAGATCAAAGTCATCCTCGGGCTGAGATTCTACCATCTCGATTTCGTCGACTTCGGGCTCATCAGGAACATCTGGCGAAGGCGCCGGGGCTGGAACACCCGACCATGGCCCCAGAAGCTCTTGCCCGGCGACCGAGTTGAACGAGCCCAGCCGGATCTCATCCCGTCCCTTGACGGACAGCACCGGCATATAGCCCCGCTGAACCGAGTGTTCGTGCTTGTCCATTGTCAGGTTGCGTTCGGTACAGGGCAGCGCCACCTGGTCACCGTATCGGTCGTTGACGAAAT
Organism: Ruegeria sp. D3; assembly: GCF_056534465.1. Lineage (NCBI taxonomy): Bacteria > Pseudomonadati > Pseudomonadota > Alphaproteobacteria > Rhodobacterales > Roseobacteraceae > Ruegeria > Ruegeria sp. D3. The sequence goes on from NZ_JBQFPK010000013.1 coordinate 65,564, forward strand.
GATAGGGCACCCCACCAAGGCTCATGACGGACCCCAGATTCATCGCCTTGCCATTTTGCTTAAAGGACTGCGCCAACAGGATTGTCACCAACACCGCCGGATTGGCCCACAGCATCCCACGCAGACCTTCAGCTTCGGTGAATTCCTCAAAGTCGAACTCATATATCGGCTCGGACTTGGCCCCATAGGGCCGTCGCAGCATAAAGCGGGGTGAGGCAAGCCCGACATGCCCGGCCTCGGGCATCGCGCGGAACGTATCCCAGGCTTTAACCACCAGCGGGTGGCGATCCTCTTTCTTGATGTCCAGATAGGCGGGGGTGATCGCGCTAATGAAAGGCGCATCCACATGGGCCGCGACCCGGCCGATACGTCCCAGTAGCTCCGCATGAGGGGGGGTTTCCTCGAACGTATAAAGCCCGATCAGGGCGGAATAGCCGCCGCGCCCGTTTTCCTCGTCCAAGGGTTCCTCGGTCAGAAGACGAACCAACCCGGTCTGGGCCAAATCCTCTTCCGACGCCAGATCGGCCGCAATCTCCTCGGCCGAAACATCATAGAGGATCACGTCCAGCGTATCGTCATCCTCAACGCTGCGCGCGATCAGGTCCAGACTGCGCCACTGCGCCTCGATCGACTGGAATTCGGGATGATGCAGAACCATGCGCATCGCCGTACTCAGCGCCTCATCCACCGCTGTTTTCATCGCCGCAACGTCCGGGCTGGGCAATTTGCGAATATGCGGTCCGACCACCCGTTTCAGTAGATCATCCACCGGAGAAGGCTGCGCCAGCTCTCCGCTCGTATCTCCGATCAGCTTCTGAAAATCACTGAGTTTCAGATCAGCCCGCACGGTATTGCCACCCGACGTTTTGCGCGGCGGCACCACGGCCTGCCCGAATTCCTCTCCCCATGCCGTCAACTGTTTCGCCGCGTGATCGGCGGTAGCTCCGGCGCCGAGCTGGCCTTTCAGGCCCGACAGCCCTTCAAACAGCGCGACCTTTTCATACAGCTCGTCGGGGTGCAGATCGTCCAGTTCGGTCAGCTTGACCTCGATCCCCGCGCCGTCCTTACCGATGGGCAGAACCAAGTTGGTGGCAAAGCTTGAAATCACATCTTCGACTGTATCGGCGTCCAGCAGAATCGGCGCGCGCGCAGCCAGCGTATCGCCAGTTTCCATCTGCCCCCGCGCCGCACGGCCCGAGAAATCACCGAAGATTGCAATGCGGAACCGGCTGCGTTTCAACTGTTCCGGCTCGGGCCGGTCGGCGCTCATGCGGCCAAAGGCCAGCACCGGTTCGCCATCCGTCTTGACCTCTTGGGAAACGGATGCGTCATCCAATTCGTCATCGCCTGAAAGCAAGTCATCCAAATCGGCATCGCCCTGTTCTTCGGCTTCGGATACGTCATCCAAATCCCCCAACAGGTCGTCCAGATCCAGATCATCCAAGTCAACTTCGCTGCTTTCCTCGGTTTCAGTCTCGTCTTCTGCCAACAAGCTGTCCAAATCGAGGTCATCCAAGTCGGGCTCTTGCGCCTCGCCGTCGCTTTCGGTGTCATCAGCACTCAAATCGCCCAGAAGCTCATCCAAGTCTATGTCGTCCGAACTGTCCGGCTCAGTAGCGGTTTCAGCCAAATCGTTCAGCAGCGCGTCAAGATCATCGTCATCCTCCGCGTCCTCATCCGGGGCAGCTTCGGCAAGATCGCCGAGAACGTCATCTAAACTGTCTGCGTCCTCATCCTCGTTAATGTCAGGCAGGGACGCCAGGACGTCATCGGTGTCATCACTTGCGTCAACCTGCTCAGAGGGAGCCTCGGCAAGATCAGCCAAAAGGTCATCAAGATCAGAGTCCTCATCGTCAAACTCGGCCACATCGGGCAACGACGCCAGAGCCTCTGCCGCAGAGCTTTCGTCAGACGTGCCCTCATCGGGAGCCATGTCGGCAAGATCGCCCAGCAAATCATCTAGGCTGGTGTCTTCTGGGCCGTCATCAGGAACTGCATCGGCCAAATCGGACAGAACATTGTCGCTGTCATCGGTATCCTCTGCTTCGGCCGCATCGGGCAACGACGCCAGTGCCTCTGCCGCAGAACTTTCGTCGGCTGTGTCCTCATCAGGAGCCATGTCGGCCAGATCGCCCAGCAAATCATCCAAACTGGTGTCCAACGCCTCATCCTCTGGCGCCGCATCGGCGAGGTTTGACAAGACATCCGAGTGATCGGCCGCACTTGTGTCTTCGACCTCAGGCAACGACGATAATGCGTCCTCGAGAGCATCACGTTCTGTAACTTCTTCCGGTGCGCGATCCGCCAGATCAGACAAAACACCTGTGGTATCATCCTCGGCGTCTTCATGTGTCACCTCAGGAACCGAAGACAAGGCGTCTTCGACCGACCGGTCCTTTTGTGCGTCGTCAGGAGCGGATTCAGCCAAATCTGAAAGCACTTCGGCAAACTCATCCTGCGGATCGTCAGTTTCGACGGCGTCGGGCAAAGAAGCTAGGGCGTCATCCACAGACCTGTCTTCCGGTGCGTCTTGCGGCGCGGCTGCGGAAAGATTTGACAAGACATCTGACGTGTCATCTGTGGGCTCTTCAATTTCAGCGTCGGGCAGAGAGGCCAAAGCATCGGCGACCGAGCGATCATCACGAGCTTCCTCTGGGGCCATTTCGCGCAGGGCATCGAGTGTTGTCTGTGTATCTTGCTGATCAACCTGACTGCTGGCCAACGTTGCCAACAACGCAGGATCAGCCAAGATCTTCTCGATCAGCGCCTCTGCACCTGCCTTACCATCCATATACGCCATAAGAGTAGCCAACTGCGTTCGTGCATCCAGCAGCTTCTGCAATGGCTCGATCTTGGCGGCGATCTGGGCCGGGCTAAAATCGTCCATTTTCTCGAATGTCAGATCAACCGAAAGATTGCCCTCGCCGGTCAGCGTGTTCCGCACCGCGAATTCGACGCGCGGGGCCATCGCCTTCATGCGGTCATCGAAATTGTCGACGTCAATCTCAAGAAACTTGCGGTCGGAAATCGACGGGGTCTCGGCGTTGGATTTTCCTGACAGGTCGCTGAGCACGCCCATCACAAACGGAAGTTGGACCTTTTTTTCGGCCCCGTACAATTCCACGTCATATTCGATTTGAACGCGCGGCGCCCGGTTACGCGCAATGAACTTTTGCGAGTTGTCAGCCATTGCCTTGTCCTTTCAATTCCGCGACCTCGCGGCGGAGGGCTTTAACCTCGACCATAAGCTCCATCACGTGTTCGTCCACGATATCCGTTTCACTGCGAACAAGGTCCCGAAGGTGCGAAAACTCTTCCACTGACTCGTCTTCAACCGCCGACTGCATCGTGTTGACCAGAAGGCCAATGAACAGGTTCAATACCGAAAAGGCCGTTATGACGATGAAGGGGACAAAGAATATCCAGGCCGTCGGATGCACGTCCATCACCGGACGTACGATGCCCATCGACCAGCTTTCCAGCGTCATGACCTGGAACAGCGTGTAAAGCGACCGGCCCAGCGTACCGAACCAATCGGGGAAATCTGGGCCGTACATCAGCGTGGCCATGACGGCAAAGACATAGAACACGATCGAGATCATGATGATCACCGCGCCCATCCCCGGCAGCGCGTCCAGCAGCGCCTGCACCACCGACCGCATCTGCGGAATGACTGACAGCAATCGCATGGCGCGAATAACGCGCAACCCCCGAAGCGCCGACAACCCATCACGGTTAGGCAGCAGGCCGAGCGTTACAACCACAAGATCGAAAATATTCCAGGCGTTATTAAAGAAGCTCAGACGGTAAGCGTAGAATTTGAGCAGCAATTCAGCCACAAAAATTCCCAACACGACAGTATCGATAACCCGAAGGACATGACCAACATTGGCCTGAACCGAAGGTGAGGTGGACAGTCCCAACGTGATTGCGTTGAAAATGATCACACCCAGAATTGTGTTGGTTACCGCCTTGCGTTCGACGAACGCGCGCACGGTTTCGCGGAGCGTTTCGCTCTTCTCGATACCGTCTTCCACCCTTGCCTCCTGTCGTCTTGCTGGTGCCGAGCGCTCGTGTGATGCGCCCGGCCTTTTTAGATGTCGATCATCCTACAGCATCACTGATATTGTCGATCATACCTTTCACGGTCTTGATGTTGGTGAACATGTTCTTGGCTTCTGTCGCGATCGTTTTCTTGTCCAGCGCCTTAATCTTGTCGATGATCGCTGTGTCATCCACCTTTAGTCCGTTACCTTCCATCAGAGTGTTCATTTCGGTCAGGAAATTTTCCCGATCTTCCAGCTTTTTCGACAACTCACTGGCCGAGCGTTTAACATTCATACACTCTGCGCCCAGTTTGATACCCTCCTTCAGGGTTTTCGACCCTCGGGCAGCCTTCATAAGCTTGTCTGCAGATGCGCCCAGGTCATCAACTTTATGCCGCGTCTTCGTCGTGTGTTCGCGATATTTCTCTCTGGCTTTCTTGGCGTCATCCGCCTTGCCTTTGACTGCCTTGGCCGCAAAATCCAGCATGTTCTTTGCGATTGTCTTGGGGTCTTTGCCTTTGGTGACTTCCTCACCCATCGCCACCGCTTTGGCGGTGAACTTCTTAATCGCCTCCAGAGGCTTTTTCACAGAAATACCCGAAGTATCCGTAATGCCCTGACGCTCTGCCGCCTGCATGATGACGCTTTCGCGCAGCTTCATGTAGTTCTGGATAGCCTTGTACAGATCCTTACGCAGCTTTTCCTCGCCCTTCAGCTGTTGCTGAAGCTCTTTGCCCAGGGAATAGACCTGCTTGGCGATGGTCTTATACGCCATCGCATCCGCACCTGAAGTTGCCACCAAACGCGCGACGGCTCCGCTAATCTTGACCACACCCATGGTCACTTTAACCGTGGTTTTGACGCGCGCTTCTTTCAGCAGCTTGTCTTTGTTGGCCTCATCTTTCAGCTTTTTTTCAATAGCCACCTGGGCCGCGCTTTCGGCGGAAGCCATGGCATTCTTGATCGACTGATTGACGCCTTGAATTAGCTTTTCAGCTTCAGCCTGGGACTTTTTCCCAGGCGTCTTCATCAATTCGCCGACCTTCTTGTCCAGCTTGATAGCTTCTTGAGTGATGGTCTTTTCGTAATCATCCAGCACTTGCCGGCCGGCGTCTTCCAAACGTTTCAACGCCGTAGAGGGTACCGGATCGGGTTTCTTGAGCTTGCCCGATTTCGTGATTTCAAACGCCACATCGACCCGGTATTTCGGGATTTCGATGTATTCCAGCTTGGGCTTCGATCGGATCAGATCGACGACGTAAAACTTATGTTTGGTGACTGTTGTCTTTGCCATCTAGGGGGTCCTCCACTGGCGAAATTCTATTGGTTTGCGATCCGTCAAAAGCGCGGTCTCGCTCAGTCAAATCCATAAGTGAAGTCGCCGTCTGTGACATTGATCACGACTTTGCTAACTTCTTGGCCTTCCATCATTCTTTTCAGGAACTCAGCCGAGATATCGGGCAGCATCGTGTTGGTCACAATCGCGTCGATCATACGCCCTCCGCTGTCCAATTCCTGACAGCGGTTGACGATCTCTTCGACCACCGCATCCGTGTACTCGAACGGCACACCGTGCGCCTCTTGCACGCGTTTCTTAATGCGGCCCAGTTGCAGCTTGGTGATCTCGCCCAGCATATCGGGGCTGAGCGGATAATATGGGATCGTCACCAGACGTCCCAGCAGCGCAGGTGGGAACACTTTCAGCAGCGGGTCGCGCAGCGCCTTAGCCATGCCTTCGGGTTCCGGCATCAGGTCGGGATCAGCGCACATATCCATGATCATTTCGGTGCCGACGTTCGAGGTCAGCAGGATCAGCGTGTTCTTGAAGTCGATCACACGGCCTTCGCCATCCTCCATCACGCCCTTGTCGAAGACCTGAAAGAAGATCTCATGTACGTCGGGGTGGGCCTTTTCGACCTCATCCAACAGCACAACGGAATACGGTTTGCGCCGCACTGCCTCGGTCAAAACGCCGCCCTCGCCATAGCCGACATAACCCGGAGGCGCGCCTTTTAGGCTGCTGACCGTATGGGCCTCCTGATATTCGGACATGTTAATGGTAATGACGTTCTGTTCACCACCGTAAAGCACCTCGGCCAGCGCCAACGCGGTTTCGGTTTTACCGACGCCCGAGGTACCTGCGAGCATAAAGACACCGATGGGCTTGTTGGGATTGTCGAGCCCCGCGCGGCTGGTCTGCACCCGCTTAGCGATCATCTTCATCGCGTGGTCCTGACCGATGACGCGTTGGGCCAGACGGGTTTCAAGGTTCAGGATCGTCTCGATCTCATCCTTGACCATTCGACCCACGGGGATGCCGGTCCAATCGCCAACGACACTCGCCACCGCCTGATGATCAACGATGGGCAAGATCAGGGGGCTGTCGCCCTGCAGTTCTTCCAACTCGTTGTTCTTGGCTTTTAGCTCCGCCAGCAGCGCATCGCGGTCGATGGATTGTGCATCCGGCGCTTCTTCGGTCGCGGCTTCGCCCTCTGCGGTGCTGGTGCCTTCGACCTCCTGCCCGCCTGCGCGCAGCTTAGCTCGCAGGTCGAGGATTTCCTCGACCACTTTCTTCTCAGCCTCCCAACGCCCGTTGAGTTCGGCCAACCGCGCCTCTTCCGCCTCTTTCGCAACATTCACCGCCTCGCGCCGGTCGGCCACGTCATATCCGGCGGTTTCATCCCGTTCGATGATCTCCAACTCGGTGGTCAGGGCCTCAATCCGGCGTTGGCTATCATCCACCTCGGCGGGCACCGCGTGCTGAGACACCGCGACCCGCGCACAAGCCGTATCAAGCAGGCTGACCGATTTGTCCGGCAACTGCCGTGCGGGGATATAGCGGGCGGAAAGCGTGACAGCCGCCTCGATCCCTTCGTCCAGAACTTGTACGCGGTGGTGTTTTTCCAGCATCGAGGCAATTCCGCGCATCATCAGAACCGCCTTGGGGATATCGGGCTCTTCGACGTGTACAACTTGGAATCGCCGGGTCAGAGCCGGGTCTTTTTCGATGTATTTCTTGTATTCGGCCCATGTGGTCGCGCCAATGGTGCGCAACGTGCCCCGTGCAAGCGCCGGTTTCAGCAGGTTGGCCGCGTCGCCAGTTCCTGCAGCACCCCCTGCCCCGACCAATGTGTGGGTTTCATCGACAAACATCACGATGGGCGTCGGGCTGGCCTGAACCTCGTCAATCACCTGACGCAGACGATTTTCAAACTCGCCCTTCATGGAGGCACCGGCCTGTAATAGGCCCACATCCAGCACCAACAGGCGTACATCTTTCAAAGCGGGCGGAACGTCGCCGCGCGCGATGCGCAGGGCAAAGCCTTCGACCACGGCGGTCTTACCCACCCCGGCCTCACCGGTCAGGATCGGGTTGTTCTGGCGGCGGCGCATCAGCACATCGACGATCTGTCGAATTTCTTCGTCACGACCCACGATCGGATCAATCTCACCGTTGCGAGCCTGTTCTGTCAGGTCGGTGCAGAACTGCTCCAGCGCCTCACCCTTGCCCATGGCACCGGGGGCCATCGCGCCGCTGGCCTCGCCGGGCTCGGCCCCGCCACCGACGTTTGAACCATCCTGCGCGCCCAGCGTGTCCTCGGGCGAGCCATCGGTGGCTTCGGCAAACTTGTCGGCCAGATCATCGGCACCGATCTTGGCAAGTTCCGGTGACATGCTGGCCAGAATGTTGCGCAACGCAGGCGTCTTCAGCATACCAAGGATCAGATAGCCGGTGCGCACCTTGCTGTCGGAATACAGAAGCGAGCCCCAGACCCAGCCCCGCTCCATCGCATCCATCAGATGGTCCGACAGGTCCGAGATCGAGGACGCCCCACGCGGCAACATGTCCAGCGAACGGGTCAGTTCGGACGCGATCTTGCCGGGATCCAGATCATAGTGCTGGATGATGCGGTGAATATCACTGTCCTGACCGTTCAGAATCTGGTGCAGCCAGTGCTGGATTTCGACATAAGGGTTGCCCCGCATCTTGCAGAACACCGTGGCTCCTTCGATCGCTTGATACCCCAGCTTGTTCAGCTTGCCGAACAGCGACACGCGGCTGATTTCCGTCATCTTCATTACCTCTCGTTGTGGACCGGTTCAGCGGCCTCAAATTCTTGGTTCATGTATCCGGGGTAGAGGATCAGATCATCGACATCCGGACGCATTTCATCCGGGTCGTCGCGGGTTCTGATCCAGCTTGTATGGCCCAGCTGCGTTGTACCGCCTAGCGAGGCGCGTGGGACTTCGTCACCGGCCAACACCAGATTGACCTCCCAATCTAGTGTATCTCCGACATACGTGCGAAGAATGGACTCGAGCCGTTTTTGCGACAAACCTCCGGGCAGAAGTCGTTTGTAATCCTCGAAAGAGACCGGCCCCAGTCGGATGCGAAACTTGGCAGAGCGCGACCAGACCCGGTTGCCAATACTTGTGGACTGCCCCAAACGCGCGGGTCCACCCAACTGCCATGTATCGTCGGGTTCAAGTTCAAGCCAGCTGCCGACGAATTGCTGCACATGAGCCTCGACGCCGAAATAATCAGACAGAATCGCGATAAGCCCTTCGACGGTCTTGGTTCCTGATCCCAGATGCCCGGCGAAAAACCGACGCAACATGTCAGGCATTTCGTCCCGGTCATCGAACCCGTCTCCCTTGAACCCGGCCAAAGCGGCAACGCGTTGTTCGAAGGGATCATCCCCACGGTCAAAACTGGGGGCTGGTTCAGCGGCCGACCATGCCCGGTAAAGCAAACTCATCATTCGATGCGTCAGCATGTCGGTAAAGGCGACAAAGGTCGGATCTCGGTGGTTACGCAACCGGTCTCGAGCGAATTCCGTCAGATGCAGCGGTAAAGGCCCTTGCGGGCCGAAATAGCCAAAAAACAAATTGCTCAGCTTACCGGGTGCGCCGTCCGTTGCCGGTTCGAACCGGGTCAGCGTGGTGGGCGGAAAGGCCAACGACACGTCCTGACCCAGTCGCACCTTGTCTTCGTGCGGACGGCGGGATTCACCCAGACGCGGCGCGTCGGCGTAATGCGCCTCGATCACGCGAAGCGCCTGAAAGACGTGATGCCTTTCAGGATGTGCCGCCAGAGCGGCAAGCAGGTTCAAATGACCCTGCCCAGGCCCGCCGCTGGTCGCCATCTGGCAATCTCTCCTCGTCTTTCGGTCTTAAGAACAGTTTCCGTAAAGCTGTTGATGGTTGTGTACTTTCGAAAAAACCGTTCCAGTACCGCACCCAGAACATAAACACTGGTGCCCTCATAAAAGCTCTCATCAAAGCCCAATGTGATCTCAAGCCCGCGAACGGCGGTGCTGAGAACTTCGTCGCTCATGCGCCGTACAATCGGACGGCTGCTAACGGATACAACACCTTCTAGTTGCTTTTCCGTCACGCGGTTGCCCAGAGGGGCGTAAATTCCCAACAATTCGCGCAGCGCCCCAGCGCCGCCTTCCTTGCCATCGCCGGCGATGGACAGGTAGTTCAGGCTCAGATGGCTGATCAGTTTCCAGGCCGCATCGCCTTGTGCCAGCGTTGCATGAGGGCGTGTGGGCGTCACCGGAGTGCGCACGGATTTGACTGGGCCCCCTTCTGGCAAGTGGAAAACATCCGCGCCTCCTGCTGCCAGAAGCATAGGAAGATCGCGGTTCGAACACAAAGCCTCGACCGCCAACTGATCCAGCGTTCCCGGATAAGGTGCTTCGGCCCGGTCTACCAGAGACAGATACACCTCGGATCCAAGATACGAGGTGCGTACGCCGCGCAGACGTTCTTTTTCATTGCGCTGACGCATACGGCGTTTGATCGTGTAGTAGGCCGAATGATTATCGCCCGCAGCCGTCAAATCAGTTTCGCTGTAGAAGGCACGAAACGGGATGTCCCCTTCCTCGTCAGACTGAATTCCAGTTACCCGGTCTATCGCGAAAATCTCAAAGTCCAGCCCTGCTGTTCGGTTAGGAACGACGTGATGTTCGATATCCATTTGGGTAATGTGCACCCGGTCGCATCTGCGACGGAACAAGTTGACGGCAGGAACAGCATTCAACGCGAACGCTGCAGGTGCGACCGCCGGAGCAACATCACGCATCCCGTCGCGTAACAGAATGTAGATGTCGACATCGGTACCCGTGGATTGCCGCAACGCTGGCTGCAACTCTGTCAGCTCTACGAACAAAAACCGTTCAGGCATTGAAAAATATTCTTGAAGCAACCGGTAGCCATCAAAGGATTGGCGCGGCGTCGGCAAAAGGGCCTCTTCCCGTTCAAACCCTTTGGGAACCGCATCCGCTCCAGTCAAGCGAACGGTCCAGTCAGCACGTCGATCCGTCGACCGTCCTGTCAAACCGACACATTGTGTCGCCAGAAGTTCGTGCAGCGCCCAAGCTTTGCCGCTTTGAGTGTCCAGATGCAGTACAAGCCTGTCCAAGGCCAGCTCTGACATGGGCTCGCCATCGGTCCGATTGAGACGAAGCCTTATACCAGCCCGTGCGTCAGTTTCTTTTGCGACCCCTGCTGCGACCAGTTCACCTCGACCGTCGATATACTCGGCCTCGGTAATCTCGATGGGCCACAGCGTCATATCGGCTGAGGTCGTGAACTCACATGCTGTCTGTTCGCCTTCGGCCAAATGCGAACGCAGCGTCGTACCACGGGGAATTTCATAACCTTCTTTTAGCGCAGCGTTGCCAATGTCAGGCTCGAATTGGGCAATCATCATCGAGGGCGTAGGGGCCAGATAATGCGGATACACGATTTCGAGAAGGTTCGAGGTAAAGGCCGGGAACTGCATGTCCAGTTCCAACTGAACCCGGGCCGCCAGAAAGGCGCTGCCTTCCAGCAACCGTTCTACATAGGGATCGACGACCTCAATCCCCTCCATGCCCAGACGCGACGCGATCTTGGGGTAAGCGGCCGCAAACTCGGCCCCCATTTCGCGCAGAAAGGCCAGTTCGGTTTCGTAGTGCTTAAGCAAACGGGTGTCCATTACGTCAACTCCGCTCGATTGCGACTTCGCCGGTCGTTATATCTACACGGCTGCGCAAATAGAGTTCCAAGGGCATCGGTTGCGCCCACATGACGGCACGGATGTCATATTCAACATGCATTTCACCCGAGCCCTTTTCAGAACGCAAATCCACTGCAACTGAACCCTTAACGATCCGTGGCTCAAAAACCTCGATGGAATCGGAAATCGAACGCTGAATACGTTGCGCTTGCCGCAATGTGGAAAAGGCGCCCGACGTCTCGCGAATGCCATAGTTGAGGACAGATTTCGCCGCGTGCGGGTAAACGTCTTCATCGATCAGATCGGACTGATCAGTGGTGTTCAGAAGCAAAGACAAATCGCGCTGGATGATTTCCCTAAGCCTTCCGACGTCGATCACACGTGCGTCGCGACCCTCTTTTTGCTGGTCCGGCGCATCGTCCGTCAGCCGATCAAGAAGCGAAGGCTGCAGGCGTTCGGCAAGGGTCTTCTCAGCCATCTCCTGCCGTTTCCCCGGCCTCGGTGGCCACGTTCAGTACCAGTTCGCGCACATCCAACAGGGCGACATCGGATTGATCTGTTGTCAGCAGACGCTGACCCACGCCCACAAATGTATCAGAGCCCGCATCCATCCAACTTGTCGCCCGCGCCAAACGTGCTGCATCATCACCCTGCTGGGTTGTACCGGGATACCGTGTCGGGATCAGCGCAGCGACTTCTCCGCCGCTGGCGACAGTCAATGTGCACGCGGTCCAGACGGCATCGCGCAGATCACTGGGGGCTTCGATCTCTAACCGGGCAATCTGAGAAAACGGGAGCCAGAAATAACGACCGTTTACAATAACTTCCAGAACCGGACCCAGACGCATATCTGCATCAGCGATCCATTCAAATGCCTCACCGTTGACAGTTCCCGAAGTTGCAGGGGCTGCATCAAAGGCTTTCGCCCGCATTTCGGCAGCTTGCTCGAAATTACCTCCGGCAGTCAGTTTCTGCGCTTCGATCAGGTGGGCCAGCCACTCTTCGGGCTCGCCGAAAACCATGGGTGTCTTTTCGGCTGCAAAGACCTTTTCACGGTACACTTCGCAGATGATCGCCTCGCGGTAGGTCTTGGCCATCATCGTGGCCGCCTCATCCATTTCGGCGCTCAGTTTCAACTGCGTGATTGCGCGTTTCCAGTCGCCCATAACGCACAAAAGCTGAAACAGGAAAATCCGCAGTTTGGCATCTGCGGGATTGGCGCGGATTTTGTCTTGCAGCGCAGTAAGCGTGGCAGTCAGATCGCCTGTTCTTAGATGGTCTTCCGGCGTCATGCGGGCCTCGCGTCGTCTGGAAAATAATTAAAGAGGGCTTGGGCGACATGCGCCGCCAAAGCCCGGATCGTGGTGAAAATCAGCTGACGTCGCCGGTTTCCAGGTTCCACTTGAACTCGTTGCAATCGCTGAGCTTGCCGGTTTTGAAATCGGCGATACGGTATTTGATCGAGATACCGCGATACGCAACGGTCCAGTTTTCCGACGGAATCGATTCCTCGCCACCCGACACCGAATAGCTGTCGACGATCGCGTCACGCAGGGTGAAGATCAGATAAGGCTCCATGCCTTTCTTTTCGTCGTCGCCCGACCGGCACAAGTGGATTGTCATCTCACCATTGGCTTTGCCCGACGCAACATAAGTCATCAGCTTGGCCGATGCTTTGCTGAGTTCGGTTGTCAACGAAACCTTGCCGAAGTTCGCGTTCGCGTATCCACGCTGAGTGGTCCCCATGTCACCCATATCCAGGGTCCGCGCAACTTCCCAGCTGACTTCTTTACAAGCGATCCATTCAGAGTGCTGCTTTTCCCGGGCTTCACCAGGGAAGTCCATTTTGATGAATACGTTTTCCATTTTACCTTCCTTTAAGGACTAGAGATGACTCTGAGATATTCGAGGTTTGATTCGGCGGCAGTGAACCACTTCACTCGCCGCCGAAGTTTTTGATTTAACCTGCTTTTTCTGATGGCAACTTTGATACCAGTCGCAGAGATACGGACAGCCCCTCAAGCTGGTAATGCGGTCGTAGGAAGAACTTGGACGTGTAATATCCAGGGTTCCCTTCGACATCTTCAACCACAACCTCGGCCGAGGCCAGTGGCTTGCGCGCCTTCTCGGCTTCGGCGGAAATGTCGGCGTTGAAGTCAACATATTGGTTGATCCAGTCCTGCAACCAGCTTTCCATGTCCTGACGGCTTTTGAACGACCCGACTTTGTCGCGCACCATACATTTCAGGTAATGCGCAAAACGGCAGGTCGCGAACAGATACGGTAGGCGCGCGGCAAGGTTTGCGTTGGCGCTTGCATCCGGATCATCATATTCCGCAGGCTTGTGCAGCGATTGCGCGCCGATAAACGTCGCCGAGTCGCTGTTCTTACGGTGGATCAGGGGCATCATGCCGTTCTTGGCCAGTTCAGCCTCGCGACGGTCCGAGATTGCAATCTCGGTCGGGCACTTCATATCCACGCCGCCATCGTCGGTTGGGAAGGTATGCGCGGGTAGGCCTTCGACCGTACCGCCGCTTTCCACACCGCGAATCCGCGAGCACCAGCCATATTCCTTGAACGACCGGTTGATGTTGACCGCCATGCCATAGGCCGCGTTCACCCAGCTATAGCTGTCGCTGTTGGCACCGCTTGTGTCTTCCTCAAACGCAAATGCCTCAACCGGTTCGGTTTTGGAACCGTAAGGCAAACGCCCCAAGAAGCGCGGCATCGCCAGACCGACATATTTGGAATCCTCGCTTTCCCGCAAGGAGCGCCATGCGGCGTATTCCGGCGTCTGGAAGATCTTGGTCAGATCGCGCGGGTTGGCCAGTTCCGACCAGCTGTCCATCTGGAACAGGCTGGGCTTGGCCCCGGTGATCAGAGGGGCATGGGCCGCGGCGGCGATCTTGGACATCTCGCCCAGCAGCTCAATATCCTGCGGGCTGTGGTCGAAATGGTAATCCGCCACAAGTGAGCCATAGGGTTCGCCCCCGAACTGGCCGAATTCTTCTTCATAGAGTTTCTTGAAGATCGGCGACTGATCCCATGCGGTCCCTTTGAATTTGCGCAGGGTCTTGTGCATGTCTTTCTTCGAGATGTTCATCACGCGGATTTTCAGCATCTCGTCGGTTTCGGTGTTGTTCACCAGATAATGCAGGCCGCGCCACGCGCTTTCCATCTGTTGGAATTCTTCGTGGTGCAAGATCAAGTTGACCTGTTCGGTCAGTTTCTTGTCGATCTCGGCAATGATCCCTTCGATCGAGCGCAAAGCGTCGTCCGAAATCAGGCCGGTATTGGCCAGCGCCTGTTCGGCCAGCGTCTTAACCGCGCTTTCGACAGCGGTTTTCGCCTGATCCGATTTCGGACGGAATTCCTTGGTCAGCAGCGCTTCGAATTCTGAGGATCCAAACGCTGTGGCGCCTTCGGCGGCTTCTACATTGGCTTCTTGATCGGCCATCTTTTATTCCTCCTCGGCAGCGTCGCCGCCCGGTTTGGGCTGGGCTGCAAGTGTTTTCAGCAGGCTGGGGTCCTGCATGATTTTCGAAATCAGATCCTCGGCCCCGGTTTTGCCATCCATGTACGTCATCAGGTTGGACAGCTGCGTCCGCGCATCCAGCAGCTCTTTCAGCGGAGCAACCTTGGCGGCGATAGCAGCAGGGCTGAAATCGTCCATGCTTTCGAAAGTGATATCCACCGCCAAATTACCTTCACCGGTCAGCGTGTTCGGCACGGTAAACGCTGCACGCGGCGCCATCGACTTCATCCGGTCATCGAAATTGTCGACGTCGATCTCCAGGAATTTCCGGTCAGCGACGGCAGGCTGTTCCACCTCGGACTTACCGGCCAAATCGCTCATGACGCCCATAACGAAGGGCAGCTGCACCTTTTTCTCGGCTCCGTAAAGCTCCACATCATATTCGATCTGAACCCTCGGAGCCCTGTTCCGAGCTATGAATTTTTGTGAACTGTCAGCCATCTGTTGCTCCTCGATTCATCCGTCAGTTTTTTGTTTCGGTCCCCGCCCCGGCGCTGCCGGGTGCGGATTAAAATCCATCGTCATCATCATCTTTCAGGCCGCCAATCTGGCGTACTTCGTCCAGACCTTCCTTGGCCATGTCCTCGATGATCGTAAGAAAGTCGGCATTGACCAAGCGCTTGGCCCGCTCCAGCAAAATGGGAAGCGGGCTGGATGGCTCGCACCGCGCATAGTAGTCCATAATGCGATCCAGCATCCGGGTCACATCGTCGGGCGAATTGATCGCACCACCGCCCGCAGGTGCCGGCGCTGCCGCACCACCAGTCGGGGCCACAGAAGGCGCTGAAACGCTTGCATCTACCATGTCATCGGCAGAAATCTCACCAACATCGGCATATTGTGCCAGTGCTTGCTTGATGCTCTTGAGCGCTACAATCAAAGGATCCAGATCGGGGCCTTCGCCTGGCGTCTTGTCCGAGAACACAGCGTCAATCGCGCTGGCATCCTCTAGCGCTGACGAAACCGCATCGGCATTTGCAGACAGCACCTCATCATCGGTGTCTTTGAAAGCTGCAGCAACGCTGTTGGCGTCCGGGATGTCGTCCAGATCGGCGGGCATATTGATCCGACCATCCACAACGTCCAAGTGACGCAGAGTCATGCGCCCAAACATACGGCTGTCCGTCAGACCCGTGCGACGCAGCGCTTTTACCATGCGATCCGACGAAGCCAGACCACGCACCGCGTTGATCCGCATTGTCGCATCGCCATCATCTTCGTCCAGCTCGGGGTGACATGTCTCCCAGAAATCTTCGAGCAGGGATTTGATATAATTCAGAGAGGTCGCAAATGCAGGCAGGCCCTTGGTGTGCAATACGGCCTCGGCCAGATAAACTGCGGCACGCAGGTCGTGGCTTTGCTCCATGATCGCCAGCGCTTTGGACTCGACATCGCCCCAGTCCTGTTCTTCGGCAGCGACGACCTCGTCACCCATTTGCCGTTCTTCGCCGGGCTGCGCGGCTATTTCCAGATCGGTAAACGCCGGATCATATTCCAGGTTTTCGCCGCTCGGCTGGTCTTCGTTTCTGGGCTCCAGATAAGACGATAAATTCATACTCTCCCCAATAACGTGGCGGTTGAGAACCGCTTTTTCGTTTGTTGGCACCGCTTAACGTGATGTTCCCGACTACCAATATGAACTATTTCACAGAGTGACAAAACTTGCACACATTTCACGTTTTAAGCCCAGTCATTGTGTTGAATCAGCCGCACACCCGGCACAAAGTCAAACCTTAAAAATACGTTTTTTTTACGACATTGCTTGGCTGCTACGGTGGGCAACAGCGATTTTTCTTTTGGCTGACAGATTTAGATGTAGTTGCAATGTATTTTTTTCTTCTTGCCTGCGGTTCAATGCTGCAATGATTGCTCAAAGTCGGACGACGCGGTGTTTCGGAACTACGGCGCAAGGCCGCCAATCGGGAATGGGGAGAAGAATGAGAACAAGACTTATTGCAGCCATCGCGCTTTCATGTGCAGCTTTAATGGCGCAGGCGGACGAAAGCAGGCTTTCAATCGAGCTTAACAAATTCGAACCCGGCGAAGCAGGAGGCTGCCGCGCATTTTTTCTTTTTCGCAATCAGACAGACAATAGTTTCGAAGAATTTGAAATGTCGCTTGCGATCCTTGATAAAGATGGCGTGATAGACCGGCTTCTGTCGATTGACGCCGCCCCTCTGCCCGTTCAGCGGACCACTCTGAAACTGTTCGAAATCCCCGAAATTGAGTGCTCGGATATTTCTGAAATTCTGCTGCACGACCTGCCTGCATGCAAACCGCAGAATTCCGACCCTGTCGATTGCTTCCCGCTTCTGGCGCTGGACAGCAAGACCGCTGCCAATCTGGCGCAATAAGTCATGCCGGGCTTGGAAAACTTGGGCACCGGAGGCCCAATCATCGCCATTCTGGGGCTGCTATCCCTGCTGTCTCTGACCGTAATCGTCGTCAAAGTGATTAAACTGGCCCCTGTCAATTCGGGCGGACCAGTAAGGGACGCAGCTTTTGTTCAATGGTCCAAGGGCGAACGGCAAGCAGCGCATCAGGCTGTCGCTGCGGGCAAATCCCCAGCGGACAGGGTGTGTGCCTACGCGATGCAGGGGCTTATCGACGGCTTCAAAGGCCCCGCCTTAATGGCCGAGCTGACACGGCGCGGAAATTTGGAATTTGCCACAATGAACAGCTGGATTCGCGTGCTGGAATTGATTGCAATGATCTCACCCCTGCTGGGTTTGCTAGGTACAGTGACCGGCATGATCCAGTCTTTTCAAGAGCTTGAGCTGGCACAGGGCGCTGCCAACGCCTCGGTTCTGGCAGGTGGTATCTGGCAAGCACTTTTGACGACTGCAGCAGGGTTAGTGGTCGCCATTCCAGCCGCGATTGGGGCTTCGTTACTGTCAGGGCGGGCCGAAGCCGGCGCGCAATCCATCGAAAACGCAGTCGGCCAACTCATGGTATTGGAGGAGCGCGGCGCGCATTAGGAAGGTGTCGATGGACAGCGATCTCAGCCTGAACAGACGCAAGCCAACCCGGCCATTGATCTCGCTGGTGCCGATGATCGACGTCATGTTGATCTTGCTGGTGTTCTTCATGGTTACGTCGACGTATTTGAACCTCGACATGATCCCGGCGCTGGCGCAACGCGACAGCCCCGCACAAGGGACGACCGGAGAGGGCACAGCTGAAACGTTACTGATCCGCATAGGCACGGACGGAGCCCCGTTTCATCAGGGCCAAGCGGTATCGCATGATGACTTGTCCGACCTATTGACCCGACGACTAAGCCGAGACCCCGGTCTTCAGGTCATCGTGCTGCCTACCGGAGGGGCCAGGCTACAATCTCTTGTATCGGTCATGGATACAGTCACCCAGGCCGGGACCGTGAACATGCGCGTGGTTCGACTGGAGGCTAGTCCGTGAAAATCACCCGCCCTGCCCCACGCCACCACCCCGAAACGATCATTGCCTTGATCGACGTTGTGTTCTTTTTGCTGGTCTTCTTCATGCTGATCGGTCGTATGGATGCCACGGCACCCTTTGACGTGGCTCCGCCTGTCGCGGTGACCGGCGCGGACATGCCCGCAGGCGGCATCACAATCTCGGTGGCAGCAGATGGCACAATCGCATTGGACGGTGAGACCGTAGCGCAGGAAGACATCGAGCGTCGCGTTCAGTCGTTGCTGTTGGCCCAACCAGACATTCTGATCCGCATCAATGCGCATCGCGAAGCAACGTTGCGATCAATCCTGCCCCGTATTGCTCAGTTTGAGGCTATGGGCGCCCGCGATGTGGTGTTGGTCGTAACCCCTCCGGGACCGGCGCAATGATCCGGGGGGCCGTCTTATGGGGTATCGGGCTGATCGTTTCACTCGCCCTGCATGTCGGAGGCGCCATCGCCCTGATTTGGAGCGTCGAACCCGAACCGGTTGTTGAACAGCCGGTTCCCGAAACACAAATGCAGCTTTCGGCCCACCAAGTAAAAAAAAGCGAGGCCGTTGAATCCCAACCAGACTCAGAAACCGCTCAAACCGAGGACGCCTCGGGCGCTCAGCTGGGCCAAAGCACGATCCGACAGTCAACAGCGACTGCCGCTCAGCTTCCCCAGCAGCTAGTTGCAGTGACTATTCCGAACACCGATACATTGTCGGCGTCTGAGGCAACGCTCGACCCCGCGCAGCCCGTTTCCGCCACATCTCAGCCACTGCAGGCGACGGCATTACCCGCATCGCAGTTGGTCTCTGCTGCGGTACAGGCCAATCCGGTCTCATTGAAACAACCGCTGGCGCAAACCGTGCCTCCGGCGCAACCCACTGCGGACGTCTCGCAATCCGTGCAACTCCAACCCGTCGTCCTGACACAAACGGTTCCCGACATCCCGCAAACTGCCGCATCCGAGGTGTTTTCAACCTCTGGCGAAGGACCGATAGACCCGGTCTCATTGGCCGCGATCCAAAGCTTTATGCAGCCGGAAGATGCCGGAAAATCGGCCGAAAATCTGCGCGACGGGATCGATGGGCTTTTGGCTCAAGTACCCTGCGCACGGCTGCAGGTTCAGTTTCAGCCAGACACAAACACTTTGCAGCTTATTGGACATATCCCCGAGGATGGATTGCGTAACCCGGTTCTGGCCGCCCTTCAGACGCAGATGGGTACCAACATTCAGGTCGAGGACAAGTTGCGCATCCTGCCCCGCCCGCAATGCGGCGCACTCAGCGGAATAGCCGATATTGGCTTGCCGCAATCAACGGACCAGATCACCAATCCACTATTGATCGGGGAAGACATTCATGCGCGCGCGTTTCGCTATGTGAACGGTCAACAACTGGTTCTTGACCTGACCGGAGCAGACTACGACGCATACGTCTATGTCGACTACTTTGATGCCCAAGGGCAAGTCATCCATTTGCGACCGAATGCATCGACCCCGATGCAGCCGACACTGGCAAAGTCCGCATTTCGCGTGGGCGCGGCCGCGCCGGGTCATCCCGGCCTTTTCATCACGATAGGTCCACCTTACGGACAGGAAATCGCCGTCGCCTTTGCTGCGTCAGATCCGCTATACCAAGAGGATCGCCCACTAATCGAACCGGCCGATGCTTACCTTAAGTTCCTCAAATCTCGCGTCGCCGAAGCTCGGGACGTGAACCCCGACTTCAAAGGAGAGTGGGTCTATTTCTTTATCACCACAGCCGAGCGTTAGAGACGCATCAAATCCGTGATCTAAGCAGAAGGAGCTGCTGCCTTTACCCCGATGCTAATCCCGAACGTTGGACCTTTGGATCTACGCAGACTGTGCCGCTCTGATCTTGGCCACTGTTTGCTGAATATCCAAAATTCTGTTTTCCAATTCCGGTGCATTCAGAGAACCCTCACTGGTCAAGGTATCTTCTACAGCGCGCAGCCAGCAATCGAAGTAAGCCGTTTCCACGGCCCGTGCCGTACCCGCGCTGTTGCGCCTTTCCATTTCAGTGATCAGGGCCGCAAGGCGGGATTGAAACGTCGTCCAAGGGAAATGCCCTTGTTGGACCATGGCCACGACAAGAGCAAATATCCGAGTCTGCCATGGAGCAAGGAACAAAGGGCCGCTTTCATCCAGCCCGGGGATCGAGCGACGGACGTTTTGCAACGCCACGTCATGGGCGTCACACATCGTCAAGATAACTCTCCCAAAGATCAAGACAGACGTAACCATTGGCGTCTGCAGCACTGCCCCACAAATCCTTGGACGAAAATTCGACCGTATAGCAATGCTGAGGATCAGGGCCTTGCCCGCTTGCCATCGAGTCGGCGAACTGAAACACCCCCATATCGGCGATGACCTTCCCGACGTGGTTGCGCACATAACGAGGCACCCGCGTGTGACCAACGGGATTGTTGGCCAGAACGCGCACTGACTGACCGATGGCAAAGCGTGGCGTGGCGGTGGTTGGGGGGAATGTCATCTCGGCCCCTGCCTTGGTGGCCGCCAGTATGTCAGCCGGACTGACCGCCGGATGATCACCCTGCGGGATATCGAACCGTTTCAGACCCGACGCGACTTCCTGGGGGTCAACCAGACCCGCAGCTTGTACCAGCGCAGTCGCGGCCACGGTCCATTTTTCAAAGTAATCCAGCCGCAGGTAATCCGCGGGGGCAATCCGTTCGATTGCCGCGCGGTGTTCATCGGCGCAGAAAGGCACAGACCACGCCAAAGCCTCGGTCAGGGCAAAAGCGCGCTTTTGCCAATCGTGATCAAAGGCCCGATCCTGATCGCAGGGAACCGGTCCAAACCCGTGCATCCCGCCCATATCATGAATGCCGTCCATACCCTGCCCCTAAACCAAAGCCGTGCCGATCATGCCGTTGCGGGTGACACGATCAGCCAGTTCTGCCGTGGAAAGCCCCTCGGTCCCGTCGGGGCGGCGTGGCAGAACCAGATAGCGGATCTCGGCCGTGCTGTCCCAAACCTTGATCTGCACCTCTTCGGGCAGGCTGACACCAAACTCCGCCAGAACCGCACGAGGTTCACGCACCACACGCGACCGGTAGGCGGGGCTTTTGTACCATGTGGGCGGCAGGCCTAAAACCGGCCACGGATAGCAGGAACACAAGGTGCAAACGATGACGTTGTGAACCGCGTCCGTGTTTTCGACCACCCGGATATGTTCGCCCTGGAACCCGCTGAACCCCATCGCATTGATCGCCGCGGACCCGTCGCGCAGTAGCCAGTCTTTATATTCCGAATCCGTCCACGCACGCGCCACTACAGCCGCGCCGTTGCGCGGGCCGGTTTCGCGCTCATAATATTGAACGATGCTGTCCAGCGTTTCGGGTTTGACCAACCCCTTGGCCACCATCAGCTCCTCCAGCGCGCGCACGCGCAGGGCGGGGCCTTCTTCCAGTGGATCGTGATCATGGGGCATGGGTCGGTTACTCCATCGCGCCGAGAATACGAGCCAAGTTTGAAAGCCGCGCGATCAGGGCGAAAATCACGATATTTATCACCATGAAGATCACCGCAATCGACGCAATAACCGGCGTGTAGCCATAGCGCAGGGCGTTGAAAATCTTGATCGGCAGTGTCTCGACCGAGAAGCCCACGGTCATAAGCGCGATGATGTATTCATTCAGGCTGAGGACAAAGCAGAACGCAAACCCCGCAAAGGCAAAGGGGGCGGCAATCGGCAGGATCACCGTGCGGAAGACAACGGCGTTTGAGGCGCCCATGGTCTGGCTGGCCTCGATCAGCGCATGATCGACGCTTTCCAAACCCAGCGAGATCGTCACCAAAGGCAGGGCCAGCAGGAAAACCGCATGGGCAATGATGACGTTGATCATCAGCCCGTTCAGCCCAATCCCGGTGAAGAACAACAGGAAGGCCAGCGCCATGATGACGGGCGGCAGGATAAACGGTGCTACCCCAAGCGCCAGCAGCGCCTTGGCATAGCGCAGTCCATAGCGCCACGCGAAATAGGCCACCGGCATCGCGATCAGAACCGAAAGGCTGGCCGAGGCGAAGGCGATGAACAAAGAGTTTTTCAGCGCAGTAAACCAATCATTCGCCACAAAAACCTCGGCATACCAGCGGAAGGAAAAGCCGCGCGGCGGGAAGGCCAGAAACTTTTTGGCGTTGAAGGAAACGGCTGCAATCACAAGGATCGGCCCGATCAGATACAGCGCGAACAGCGCCAGATAGATACTGCGCAGCGCTCTCATGCCTTTTTCCCCGAGAATTTCGTGACCAGCCAGATCACCGTCGCGCTGAGGGTCAGCAACACCACCGCCAGCGCTGAGGCAAAGGGCATATTGAAATTGAATATCGCCTGATCCGTAATCAGCACTGACAGCGTCCAGTGTTCGGGCTTGCCCAGAACCTGCGGCACGATAATGGCCCCCAGCGTCAGCACAAATACCGTGACCCCGCCCGAGATGATCGCAGGCCGCGTAACGGGAATGATCACCGTGAAAAACGTCCGCAAAGGCGAGGCCCCAAGCGTTCGCGATGCCTCGATCAAGCTTTTGTCCAACCGGCTGAGCGCGGGAAACAGCAGCAGTACTGAAAACGGCACGGTCAGATAGACCAGCGCGGCGACTACTGCGCCTGCCGAGGGGGTCATGGCAAAGCTTTTCTCAATCAACCCGATCCAGACAAGTATGTTGGCCACCCCTGCGGTGCGGGACAAAAGGATTTGCCAGCTGAAGGCGATCAGCACTTCGGACAGGGACAGCTGCGCCAGAATGTAGATCAACCAAAAAGTCTGCGAGCGCGGAGGGAAAGTGGTCAGGAAATAGGTGAAGGGATACGCGATCAACAGGCTCAGCACTGCGATCAGCGCGCACAGACCCGCCGAAAACAGCGCCCGTTCGATATAGAACCAGGTCAGAAATCGTTCAAAATGCTGGAGGTCAAAGCTGGTGGCATAACCTCCGTCATCGGTAGGCGTGGACACGCTGGTCAGCAGGATCAGGACAAAGGGGATCACAAAAAACGCCCCGATCATCACCGAGGACGGGATCAGCCCGATATAGCGGGAAAGCGCGCTTGTCTGCATTTCGCCCTCCTATACCGCCAACACGCTGCAGGCCGCAGCAGGCATTTCAACATGGACCTGA
Organism: Ruegeria sp. D3; assembly: GCF_056534465.1. Classification (NCBI taxonomy): domain Bacteria; kingdom Pseudomonadati; phylum Pseudomonadota; class Alphaproteobacteria; order Rhodobacterales; family Roseobacteraceae; genus Ruegeria; species Ruegeria sp. D3. The sequence goes on from NZ_JBQFPK010000013.1 coordinate 88,743, forward strand.
TCACCCACTTTCACATTGGGCCAGTCCTTTGGTGTAAGGACCGAGATCACCTCATGCCCGGCGCAATCCACCAAAATCTCGATCGTGGCGCCGATATCGCGCACGAATGTCACCGTACCGGTGATTGAGTTGGCCACATCCACGTCCGAGGGATGATGCACGAACACCTCTTCGGGGCGGGTCATCAGCAGAACGTCATCGCCCTTGGTGAAGGTTCCAGTGTTGCCGTCCACCGTCAGATCGACCCCGTTCACATGTACACGGTCAGGCCCTGACATCTTGGCAGTCAGCAGGTTGCTGGTGCCGATGAAACCGGCCACGAATTTGTCGACCGGGGTCTTGTAGATCTCCATCGGGGTGCCGGTCTGCAGCACCTGCGCCTTGCCCATGACCACGATCTGATCGGCCATCGTCATCGCCTCGGTCTGGTCATGAGTGACGACGACAGTGGTGATCCCAAGCTCTTGTTGAAGCTTGCGCAGCTCAATCTGCATGACCTCGCGCAGATTGGCATCCAGCGCCGACATCGGCTCGTCCAACAAGAAAACCTGCGGGTTCAGCGCCAAGGCCCGCGCGATCGCCACGCGCTGACGTTGACCGCCCGACAATTGCGAGATCTTGCGATCCTCTAGCCCCGGAAGGTGAACCATATCCAGCAACTGCCGCGCGCGGTCTTCGCATTCCGACCGGGAATGGCCCCGAATGCGCATCGCATAGCTGATGTTTTCACCCACATTCAGATGCGGAAACAGCGCAAAGGACTGAAACACCATGCCGATGTTGCGCTGATGGACAGGCAGGCCGGTCAGGTCCTGATCCTCGAACCGTATCGTGCCTTGCGTGGGTTCGTCCAGCCCGGCGATCATCCGCAGCAGAGTGGTCTTGCCACAGCCAGACGGACCCAGAAAACAGATCATCTCGCCGGTATTGAACTGAAGGTTCACATCTTTAACGGCCGTCACAGTGCCGAATTTCTTGGTGACGTTTTCGATGCTTAAACCTGGCATAAGGGTCTTTTCTTTCAACAAGGGAAGCGGCCCACCCCACCTGCGCGGGACGGGCCAGTGTCGTGAGTGGTGTTAGCCCGCGATCATCTGGTTCCAGGTGTCGGAAATCCAGTTGGCATGCTCTTTGTAGACATCATACCGCGGAACGATCGGAGCCTCGGGGCTGCTCACCGCGGCGAGTTCTTCGGCTGTCAGATCGGTCAGGCTCGGATCGATCACAGGAGCGGTGCCGACATTGCGCGACAACAACGCCTGCGTTTCGGGCGCCGCGATGAAGTCGATAAATGCGTGGATCTCATCCAACGGTTTGGCGTGTTCAGGCACGATCCAATAGCCCGAGTCCACGATCCCACCCTCTTTCGGGAAAGTCGAGACAACCGGGAAGCCTTCGGCAGCGGCCAGACCGGCCACGTCGTGATAATACTGGCCCATCGGAATCTCACCGTCCTGCAGCGCTTGCTGGAATGCGCCTTCGTCCTTGTACCAAAGCCGCACGTTGGGCACTACTTCGGACAGCTTGTCGAACACTTGTTGGATGCCATCTTTGGTATCAAGTATGTCCGTTCCACCAAAGAAAGTCGTCGCCGTTACCTCAAGCATGTACGAGTTCGAGGCCAGACCCAGAAGACCAATCTGATCCTTGTATGTCTCATCCCATAGCGCGGCCCAGCTGTCAGGAGCCTGCGGGATTTCGTCCGAATTGGTACACAGCGTGATATACCAAGACACCGCGCCAACACCGAACAGGTTTCCGTCGTCATATCTGTCCTGGAACGTGTCGGTCATGTTGGCAAGGTTCGGGATTTTGGAATCGTCCAATGCCTTGAACACTTTCTGATCCGCCCCTTGACTACGCGGAATACCCGCCATCAGCGACACATCTGCCGGGGCAGTCTTCGCGCGGGCAGCGTTCTTGATCTGCACCAGCCATGTCTCGCCGGTAGGAACGGCGACCGAGTTCACTTCGATCCCGGTGGCCTTGGTGAATTCGGGGAAGATGAACTGCTTGAAGCTGTCTTCAAAGAACCCACCATAGGTTCCAACCTTGAGCGGCTGCGCTGCCTGAACGATGGCTGGCGCGGCTAGTGTGGCAGCCCCAGTTGCGGCGGCGGTACCTAGAAATCGGCGACGTGAAAGGGTGGTTGGCATTGTGATCTCCTGTTGGTTTTGTTCAGTTGGCCCGGTTTTTGGGCAGGACGCAAAGCATTTCATAGGCCAGATTAGCCCCGATCAGCGCGGTACAGCCGCTGACATCATATTGCGGCGAGACCTCGACCAGATCGGTGCCAACAAGGTTCAGCCCGGCACAACCGCGCACGATTTCGAGCGCCTGAATATTGGTCAGCCCGCCCATTTCGACCGTCCCGGTTCCGGGCGCGTAGGCCGGGTCCAGACTGTCGATATCAAAGGTCAGGTAGGTCGGCACATCCCCGATCCGCGCGCGGATATCTTGCATCAGGGGGGTCAGGGATTTGTGCCAGCACTCCTCGGCCTGAATGACAGTAAAGCCTTGATTACGGCCCCAGTCAAAATCATCGGGCGCGTATCCCGTCCCCCGCAGACCGATCTGGAACACCTTGTCATTCTGCAACAGCCCATCTTCGACCGCACGGCGGAACGGAGTGCCATGGGCGATCTTTTCGCCAAACATTTCGTCATTCGTGTCCGAATGCGCATCCACATGGATCAAGGCCACCGGACCGTGTTTGCGGGCGATCGCGCGCAGCACCGGATAGGTCAGCGTGTGATCACCGCCCAGTGTGATCGGAACTACATCGTGGCTGAGTATCTCATCATAGGCCTCGGTGATGATGTCCATGGTTTTCTTCAGATCAAACGTGTTGATCGCCACATCACCAATATCGGCAACCTGCATCTTGGCAAAAGGTGCCGCGCCCGTGGCCATGTTGAAGGGCCGCAACATGCAGCTTTCGGCGCGGATCGCACGTGGCCCGTGACGCGTTCCCGTCCGGTTCGAGGTGCCGATATCCATCGGAATGCCCACGAAACAAGCGTCCAGCCCGGCGGCGGTTTCCTGCGCTGGCAGGCGCATCATTGTCGTGCCGCCTCCGAAACGGGGCATGTCGTTGCCACCCAAAGGCTGGTTGTAACGCGGCGCGGTCGTGTCTGGCATTATGGTTCCTGCGGCTGAGGTCATACGAAAGTCCTTCTGACCCTAATTGGCTCGGTTGGGCCAAAAAATAGCGATGCGCAAACCCTTACATTGTCATTTAACAATGTATTCCCCCTCATACATTTGTTGAAGGGTCTGGATGAACAGTCCATTTACCTTAGGTACCGCTCCGGACCGTGTGACGATCTGCATGGGACAAGAATAATCACGGCTGCTGTTGGGCAAGCGCCGCAACCGCCCCTGCTTTTCCCAACCCGAGGCCAGATGCAGCGGCAACAACCCGATATATGCCCCACTGAGGATCAGGATCAGCTGCGCTTCGATTTCTTGCGCAAAAAGGTCTCGGTCCGAGGAATGCTGGGTCTTTTGCCTTTGCTGGTTCCAGTACCCGCGGTGGACCCAAGCCTGCTGGGCAATGGCATCATCACCAAGGGCGTGTTCCGGAACCCCAAACAACGGATGAGTGTCCGAACAATAGAGTGCGTGATGTTCGCGATACAGGTCGGTCAGACTTAAGCCATTGCTTACATTGTCAAAACTACCAAACCCGATATGGTAGGTACCGTCCAGTACACCTTGCTGAATATCTTGCGGTTCGGAAATCACAAGGTCGATACGCACGGCCGGAGCAGCCTCGGTGAACTGTTTGATCGCCTGCGGCAGCTTGAATGCCTCATCGGTTGTGGTGGCGTCCACAACGGCCAGTTTTAGACGCCCAACCAGATTGCCCTTTAACTCGGCCAGATGGGTCGAATGCTGATCCAGCGAGTCCATCAGTGCCAGACCGATCTGATGCACCATCCGCCCTTTTTCAGTCAGCAGAAACCCGCGCCGCCCGCGCTGGCACAGACGCACGCCCAGACGTTCTTCAAGCGCCGTTATGTGGTTCGAGATCGTGGGCTGGCTGAGGCCCAGCTCGACCTGCGCCGCCGAGAAGCCCCGGTTCCGAACAACACTGTCGAAAACGGTCAAAAGATGGATATCTGAACCCGTGATTTTCATCCTTGCATTGAGCCAGAGAAATGTATCGTTTTGCAACGCACTATTTGCAAAATCGGGCGCGCTGAATACGGTCGCGACCGCGGGCGCTGAAAATTTGATCGAACTGCGCCGGAACATAGGGACGAGTGCCATGAAGATCGCCGCATTTCAGATGCAAGCCGGAGGCAGCACCGAGGATCGGTTAGCCCAAATCGAACAGGCCTTGCACGATTCGGATGCCGATCTGCTGGTTGCGCCCGAACTGGCCATCACCGGATACGGGCGCGGTGCAGTTCTGCGCGATCTGGCGCAACCAAAAGATGGGCCATGGGTTCAACAGTTGACGCAGGCGGTGCGTGACAGCGGCATCAGCCTTGTCGCGGGTTTCCCCGAGGCCGATGGCGACGCCCGCTATATCAGCGCCTTGATCATCAACCGTGATGACCCTGATAGTCCGCTGATCTATCGCAAGAACTGTCTGTATGGCCCCTATGAAAAAGGTATCTTCCAGACGCCCGAGCGGTCCTTGGTGATGACCACAATGGCCGGTCTGACCCTTGGTTTTCTGATCTGCTACGATATCGAATTTCCTGAAAACGTGCGTCGGTTGGCGCATGCCGGGGCGCAGGTGATCATTGTGCCAACAGCGATGGCCGAAGGCCCAGCTGGAGCGTTCATCACGCAACAGGTTGTGCCGGTGCGCGCCTTTGAAAATCAGGTCTTTGTCGTGTACGCCAACCACGCAGGCTCTGACGAAAGCTATGCCTATCAGGGTATGTCCTCGATCGTGGCCCCGGACGGTCAGCAGCTGGGTTTTGCGGGGGAAGGCGGACAGGTGATCTCGGCTTCGATTGATCCAGGTGCCTATGCCCAATCGCGCGACGAGAACCCCTATTTGTCAGACACCGTGGCGCTGAACCTAACCCACCCCTAGTTGAAAGCCGCGCGCATGACCTCTTCGCTTGCGATCGTGAATGCAGATCTGCGCACGATGGAGCCCGGTGGCCCTCGGCAGCAGGCGATATTCGTGTCGGGGGATCGGGTCGCAGCGGTTGGATCAACGGAAGAGGTCAAGGCATTATGTACCGTCGACACTCGGGTCCTCGACGCCGAGGGTGCAACGGTTCTGCCGGGCTTTGTCGAAAGCCATATGCATCTGTTTTTCGGTGCCTATTCCCTGAAGGTATTGCGGCTTGAGGCGATCACGGGCACTGCAGCACTGACCCGCGCCATTCAGGAATTTGCCGCACAAAACCCTGATGACAACCTGCTTGTGGCACAGGGTCTGGCCTATGCGAGTTTTGACGGTGGCCAAAATCCGGACCGGCATATTCTTGACGCGATATGCCCCGATCGCCCGCTGTTGCTGCAAAGCGCGGATTTTCACAACGGCTGGGCAAATACCGCGGCGCTACAGGCTGCAGATGTGTTGCGGGCGCGCGATCTGGGACCGGGTTCGCATATTGAATTGGACCCGGACGGGATCGCCACTGGCACGCTGATTGAGCCTCCGGCCGTTGCCACGATACAGGCGCTTGGCCGCCATGGTGGGCGTGAGGTTCTGGGGCTGGAGGGGATCGAACCGGCCCAAGAAGTGACGCAAGCTCAGCGCGAGGCCGACAAGGTATTGATGCGCGAAGGGCTGCAATACTGCGCCCAGCACGGTATCACGACAATCATCAATATGGACGGCAACCTGTACCAGGCCAGTCTTCTGCAAGAGATCGAAGCCGAAGGCGATCTGTGTTGCCGGCTTGAGCTACCCTATCACTTCACGCCCGGCGAACCCGTCGAAAACATCGAGATTGCCGAGCAGATGCGGCGTAAGCTGGACAGCCCGATGCTGTGGTGCAACCGGGTCAAATTTTTCATGGACGGCACGCTGGATGCGCACACCGGATACCGGGTGCGGGGTTACCCCGATACACTTGGCCACAAAAGCGCGCCGCTGCATGACCCGGCCCGATTTGCCGATCTGGCGGTGGAACTGGACAAGCGCGGGTTCCAGATCGCGGTTCATGCCATTGGGGATGGAGCCGTGCGCGTGGTGTTGGACGGTTATGAGGCCGCCCACTCTGCCAACGGCCCACAGGGTAATCGGCACCGGGTGGAACATATCGAATTGCTCGACCCTGCAGACCGGCCCCGCTTTGCCGCGCTTGATGTGGTCGCCTCGTTCATGCCGCCGCATCCGCCGGGATGCGGGGATTTCCCGCTAGAGCCTCTGGCCTCGATCATCGGCAGGGACCAATGGCCTGACGCCTATGTGTGGCGGACGCTCAAAGAGGCGGGTGCGCGTATCTGTTTCTCAAGCGATTGGCCGATTGCCGCCCTGCCACCTTTGACCGGGATCGACATCGCCTTGACCCGGCAGGTCTGGGACGCCGATCAAAAGGACGAGCGACTGAGTTTTGAAGATACCCTAGCCGCCTATACCAGCGAAGGGGCATATGCCTGCCGCCGCGATGATCAGTTCGGGCGTCTGGCCCCCGGCATGCTAGCTGATATCGTAGTTCTGGACCGGGTGCTGACGGATAGAAACGCAGGCGACACCGCCGTTGAGGCTACGATCTGCAACGGGGTCGTGACCTACATGGCGAAAAACTGAAAGCCTTACGCCGTCGACGCGTTCTTTCCATCCAACCACGCGCGAATGATTTCGCGGTGGCGGTCTCGGCCATAGCTGGGAAAGTGACCCCCATGCACGGTTTCCACCGGCAAATCATACAAGCGCACCATCGAGCGGTAGTAGTCCTGGGCATTGCTGTGATAGGTGTCTTCGATCAACTCGCCATCATAGACAATATCGCCCGAGAACAGGATGCCTGTCGCGGCCTCCCACAAGGCAATTCCGCCCGGCGAATGACCCGGCGTGTGGATCACCTCGAAATGCCTGTCCCCAAGATCGACGATATCGCCATCGTCCAGCAATCGCGTCGCCTGCGCACCGCTGACCGCATATGTGTCGGATCGGTAGGGCAAGGGCGGCAGGCAGTCGAAAATCTCGTCCGTCACATAAGGATCAGCCAGCGTCGCCACGCGCGTCGGGTTGGCCAGAATATCGGCCTCGGCCCTGTGGACCGCGCGATCCTCAAACTCATGATGACAGCCGATATGGTCGAAATGGGTGTGGCTTGCGACCGCCGTCAACGCACGTTCGGTCACCAGAGGCACCCATGTCCGCAGTGACACAACGCCCATGCCGCTGTCGACCAGCATATCGCGGTCGCGCCCACGCACATGCCACATGTTGCAACGATAGAAAGGCGTGATGAAAGGCTCATCGATCAAGGTGACGTCTTCACCTTTGCGGGTGGTGCGGTACCAATCCTGCGGTTGCGCGCGTTGCATCAGGGGGTCTCCGGTTCGAACAGGCGAAAATTCTCGACATCTGCGGATAACAATACCACATCGCCCTGCGCCCAAGAGCGGTCAGGGGCCAGATAGGCCGTTAGGCTCAGGTCCGGGGCACAGGCCGGCGACAGGTGCGCCCGGCAATAGGTTCCGAAAAACGCCGCCGCAGTCACCGTGGCCTGCCCCATCGGGAATGATCCTTGATCGTCGGCGCGGATATCCTCGGGGCGTAGGCAGATTGCGGCTTTGGTCGAGGCCGGGGCGTTCAGGGTTGGCAAAAGTCCAAACGGCGTTTCAACACCCGCCCCGGATTTCACACCTGAAATGTGGTTATTTTCGCCCATGAAATCCGCCGTGAACAGGGTTGCCGGATAGCGGTAGACCCGGTCCGGGGTACCGTGATCTTCGATCCGGCCCCGGCTCATAACCACGATCCGGTCGGCAATCGCCATGGCTTCCTCCTGATCGTGGGTAACATGGACAAAAGTTGTGCCGATCTGTTGCTGAATGCTTTTCAACTCATCCTGCATGGATCGCCGCAGCTTAAGGTCCAGCGCGCCCAGCGGTTCGTCAAGCAGCAGAACGTCCGGGTTGACGGCCAGCGCCCGCGCTAGGGCGACGCGCTGTCGTTGCCCACCGGACAGGGCATGCGGACGTTTGAGCGCCGCATCCTTCAGGCCAACCAGGTCCAGCATCTGTTCGGCGCGTGCGTGGCGGTCTTTCCGACCCATACCGCTCATACGCAGGCCAAAGCCAACATTGTCGCGCAAGGACATGTGCGGAAACAGGGCATAATCCTGAAACACCGTGGTCGTGGGACGTTTGACCGGCGCTACACGGGTCATATCCTGACCGCCGATCAGGACGCGGCCCTGTGTAGGCTCAAGAAACCCCCCTAAGATCGACAAAAGAGTGGTCTTACCGCAGCCGGACGGGCCCAGCAGAGTCACGTATTCACCGGCCTCGATCTGCAAGTCGATCCCGGACAGCGCCTGAAACTGACCGAACCAGTGATTGAGACCCGAAAACGTGACAGACGCGGTCATTGGCGGCCTTTCCGAAAGATGGTGAGTTCCAGCAGCAGCACAACCGCAACTGAAATCAGGAAGACAAAGCTGCCGATTGCGTTCAGTTGCGGCGACAGGCCCGACCTGAGCAGCGACCAGATTTCAACCGGCAAGGTGACGTCGAAGCGGGTAAGCAGGAAGGAGATAATAAACTCATCCCAGCTGAGCGTGACCGACAAGAAAAAGGCTGCCGCAATCGAGGGCAGTAACATCGGTATTGTCACCAACGCGATCACCTTGGGCTCGGACGCGCCCAGATCACGGGCGGCGCGTTCGGCGTTTTGCTGTTGTGCTCCCATCGAGGCATAGATGATGGCGAAGGCCAGCGGCAAGTTGATGACCACATGCCCGATCGCTGCGGTCCAAAGCGAAACGCCAAAGCCCGAGCGCGTCAGAACGATCAGCAGGCCCAGCCCGACGATCAGGTAGCTGACCGTCAGGGGGGCGATCAGCAGTCCTCGGATCAGGGCCGATCCCGGCAGAACGTGCCGCGCAAGCCCGTATGCCGCCAGAAACCCAAGCGCCACGGCAACCGCAGACGACCCGAACGCGACAAGGATCGAATTGCGCAGCGCTGCCATCAAATCCTCGTCCCGAAGAATGGTCTGGTACCATTGCAGGGACGGCCCGTTGAACGGTGGCACAGGCAACGATCCTTCCTGAAACGAGAACAGGACCAGCACGCCCACCGGAAGGTAGATAAAGACAAAAGCGGCGATCAGGTACGCCCAGGGCAGAAAGCGCATCATAACCGGTCAAGCCTTAACCAGCGGGCGGACAGCAAATAGGCCAGCGCGACGATGCTCATCAAGACAATGGCCAGCGCCGAAGCCAGCGGGAAATCCGCACGCCGTCCCAGTTGCACCATGATGACCTGTGGCACGGTCAGTTCGGTGTTGCCGCCCAGAATCTGCGGCGTGACGTAGTCACCGATACATAGGACAAAGGTCAAGAATGCTCCGGTGACGATACCGGGCAGAGTCAGCGGCAAGATCACGTGCCGGAAGGTCTGAAACGCGTTGGCGCCAAGGTCCATTGCGGCCCGGCGATAGTTCGGGGACAGCTGGATCAGGTTGGCATAGATCGTCAGGGTCAGAAGCATCACAAAGAAATGCACAAAGCCAGTCACCGTAGCAAAGCGCGTATTGGCCAGCGTGATCGGCTCGGCGATGGCTCCGATCCACATCAGGGTCTCGTTCACTACGCCCTCACGCGCCAGAACCAGCAACCATGCATAGGAGCGCACCACATAGGAGGTCCAGAACGGAAGGATTGCCAGTAGCAGGGCCAGGCGCTGCCAGCGCGGTGACACACGAAAGGCAATGATCCAGGCCAGCGGATATGCCAGCACGACCGAGATCACCGTCACCGTCAGTGTGATTTCCAGCGAAACCAGGATCGCCCGCCATAGATATTTCTTTTCAAGCAGCTTGGCGTAGTTGGCCAGTGACAGATCCCAAACAAGCGTTCGCCCTTCAAGCGAAGCAAGGCTCATCGCGCCCATCACAACGAAAGGCACGATGAAAAAGGCGATGGTCCACAGCAGGGCCGGGGTTACAAAGCCCCAGCCGCGGACCTGGTCCTTGGACATGTTCACTGCTGCAGAGTTTCCAGCCACAGATCCTGCATTTCGATGTCCAGATCTGCATCCGGTGCAGGGTAAAGCTGTGTCAACGCCAGATAGTCAGGCTGTTGATCCCAGCGCAGGATGTCTTTTTGTGCGTCGGTCAGAACGTCTCCGGCCTTGGCATTTGCAGGCATTCCCCAAAAGCACGAAGACGTCGCCAGACGGGCCTGCCCTTCGGGGCTGGTGACGTACTTGATGAACTCAACCGCCAGATCGGGGTTACTGGCCCCCTCGACCACGCCGATGGATTGCGCCCAGCGAACCGCGCCCTCCTTGGGGATGGTCCATGTCAGTTCCGGCTGTTCTGAGGCGAGCACGGCCGTCAGCCACTCACCCCCACCCACAACGATATCTACTTCGCCTGTCGCCAGTGCCGTTTGCGCCGCAACCACCCCCGCGACTGAGGCAGCTCGGCTTCGCATGGTTGAAAGGACACCATCGATCTTTGCCAAATCTCCCGCGCCAATTGCGTCCGTCGCAATGCCTTCGGCAATGGCGGCCAGCCCCATCACGGGCAGGTAGTAGTCATAGATCGAAATCCGCCCGTCATATTTCTCGGACCAGACAGTGCTCAGGCTTTCCATGTCTGCGGGATCGACCTTGGCCGAGTTGTAAGAGATCGTGTTGTAGCCAAATTTCTCGGTCACGGCATAGGTCACGCCGTCAACTGTGTTGTTTTCGGCCATGACGACTTCGGGGAAGTAATCCGCAGTCGAGACCGCGCCCTCGGGCAGTGGGGCCAGAACACCGGCCTCGACTGCGCGGAACACATCGATCCCGTCGACCACAAGCACGTCCCAGTCGCCGGGCCTGGATTGCTCCAGCAGCGCAAGTGCCGCGCCCGTTCCCTCGTATTCCCGCAGATTGACCTTGACGTTGTGCTTCGCCTCAAACGGAGCGATCAGTTCGGGATCGGTATGGTCGCACCACACCAGAGCATTCAGTTCGCCTTCGGCCCAGGCCGTACCAGCCATCAGGGCCAGCGCCGACGCACCAAGGATTTTACGTCCAATTTGCATTCGTTTCATCTCCTGTTGATTTCGGTTTGCCCTGTTTTTTTCCGGGTCTGTCACAAAAAACTTGAACAGCCTCACCTTTGTAGTCAACTCTAAACTTAGATTTATGCCAAACGAGGTCGTTTTTCCAAATGGCAGGATTAAGAGAGCGGCAAAAGGCGGCGCGCGAGCGGCGCATCCTGGAAGCTGCGTCTGCGAAATTCCGGTCACACGGGTATCGGTCCGTGAAAATCGAAGATCTGGCTGAGATGGCCGAGGTCTCGGTCGGCACTGTTTACAACTACTATGAAACCAAAGGGGACATCCTGATCGCCACGGTCGCCATGGAGGTCGAAGAGGTCATCACAGCGGGCGCGCCGATCCTGGCGAATCCGCCTTTACGCGTCGAGGACGCGATCCTGGGTCTGATTTACCAGTATTACGACCACTCCCTCGAATATCTCTCGAAAGAGATGTGGCGTACGGCGATCGCGCACTCAATCGAGCACCCCAATACGCCAAGCGGTCGGCGCTACGCCGAGCAGGATCGCCGCCTCGCGGCACAAGTGACCGAGTTGATCGCCGCCCTGCAAGACCGGGGCCAAGTGCGCCAAAGCCTTGTTGCGTCGGACTTGGGTGCGCTGATCTTCAATGCCCTGAATCAGGCTTTCGTCGAATTCGTCAAGAATGACGATATGACACTCGCGCAACTCAGAGATCAAATCGCGGCGCAAATCCTACCAATCGCTCATTTGATTGCGGTAAATTCTGATTAGACGGGCAATGCAATCGCGGCTCGTCTTTGATGAATCTCGGCTCTAGTCACGTGCAAACCCTGAATATCCTGAAAACTCTTGTTGCCGCGTTGCAAACGTAGCAACATCGCAAGCAAGGATTGCAATAGTATTGAGGGATATCACATGGCTGGCAAATTTGAGATTTACAAAGACAAGGCTGGAGAGTTCAGGTTTCGGCTGAAAGCCGGAAACGGTGAGATCATTCTGGCCAGCGAAGGCTATGTCCAGAAAGCAAGCGCCGAGAACGGTATTTCATCCGTCAAGACAAACGCACCAAGCGACGAAAGATTCGAACGAAAGGAAACCAAATCCGGTGGCCATATGTTCAATCTGAAAGCCAGCAATGGTCAGGTAATCGGCACAAGCGAAAGCTACACAACCACCTCTGCACGCGACAACGGGATCGAATCCGTTAAACGAAATGCACCTGACGCACGGGTTGAGGATTTAACCTAAATCAACTGCGACCCGCAGACGTTGGCCGGGCTGGTTATTACCCCAACCAGCTGGCGAAGCATAGCTGACTAGAGCTTTCGGGAACGACCGAGCTAGATACAAATGAGGGCTTCATCAAAATCCCGACCAACGCGTACAAATGACGAAGGCCGCAGCTACCTGCGGCCTTTCTTCTTGTTTTTCCAGAACGGCGGCACATCACCGGCCATGATGCAGCCGTAGGGGTCGATATAATCCTCGATCTCGGCCAGATCATAGGATTTGATCTGTGCCACGACGCTGTCCGCGCTTTTATAGCTGGACGGCAGTTCCGAGGCATCCACACCGCCGGCATGGAAGCGAATATCCAGACCTTCGGTTTCCGCCTTCAACATCTCATCCGGCGTGACGGACCCCATCCGGCGCTTATGTTCGGAACGCGAGAAATTCCGCCCCGCCCCATGTGGGCTGAAGCCCAGACCGTGAGCTGCATCCTTGCCGCGCACGACCAGCACCGGCTCGGACATGTTCAGCGGGATCAGTGTCAGCCCGGTCGCATCGGCGGCATAATCACCCCACGCTGGGGTTGCGCCCTTGCCGTGATAGAACAGATCGCCCCGTTTGAAGACGAAGTTGTGTTCGTTCCAATACCGGTCCCCGACATCGCCCACACGCGCGACCTCAACCGTTGCTTGATGGATCGCGTTGTGGTTGGCTTTGGTCCATTTGCGGATCAGTTGCAGGGCATCCCAATAGTCGCGCCCCTCCTGCGTGTCAGCCGGAATCCAGGCGTTTTGCTTCGGCGTACCCGGCGACAGCTCCTTGCGGAAGCGATGCGCGACGGCCATGCCGTTCTTATACAGAACTGCCCCCGGCCCGCGCGAGCCGTGATGGGTCACAATCGCCGTCCGCCCGGTTTTGCGCGACCGGCCGACAAACAGGAAATGGTTCCCGTCGCCTTGCGTCCCCATATGCTCCTGCGCCATGCGCAGCGATTTCGGGTTGTCCAGAAACGGATTTTCACGGAACGCATCCAGCAGCTTCAGCGAGGTTGTGAAGCGCTTGCCCTGCGGTCGACCGCCTGGTCCGAAATGCGTCACTGACTGCGCCGCATCCAGCACGGCCTTTGGGTCAGCATTCCCCAGATCGGTGATCATGACCGAGCAGCAAATGTCGGCCGAATGCATCCCGGGATGGATCGCATTGCGTGCCGCCGCGACGCCGCCAACCGGGATCGTGCCGATCGGACCGGCCGGACAGGCATCGGGCATAATCGCCCCGGCCTCAATCGTCGGGGTCCGCATCAGCGCGGTCATCGTTTCGCGGACTTTGTCGACATTGTCTTCCTCATCCGGGTCACTGGCGTCGATATTCTCGTGAAACTGCACCTCACCGGGCGCGCGCAGGTCCATAGTTGGCGGGATCGGAGGGATCTCGCCCTCCAGCTCCTGCCGGATGCGCACCAGACCGAAGCCTTCGGCCCGCATCTCATTCGCGCGCGCCAGCAGGGCGGGGAATTGCTTGCTCGGGCGATGTCCCCAGTCTTTCAGGTGTTCGCCCGTTACGGGATCAAATGTGTTTTCCATCATCATATTCACTCAAATTCAGGCCCCGGCGACAAGTGGGGAAGAAACAGTTCGGGAGGCCCGCCCCGCATCTTAATTGGCAGATGCGTTTGCCGTCTGGGCGCCGGCACGGAGGGGAGTTGAACCCGCTCGACCTGTCCCTGTTGAGCCATGTAGTTCCTTCGGCATTCGCCGGGGGTGTCCTTTCGTTTTGGGTCTCGACGACAAGAGTTTGGTGAAACGCCCTGCTCTACCCGACTGAGCTACCGTCCGTCCCCCGTGGGGCTCGGACGAGCGGGATTCGAACCCGCGACCTGGAGAGTCGAAATCTGTAGTTCCACCGGCATTCGCCGAGATACGTCCTTTTGTTCGGGTCAGGCAGACAAGGGGTGGTGAGACAGCGCCCGCAACGGGCGCGGATCGGTAACAGCGATGTAGTCCCACCGGCATTCTGCCTGATGTTGTTCTGATGGCCGAGGCGGCGCACCGCCCGAGCCTTGTTTATACGTCGATCTTTTCGATCTCAGCGACCCAATGATCCGGGCCGGTTTGACCGCTGGCAAAAGCCGCGATCTGGTCAAAGACCGCATCCGAGAACCCGCCGACATTCAACACATCGGCACGCGTCTGCGCCTGCGTAGTCCCGTATGGGGCGATGTCGATGCAGACCAGCTTGGCCTTCGGGTTGCGACGCTTGATCACCTCCCATTCCTTCAACATCGCTGTGGCCTGACCATCAGCGCGGGCATCCACCCACGACTGGTTGTCAGACACGAACACCACCAGATCCGGCGCGCGACCGCGCTTGTTCAACCAAGCCAGCGGCGCGGAACAGTTCGTCCCACCTCCGGCCAGTGCGGCCAGACGCTCGGCATTGGTCAGGATCGTGTCGCGCGGCTCCAGACGCACATCACGCACGTCGAAATCGAACGGCAACACCTGACACCCGCGGTTCACCCGTTGGAAGGACGCCGCCACCAGCGCCGCCACATCCACGTGTCGCACGGCCGAGGTCGCCCCCGGACGATACCCGGTCACGGACCACGTCATCGAGCCCGACACGTCCGGGCACACAACCACCTGTCCCGCAACCTGCGGCACATTCTGCGCGGCGACCTCCATCGCGTCGTGCAGCGCGTCCGCGATCAGGCGCGGCATTTCCGGCACCACGTTTTGCGAGGCCACCATCAATTGGTACGGAAAGGCCCGTGCCTTGGCGATGGCTTTTGGGTCGCGCAACAAAGCAGCCACGTGATCCACGTTGCGGGCCACGTCGAAAACGCCGTGACGCTGGAACGTGTTCAGGTTCTGCCGCACCATCTGCCACGAGCCCTTGCGCGCAATCCGCGCCCATTGGGCCTGCGTCAGCTCCAGTTGCGTCAACATCTGAAACGGCACATCCGGCAACGGACCCTTGCCGGTTTCCCGAAACGCGATCCAATCCCTCAGGGCCTGCGGCAGCCGTGCCAGATTGCACGGCCGCCCGACGATCCAGGCAAACAGCGCCTCCCGCTCGGCCGAGGCCGGTTTCGGGTGCACCATTTTGATCACGTCCGCCAAAGACGGGTCATTCCCGATATTGGCATTCAGCAGCGCTCGGTCAGACGCTGTGTTCAACCAGGTCTGCACCATCGCTTTCGGTGCCGACCCCAGAGATTTACGCCCCGTTTGACCCGACCGGATAACTTGCACGAACGTTCGCAGCATCTTGCCGTTATCGACCACACGAGCGAAAGCCGCCCGAAACAGAACCGGATCACGCCGGGCCAGAACAGCCAGCAAGACAGCGGGCATGTCCTTCATATATCCCGACTGACGGGCATAGATCGCAGCCTGCGCTAGGTACTTTGGCTCAACGGTTTCAGCCACATCCAGAACGTATTCCAGTTCTTCCTGCGGCGACTGATAGAACATGCCCCCGAAGGTCCCGGTCACGGCGACCTGTGCCAGAGCATGGGCATCGGAATACGCATAAGCCGGAGCGCCACGAGCGTTCACTGCAGTTGCCTTTGACAGCAACCGGCCCTTCAACGATGCAAACACGGATTTGTTCGCCATTTCCTTATCCTCATTGGTTTGTGAGGATGTTTTGGCACGGAACGCCTCACGATAAGAAAAGAAAAGAAAAACGTCGTATCTTATTGTTTTTAATTAATTTTTCTGACTATTGATGAAAATCATAACCAGCGTTACGATACAATGAGATCGTAAAATATAAATTTAGATAGACTATGAAAAACGTTGTCATTGGATTCCTAGGAACGCAGCTGGACATGGGCAAGAAGCGGCGCTGGAAACCGACGCCCAGCTTGACCATCCATGACCACTTCAACGTCGATCGGCTTGAGTTGCTGCACGACCACAAGTTCAATCGCCTCGCCCATCAGGTAAAACGCGAGATCGAAGAGCTGTCACCCCAAACCGAAGTTCTGTTGCATCGTATGGACCTGGCCGATCCTTGGGATTTTCAGGAGGTCTACGGCAAGCTTTTCGACTTTGCCCGCGCCTATGGGTTCGACGAAGATCGCGAGCAGTATCATGTCCATCTGACCACCGGCACCCACGTGGCACAAATCTGTTGGTTTTTGCTTACTGAAAGTCGCCACATCCCCGCGCGACTGATCCAGACCGGGCCACCCGGACCGGATGACGCCATCCCTAAGTTCGACATCATTGACCTTGACCTCAGCAGGTACAACGCCCTGCAGCAGCGCTTCGACCAATTGTCCCGCGAATACAGCGACCAATTGAAGGGCGGAATTGAAACGTGCAATCCGCGATATAACGCGCTGATTGACCGGATAGAGCTGATCGCCAGCAACTCGAACGAACCCATCCTGTTGCTAGGAGAAACCGGCACCGGAAAGACAGAACTGGCCCAGCGGATCTATAACCTCAAATTGGATCGGCGGCGGGTCAAGGGCCGGATGGTTCACGTCAATTGCGCCACATTGAATGGCCCCGATGCCATGGCAACACTGTTTGGGCAGCGGCGCAGTTTTACGGGTCAGGCAGGAACAGAACGCAGCGGGCTATTGCGTGAAGCGGATGGGGGTGTTCTGTTTCTGGATGAGATTGACGAACTTGGATGGAACGAACAATCAATCCTGTTGCATGCAATTGAAACGGGGCGGTTCTATCCTTTGGGCTCGGATCACGAGGTGTCCACCCGGTTTCAGGTCATAGCAGGCGCAAGCCGAGATCTGCGAGGGTTGTCCGCCGAAGGCGCTTTTCGCTCTGACTTGCTGGCTCGTCTGAATATGTGGAGCTTCACGTTGCCTGCGTTGCGCGACCGCCGCGAAGATGTCGAGGCCAATCTTGCTTTCGAACTGGGGCGGGCTGAACGGTCAATGGGTACTCAGGTCGGCTTCAATGTCGACGCACGCGACGCTTTCGTCCGGTTCGCCACCAACCCCGCGACTCCGTGGCCGGGAAACTTCCGCGATTTTAGCAGTTCAGTGAAACGGTTGTGCACCCTAGCGCCTAGAGGGCGCATAACGCGTTCCATGGTGACCGAGGAAATCCGGACCCTGCAATCTGACTGGCGCGCCTCGGCGCAGGATGCCGAGTTTGCATTGGTCAGGGATCTTCTGGGACCGGCGGTCGACGATATCGATCCGTTCGATCTGGCCCAACTGGCCAAGGTAATTCAAACATGCCGCAATTCGCCTAGCCTCAGCGCGGCAGGCCGCACACTATTTGCCGTATCCCGTCAAAAGAGGACAACCCAAAACGACGCAGATCGTTTACGCAAATACCTGCAAAAGTTCGGTTTGGAATGGGACGCATTATCGGCGTGAAAGACAGACGTGCCCGTGACTCTTTTGTTCGTGAATGTCCTGCGTGCAAACACTGCCGAATTATAGCCCAATAGACGCCAAGCCTGCTGTGGCGCATTTAACATCGTCAGGTCCGGCCGCCCCCGACACACCGATTGCACCTATCAACTCGCCATCCTCGCGGATCGGCAAGCCACCGTCCCAAGCACATAGACCCGGACGGTTGACCATGCCAAGGTTCAATTCGGCGCTGGACAACATACGCTTGGCGAATTCGGTTGTGGGTTTGCCCAACACAGCTGTTCGGGCCTTATCCATTGCGAACGCCATAACGGCTGCGGGGGTTTTGTCCATGCGGCCCGCCGCGATCATATCCCCGTTCAGGTCGACCACGATCGCAGCGACATTCCACCCGTTTTCATCAGCAAACGCCAAGGCCGTTTGGACAGCCTTATTTGCCGCCATCTGGGAAATTACGCGCCTAGGGATCGAAACAACCATATCGCCTCCACCTACAGGTCAAAAATCAGATCATTGGTGCCCGATTGCACTATTTGATCGTGTTGATTGAGCACATTGAACTGAAACGTGATGATGCCGCGGCTTTGCGATGACGTCAGGCGTTTCGCGGTTACAGTCAACTCTGCTCTGATCTCATCTCCGACAAAGACAGGCTGTTCAAAACGCCAGTTCCACCCAAGCGATGCCAGACCTGCCGGCTTCGCATCCGATTGAAACTTGAGCCCATCGACAACCGACAGCACCAACAGCCCATGAGCAACGCGGGCCTTATACCCCAGCCCGCGCGCCGCGTCGTCGTCGATGTGCAAGGCGTATTTGTCTCCGGTCAGGTCAGCAAAGGACGATATCAAGTCCGTCGTGATAGTCGCAGAACCGGTTTTCATCACGTCGCCGACCTTTAGGTCGTTATACCCGTATTGCCCCGCCGAAAGCCCTTTGGTCATTGTGGAACAGGCGCGTCCTCGCGCAACAACCCTTTGGCTTTCAGATCCGCCCAGAAGGCAGCCGGAATGTCGTGGCTGAACCAGTTGAGATTCTGGTCCAGTTGTTCGACCGTGCGGGTGCCTGCCATAAAGGTGGGAACTGCCGGGTGCGCTACAACAAATTGCAATGCAGCAGCGGGCAATGGTACGTCGTAGTCTGCACAGACCGCCTCGATCTTACGAACTTTTTCCATAATCTCGGCCGGGGCTGGAGCGTAGTTATATTTGGCCCCGTCTTTGGCGCCCGTTGCCAGAATGCCCGAGTTGAAACCACCGCCTACAACCACGGCAGCGCCACGTTCTTCACACAAAGGCAAGAACTTATCCAATGCATCCTGTTCTAGCAGCGTGTAGCGCCCGGCCAACAGAAAACAGTCAAAGTCTCGCTGCTCGAGTGCGGCGTGGCAGACCTCCCATTCATTCACCCCAACGCCAATGGCTTTGACGACACCCTGATCGCGCAAAGATTCCAGTGCTTTCCAAGCCCCATCTATCGCCTGTCTGAACACTTCAGGCTGTTCGTCGCCTCGGGTAAAAACGTCGATATCGTGGATGAAGCAAATATCCATCCGCTCCAGCGCCATGCGCTGCAGGCTGTCCTCGAAGGATCGCATAACACCGTCATAAGTATAATCGAAATGCATCGTGAATGGGGCCGCATTGGTCCACGGTTCAAAATTGATATCACTGCGTTTGGCCGGTTTCAGTACGCGGCCAACTTTAGATGACAACACATAATCGTCCCGGTTCTTCCAGCGCAGGCTTTGGCCTGTTCGCAATTCCGAAAGCCCGTGGCCATACATCGGCGCGGTGTCGAAATACCGAACGCCTTTGTCCCACGAATGCTGGATCATCGCATCCGAAGTCTCTTCGTCGATCTCACGAAAAATGTTCCCGATGGGCGCGGTACCAAAGCCAAATGCGGTAACCTCCAGATCGACGCGGCCAAATTTGTTTTTTGTGTTCGGATTCATGCAAGCCTCCCTAAAGCAAGCCTACGCCCGCCCAACTGCACTTCAAATAAGTAACTGTTTGGTTATTTATCGCAATCGACTGACGCGATCAACCCACTTGACGCAGCAAGGGTGCAACGCATATTAGTAACTGATTAGTTACATTATGGGGCGCAACTATGTTTCTCACGGAAACCCACATTCAGGTCCGGGACATGACCCGCCAGTTTGCCGACAATGTGATCCGACCACTGGCCGAAGAGCTGGATCGGGATTCCCGCTTTCCAGCCGAAATCTACGACCAAATGGCCGAACTGGGTCTGTTTGGAATCTGCGTTCCAGAAGAAATGGGCGGACCCGGCTTTGACACGATCACCTACGCGCTGGTGATGGAAGAGCTTTCGCGCGGCTATGCGTCCATTGCGGATCAGTGTGGATTGCTGGAGCTGGTCACCACCTTGCTGGTGCGCCACGGCACCGCGGACCAACAAGGTAAGTGGTTGGCTGACCTGCTGGCTGCCAAATTGCGCCCCGCTTACTGTATCACGGAACCCGAGGCTGGCACGGATGTGTCCGGCATCCGAACAACCGCCGTGCGCGATGGGGACAGTTGGGTTCTGAACGGCGGTAAAATCTGGATTCACAACGCGCCCGTGGCTGATATGGGCTTTGTCCTTGCGAGAACGGATCCCGAAGCCGGTCATCGCGGCATGTCGATCTTTGTCGTCGACCTTCAAGCAGCAGGTGTGACGCGCGGACCGAAAGAGATCAAGATGGGCCAGCGCGCCAGTCAGGTTGGCCCCCTGTCCTTTGACGATGTCCGACTACCCGCCGACGCATTGCTGGGCACTGAGGGGCGCGGGTTCCACATGATGATGAGCGTGCTGGACAAGGGTCGCGTCGGCATAGCTGCGTTGGCCGTTGGGATTGGTCAGGCCGGCTTGGAGGCCGCCACTGATTATGCCCAACAGCGCAAGCAATTCGGCAAGCAAATTGCGGACTTCCAGGGCGTTCAATGGCTGTTGGCCGATATTGCCAAAGACGTCGAAGCGGCCCGGCTGCTGGTACATTCAGCCGCTTACAAGATCGACGCCGGGCTGGATGCGACCAAGGCGTGCTCGATGGCCAAGTGTTTTGCTGGGGATATGGCCGTGCAGCGATCCTCGGACGCGGTGCAGGTGTTTGGCGGATCAGGTTATATCCGGGGGTTCGAAGTCGAGCGCCTTTACCGGGACGCCAAGATCACGCAGATTTACGAAGGCACAAATCAAATTCAGCGTATGATCATCGCACGAGAGCTATTGGCGAAAGGGGCCGCAGCATGACACCTCAGGCCGCACTTGTGACCGGGTCGTCCCGTGGGATCGGTTTGGCAGCTGCGGTTGCACTGGCGCAAGAGGGGTTCTCGATCGCCCTGAACGGCCCCGTTGCGGATGACGAACTTGCAGCTGCCGCAGAAACCATTCGCGCCATGGGCGTACCGGTCGTCACGGCACCTTTCGACGTGTCCGATATCGCCGTACACGATAGCAAGCTGGCGGAAATCGAGGCAGAAATCGGCCCGCTTACGACCTTGGTGAACAATGCAGGCGTTGGCGTTATGCAACGCGGTGATCTTCTTGAAGTGACCGAAGAAAGCTATGATCGCTGCATGGCTGTGAATACCAAAGCGATGTTCTTTCTGTCGCAAGCCTTCACCAAGCGGCTGCTAAGCCGCACGCGCGACGCCAACGCGTTCCACAGCATCGTTAATGTCACCTCATCCAACGCCGTGGCGGTGGCGGCGCCGCGTGCGGAATACTGCGCCTCGAAAGCAGCCGCTGCGATGATCTCAAAAACCTTTGCAGTGCGGTTGGGCCAAGAGAATATCGCCGTCTATGACGTGCAGCCCGGACTGATCTCGACCGACATGACCGCACCGGTGATCGAGATGTATGATCAGCGCGCCAAAGATGGCCTGACCCTGTTTCCCCGCGTCGGCCAGCCCGAAGATATGGGGCGCATCATAGCCTCGTTGGCCAGCGGCAAGCTTCCCTACACAACCGGACAGGCGATCTCGGCGGATGCCGGTATGCTGGTCCCTCGGTTCTAAGGTGTTTCGATGAAAATTCAGCTTCCCGATACAACCGGCGCTTTGCAGGACTATCACCTGACAGGCACACCGGTTGCGCCCTCGAAACTGACGCCGAATTCCGCACGGGTGCTGTATTCTGCGGCGCATGTGGTCGCAGACCCGTTCGGCGACCACGACCCCACGGGTCCAGCCCATGTGGACTGGGAAAAGACGTTGGAGTTCAGACGCTATCTTGCAGATATGGGGATGGGCATTGCCGAAGCGATGGATACCGCCCAACGCGGCATGGGTCTGGACTGGACAGGCGCATTGGAACTGATCCGGCGCACCAAAGAGGAACTGCCGGATGCCTTGGTTGGGAATGGGTGCGGCACCGACCACCTTGATCCTGCAGATGCCAAGACGTTGGACGACGTGCGCCGCGCCTACCTGCAGCAGGTCGAAGCTATCCAAAAGATTGGCGGTCGCATTATCCTGATGGCATCGCGTGCGCTGGCCAGGGTTGCCAGGGGTGCAGAGGACTATATCTCGGTCTACAGCGATGTTCTGGCCGCCTGTGACGAACCGGTCATCCTGCACTGGTTGGGAGAGATGTTTGATCCACAACTGACGGGGTACTGGGGTTCCGACGCGTTTGAAGATGCGATGAACACCACTTTGACCGTTATCAGCGCAAATGCAGACAAGGTGGACGGGATCAAAATCTCGCTGCTAGACGCTGAAAAAGAGGTCATCTTGCGTCGCCGCCTTCCCGCTGGCGTTCGGATGTATACCGGCGACGATTTCAATTACCCCGAACTGATCGAAGGTGATGATCAGGGATATTCTCATGCCTTGCTTGGAATCTTCGATCCACTTGCCCCAGCGGCCGCCTATGCGGTCAGCAAACTGAGCGAAGGTGACGCGGCAACCTTTCGCGCCACGCTGGACCCCACTGTGCCGCTAGCGCGTCATATCTTTCGGGCACCCACACAATATTATAAAACGGGCGTAGTATTCCTGGCCTGGCTGAACGGGTTTCAGGATCACTTCATCATGCTGAATGGGGCGCAGGCAACGCGGTCTCTGCCCTATTTTACTGACTGTTTTAAAATGGCTGACGAATGCGGTTTGCTGCGCGATCCCGATCTGGCAGTCGAACGGATGCGCCACATGCTGAAACTCTACGGGGTCTGATCCAGATGCGCGATTTCTCGCAGGATCATTCTGCACTCGCGCTGAATACCGCGACGCTGGGCCATAATCTGGACGGGTTTGGTGCGGGATGGTCACCCGAGCAGATCATCGACGCCTGTGCCGCGCGTGGGTATGGAGGCATCACCTTCTGGCGGCGAGAACTGGGCGGACGCGAGGCCGAGATCGGCGACAGGGTCCGCGCTGCCGGGCTGCAAGTGGTTGGCCTATGCCGGACTCCATTCCTGACCGGACCACTGGCGCTGCCCTCGGACCAGCAGATCATGGATGACTTTTACCTCTCCATCGATCAGGCCGCAGGGCTTGGCACGGATGTCCTAACCATTGTCACGGGCGGACCAGAGCCTGGCACCAAGGGCGTTCTGGACAGCCAGAAAATCCTGGCGGACCGCGTCGCACGGGCCGCAGTTTATGCGGCCGACCGCGGCGTAAACCTGGCGCTTGAGCCGCTGAACCCCGCCACCGCGGGCAACCGCACTTGCCTGATGACAGCAGCAGATGCTTTGAATGTCTGCGATACGACAGGCGCGCCGAATGTGGGCGTTGCCGTCGACGTTTATCATGTCTGGTGGGACACCACGCTGGCCGATACATTGGCGCGACGCGCGAACGGGCGCATTCTGGGCTATCACCTGTGTGACTGGCTGGCCGATACCACGGATATCCTGCTGGATCGCGGCATGATGGGCGACGGTGTCGCGGATCTTCGGGCCCTACGCTCCGCTGTAGAACAAGCAGGCTACACAGGGCTGTGCGAAGTCGAGATCTTCTCGGCCGGCAACTGGTGGAAACGCGACCCAAACGAGGTATTGGACGTGATCGTGGACCGGTTCCGCACCTGTTGCTGACCTTGGTTTAGCCGCGTCTTCTACACCTCGATATCACACACGAATACACCGTCCGGGCCATTGACCGTTTTGGCCACGATCCGGCTTCCGACCTCCTGATGCGCAGGGTCGACCAAATAAACATCGCGCACGGACTCGTCGCGGAAGTCAAACCAGAACATGTCATTGAAGCCCCGCACCAGATCGGTCTCGACCGACACATTGCTTCGGCTTTGGAAATCCAGAATGCCCTCGATATGACCAGAAAGACCGGCCAGATCCCGATAGAGCGTGGCCTTTTCTTCGTCGGACACGTCGTCCTTAAAGCGCAGGTGAACAAGGTGACGTATCATATTTAGGCCCTCATGATTTGATGCTTACCAGAAATCAGGTTTTTTGCGATCCTTGAACGCGGCCAAACCGGTTTTCAACTCGGGTTGGACGGCGGCGATCCGACCTGCCAGCGCTTCGAAAACACGCTCACGTTCCTCGCCCTCAGCGGCGTTGATCAGCATTTTTACAAGCTCTGTCGCCACCGGCCCTCGATGGCGCATCCGGTTGGCCAGCTCATCCGCAGCGGAAAGGCCCTGCCCTTTTTCGACGACCTGATCCACAATCCCCGCAGTCAACGCATCATGGGCCGAGAGCTGCTCGCCGAACAGCGCCATGCGCCGGACAAGCTGGGCACCGAACCGCCGGACCGCGCGCTGAGTGCCGGACCAGCCGGGAATGATCCCCAGCCCCGGTTCAGGCTGTCCGATCCGAATGTGATCCTCGGCAATGCGGTAATCGGCGCACGCCGCAAGTTCCAGACCACCGCCCAAAACATGCCCGTTCAACACCGCAATCACAGGCTGTCGCAGCCGCGTCAGGGCATCCAGCGCCTGATGCCCATCGCGGAGCCAATGGCGGCCGAAGGTGTCCGCCGACTGGCTGGACCACGCGTCGATATCGCCCCCTGCGCAAAACGCCTTTCCCGCACCGGTCAGGATCACAACATGCGCGTCCTGGGTGTGTTCGATCTGACGGCACAGCGCCATGAGCGCATCCATCATCGCCTCATCCATGGCGTTCAGGCGCTCGGGGCGGTTAAGGGTCAACCGCGCGATGCCGTCCCGAATATCCAGAAGGAAATGCTCCATTAGCCCGCCGCGAGTTGCAGCCCCAACAGGGCTGGGTCAAACAGGGCCGCGTCCATCCGGACAAGGTCATCTGAAACTAACAAGGGTGTCGCCGCCTGATCCAGAATATCGCGTTGCAGGTCCAGCCCGGGCGCGATCTCGGTCACCATAAGGCCCTTTTCGGTCAGCTTGATCACGCAGCGCTCGGTCACGTATGTCACGTCCTGCCCCTGCATCTGTGCCCGCTTACCTGAAAATGAGATTTGATCGACCTCATCCACAAACTTGGCCACTTTCCCCTCTTTCAGAATTTTCAGCTGACCATCCTCAATGGTCATCTTGGCTCCTGCGTTGAAGTTGCCAGAAAAAACGATCTTGCGCGCCCGCGCTGTGATATCCACGAACCCTCCTGCTCCGGCGGTCCGGTGCGGAATGGCTGACAGACGCGAGACGTTGACCGAGCCGTGTTTGTCCACCTCGAGGAAAGACAGCAGCGAGGCATCAAACCCGCCCGCCTGGAAATAACAGAACTGATGTGGCGACGGCACGAAGGCCTCGGCATTGGCGGAACAGCCAAATTTGAAATCCAACAATGGAACCCC
The DNA here is from genome assembly GCF_056534465.1 of Ruegeria sp. D3. Lineage (NCBI taxonomy): Bacteria > Pseudomonadati > Pseudomonadota > Alphaproteobacteria > Rhodobacterales > Roseobacteraceae > Ruegeria > Ruegeria sp. D3. The sequence goes on from NZ_JBQFPK010000013.1 coordinate 114,259, forward strand.
GCCAACCGCGCCTTGCTCGATCATCCACGTGACCGAGCCATGCAAACCCTCTTCGACCAGAATACGCGGAACGTTGGCCGAGATGCCGAACCCGATATTTACGGCCCAACCATCCTTCAACTCATTCGCAACACGGCGCGCTATGACTTTCCCGACGTTGAAGTCGGCCGTTCGAAAGCTTTCGATCGGGCGGGTCAATTCGCCCGAAATTGCCGGGTCATATTCCGTAGCCGTGGTCTGTAACTGGTCGGGCGCTTCGACAATCGCGTCGATCAAAATACCGGGTACGTGCACGTCATGTGGTCGGATACTTCCTGCCGCCGCGATGCGTTTGGCCTGAGCAATCACCACGCCACCGTTGTTGCGCGCTGCCAGGGCCATCTCCATCGCGCCCAGATAGGCCCCCTCGTGTTCGAAACTCAGGTTACCTTTTTCATCGGCTGTGGTTGCTCGAATAATCGCCACATTCGGCGCCATTGATTTGAAATACAGCCAATCTTCGCCTTCGAACTCCATCCGTTTCACGATGGGCTCGGCACGGGCAGCGGCGTTCATTGCGCAGCCTTCGATCTCGGGGTCGACAAAGGTTTCCATACCAACTTTGGTCAGGACACCCGGACGTTTGGCGGCAGCCTCGCGCAGCATGTCAAAGATAATACCCGACGGTACGTTATACGCGCGCACCTGTTCGCCCGTGATCATCTGCCAGACAAGCGGCGGTTCCGCATTGCTCGGCCCCGATGGGTAAGAACCGCCAATGATCCGACTTAGCAGACCCGGTTTGGCGATATGATCTACCCCCTTCGTGCCAAAAAAGTCACCTGCAGCTATGGGATGAATGGTCGTCAGATTTGTTGGCGCACTCTCTTCATCAAAGCGCTCGCCAAGACCTTTCAGAACTGCATCCGGACAACACAAACCACTTGAAGAATTCACCGCGACCGTCGCACCATCGGGTACAAGATTTGCCGCTTCGCGTGCCGTCATCTGCTTGCTCATGCGATCCTCACGAAAGTAACTAATTGGTTATAAGTTATGCCTTCAGGTGCACCGAAAAGCAACAAAAATAACCAAAACAAGGGAATTGACCGAACCTCAAGTAACTAATAAGTTACTTGTTGAGTTTGTTCTTTGGGAGGATCACCGTGAACATCTATTTTCAAAACACCTATCAGCGTACCTTCGGTACATTCCCCCTGACCGGAGCAGAACTTCGCGATTCGATGGCGATCGCAGCCGAGATCGGGTATCGGTCCTTTGACACCGCTCAAATGTATGAAAATGAGAAGGAAACTGGTGACGCACTGGCCGAGATCGGCCTGAAACGAGATGAAATGTGCGTCACGACCAAAGTGCATCCGGACAATTTCAGTGACGACGCGTTCCTGCCATCCGTGGAAGAAAGCCTGAAGAAGCTCCGCCTTGATTACGTGGACGTCCTGCTGCTGCACTGGCCACCTATAGGGGGCGACATCGCGCCATCTTTGACATTGCTTGAACAGGCTCATGCAAAGGGTCTGGCAAAGAACATCGGCGTCTCAAACTATACCGCGCAGATGATGCGAGACGCAGTCAAGATCATCGAAACACCGATCGTGTCCAATCAGGTCGAGTTTCACCCGCTGCTGAACCAAGATGTGCTTCTGGCAGCCGCCTCTGAAACGGGCATCCCTTTGTCGTCCTATTGCTCGGTGGCGCGCGGAGAGGTTTTCAAGCACCCGATTTTTGCCGAGATAGGTCAAGGCTACGGAAAAACCGCAGGACAGGTCGTATTGCGTTGGATTTTGCAAAAGGGTGTGCCGATCAACACAATGTCTACAAAACGCGCCAACATTCAGGCCAATTTTGACGTGATGGATTTCATCTTGTCCAACGTCGATATGGATCGGATCGACTCGATGACCCAGGCAGGCTATCGGATCGTCACAGAAGACTTGGTGCCTTGGGCCCCCGATTGGGACTAAAGAAAAAAGCGGCGCCCATTCAAGGCGCCGCCAGTTCAGGGAGGTAAATCGATTTCAGTGATTGCCCCGGATCATGTCCGCCGCTTTTTCGGCCATCATGATCGTCGGTGCGTTCGTGTTAGACCCAATCAGGCTGGGCATGGCTGAACTGTCGCAGATCCGCAGCCCGTCAATCCCGCGCACCCGCATTTGCGGGTCAACGACCGCCATCTCATCCACACCCATTTTACAGGTACATGTCGGGTGATAAGACGTCCGGCCATATTGACGGGCATAGGCCTCGTACTCGGCCTGTGTTTTCACAGTGTCATCCGGGAAGTGGATCTTACGAATATAGTTTTGCAGACTATTCTGCCGGAAAATCTCGACACTGTGCTTCACCCCTTCGACTGAGATTTTCAGATCATCCGGGTGACCCAGGAAATTGGGATCGACCAGCGGCATATCCTCGACCTTGTTCGACCGCAGACGTACGGTGCCGCGCGCCTTGGGACGGACAGTGTACGAGTTTAGCGTGATGCCCGAGCTGCCCTTGGGCACGCTGGGCACTCCGGCCTCGGCACCGGCACCTGCAAGGAAATGAAATTGCAAATCCGGCACGGGGGCCCTGTTGTCGCCATACCAAAACGCCCCGCCCTCAACCACGTTCGAGGTCACTGGCCCCGATCCGAACAGGAAATACTGTATTCCTGCCCAAGCCGCCCAATGAGGCTTGTTGTACTTGTCCAGACTATAATGCCCGTTCAGTTCGGCCACGATATCGATGCCGAAATGGTCGTTCAGGTTCTCACCTACACCGGGCAAGTCTTGCTTCACCTCGATCCCGTGCTTGCGCAGATGCGCAGAGGGACCGACGCCTGACAGCATCATCAGCTTGGGTGTTCCAATGGCGCCCGAAGTGACCAGCACTTCCTGACCCGCCGATGCGGTTTCAACCTGTCCGCCCTGATCGAATTCAACACCGGTCGCCCGGCCATTTTCGATGACGATCCGATGCACCTGACACCCAGTTTTGACCGTCAGGTTCCCGCGCGACATCGCTGGTTTCAGATATCCTACAGCAGCCGAGCAGCGTTTCGCGTTCCAGGTGGTCGTCTGGTAAACGCCTGCCCCTTCCTGAACCGCCCCGTTGAAGTCCGGGTTATACGGGATGCCCGCCTCTTGGCACGATCGCACAAACGCGCGGGTCATCTCTTGCGGGTCCGGGATGTTGGACACACCCAAAAGCCCTTCGGTCCCGTGCCAGTCGCCGGACAGGATCGCATTGCGTTCGGAGCGAATGAAGTATTTCTGGATGTCCTTGAAGGCCCAACCCTCGCACCCTTCCTCATTGGCCCAACGGTCATAGTCGACCGGGTTGCCGCGCGTGAACACCTCGGCATTGATCGAGCTTCCACCACCGATCACCCGGCCCTGAGCATAGGGGATCTCGCGGTTATTGGCGTTGACTTGCGGGACGGTGTTAAGACCCCACGTATGCGGCCCGTCCGTCATCTTGGCAAAGCCCACAGGCATGTGGATCAACGGGTGATTGTCCTTTCCGCCCGCCTCCAGCAGCAGCACCCTGACGGCGCCGTCTTCGGTCAGGCGATTGGCCAAAACACAGCCCGCTGATCCGCCACCAACGATGATATAGTCAAATCCGTTTGCCATTACTCTACCCAATGCGACCGTTTGCCGATCTCGACATGGATCGACTTGATCTGCGTATATTCCTCGACGCCGTGCATCCCGGCCTCGCGGCCCCAACCGGACGCCTTGAACCCGCCAATCGGCAGTTCGGGCCCACCAGCCAAAGTTGTGTTGACCCAGAACCGTCCGGCTTGAACGCGGCGAGAGATGATCAGCGCCTTGTCGATATTCTTCGTCCAAACACTTGCCGCCAGACCGTATTCAGTATCGTTGGCAATCGAGATCGCTTCGTCAATCGTATCAAACGGGATCACAACCAGAACCGGGCCGAAAATCTCTTCGCGCGCTATGGCCATGTCGTTGGTCACATCAGTGAATACCACCGGGTCGATATATTGCCCGCCCGAGATTTCGGGCGTTCCGCCCCCGATCAGCAGGGTCGCGCCCTCTTCCTGACCCTTGGCGATGTAGGACAGAATGGTGCGGTTCTGCGCGTCTGTCGTGATCGCGCCCGCCTGGGTGCGCTCGTCCAACGGATCGCCCACGCGAACCTTGCGCAGTTTGTCAGCGACCATGCCTGCAAACTTTTCTGCAATCGAGCGTTCGACCAAAAGGCGCGCACCGGAAACGCAACACTGGCCGGTGTTGAACGCGATGCCGAAGGCCACACCATCGGCTGCATCTTCAAGGTCCGCATCAGCAAAGACAATCTGCGGGTTCTTACCGCCCAGTTCCAACCCCAGCTTTTTAAAATTGCTCTGCCCCGCCGCCGCAACGACCGAGCGGCCAACAGCGGTCGAGCCGGTAAAGGACAGCATATCCACATCCATGTGTTCCGCCAGCTTCTGGCCGATCACGCTGCCTGATCCGGTGACCACATTGAACACACCATCCGGCAAGCCCGCCTCGGACAGGATTTCGGCCAACAGCAGAGTCGTTGCGCTTGTCACTTCAGAGGGTTTTGCGACAATGGTGCAACCAGAGGCCAGAATATACGGCACCCGCTCGCACAGGATGAGGAAAGGGAAGTTCCAAGGCGTGATCAGACCGACAACGCCAACCGGCTCACGGGTGACAATGCCCAACGCGCCATCGCCGCTGTTGTTGAAACTCTCCCCATGCAAAGCTCGCGCCAGACCGGCAGCGAATTCGAACATACCAACGCAACCGCCAATCTCGCCCCGCGCCTGCGCGATGGGCTTGCCGTTCTCCAACGTTTCCCAATAGGCGATCTCATCGGTGCGCTGGCGGATCAGATCGGCCGCTTTCAATAAAACAACCGCGCGGTCAGACCCGGACAACCCGCACCAGCGGCGATCATCGAACGCCGTGCGCGCCGATGCGACGATCTCGTTCATATCATCCTCGTTGCAGCGCGGGATGCGCGTGACCGGCACGCCATGACCCGGCGAGGACCGCTCGAACACGTCGCGATCACCGGCGGGAACCCATTTGCCGTCCATGAAGAACCCAAATTCACGGGGCTCGGAAGGCGGTGTAAGTATCTGTGCGTTTTGGTCCATTGTTGGGGCTCCAAAAAATGCGTCAGGCTGAGGCGTCCAGGCCATCGCGGAAATCGTTCCACCCACCATCCACCGAGGACGGCGCGTCATGCCATTGGTGCAGAATTTCACCGGTCGCAGGGTCTTTATCCGGAATCGGCAGCATCATGATCCGTTTGGCGGCCGCCTGGAACATTTCCGGAGTCAAAAAAGCCTCTTGAATATTGTCCCAGTCGCGGCCCCCGGCGTAACCGCCACACATCATGATGTCGTCGGATCGTCCGACCATCTCATGACTGACACCCGCAGGCATGACGATAACATCGCCAGCCTCGATCCGGACCCGAGTCCAACCTTCCACAGATAGGTTAAACTCCATCCAGCCTTGCGCACATCCCAGACATTCATGAGATGTCGAATGGAAATGCGGGTACTCGTAAACGCCCGGGTATTCCCAGTTGTTGCCCCAGCCATTTGCGCGGAACCGGGCCTTGACGGCATCCACGCCGCCACCTGGGATCGCTCCTCGATGGATCAGCAGGGGAAAACGGCTGTTTGGGATCATGCCTTCTGGTTTGGATGTATAGACTTCGACGGTCATGCTGAGCTCCTCCCTCTCTGGCGTTTACGTCATCGTTATTTGGGTTTTCAGATCAGTCGGACGATCCTGGAAACTGTCGAAGGCTTCCTGAATGCGATCCAGCGGATAAATCGCTTGGATAAAGCGTTCAGTTTTTATCCGACCGTGGGTCAACAGGGTCAGCGCGTCATGCATATCCTGCCCCATCCCAGCGACAGAACCTTTGATCGAATTCTCTTGCAGGATGGTTTGCAGGATATCGACAGGCAGGGTCTCTCCTGCACCAGTCAGTCCAAAGGCCGCGATATGACCCCCTTTTCGAGCCAGTTTGGTGGCCTGTTTATAAAGAGCAGGCAGGCCAACGCTTTCGATCACCACATCAGCACCGCGCCCATCCGTATGATCCCTGACCACCTGTTCCAGTTGGTCTGGATCGGTGACACCAACATCCGCTCCGACCTCGAGCGCCATGTTCACACGCGCCTTGGACAAATCCGCAACGATGATCGGCGCCGCCCCGATCGTGCGCAAGAGTTGTACGTGCAGGTTACCGATGGGGCCCGCGCCCAGCACCACGACCGACTGGCCGAATGTGATGTTGGCTTTACGAGCACAGCGCACAACACAGGCCAAAGGTTCGGTCAACGCCAACACTTCGGCAGCTGTGTCCTGCGGAGCTGGAATAACAAGGCGCGCGGGGACGCAGATGTATTCGGCAAAGGCGCCATCCATGGTGATACCCATCTGCTGCATCTCGGGGCAGTTCAGGATTTCATTCCGGCGGCACCAATAGCATGTGCCGCAACCGATATTCATATCGACCACAACCGGCGCACCAACCGTCAGGCCGGCTACGCCTTCGCCCAACTCGGCAATTGTGCCCGTAAATTCATGACCGGGTATCAGGGGCAGGCTGTCGGCCGCGTAGTGGCCGTTAAAGATATGCATGTCGGTCCCGCAAATCCCGACCCGTATGATGCGAACCAGAACTTCACCCCGGCCTGGGTTGGGGCGTGCGACGTCAGTGACCTCGAACCGACCGGGTTCGGTCAGCACCGCCGCTCGCATGGTCGGGGTCATTTCACAACCCTCAGCTTGGTTCGGTCGATGGTCAGTGCGATGGCCACAATCAGAATAAGGCCAAACACCATCTGCTGTTGCGTCGCGTCGACCTCAAAATAAAGCATCGAAGACCGGATCACAGCCACGATCAGAGTGCCAATCAGGGTGTTGATCACTCCGCCCACACCACCGGTCAGCGGTGTCCCACCCACCAAAACCGCGACGATCGCAGGCAGCAGGAACCCGTTTGCCAGAGTGGGAGAGCCTCCGGACAATTTCACTGCAAACAGCAAGCCCGCAATCGCCGCCAGTCCACCGGACAGAGCGAACGCCATGATCTTGATGCGATTGACATTCAGGCCCGAGGCCACGGCGGCAGGTTCCCCCGCCCCCACAGCCTTGAGCGCACGGCCAAAGGTGGTGCGTGATTGCAGGAACCATGCACCCAGAACCAACGCGGCGGCGATGAACAATTCGCTGGGGATGCCCGCCAGCGATCCGGTCATCCAACCAAAGGTCGAATCCCGAAGCGAAGCGTCCATGAACAGCGCGCGCTGCCCTGACATGTATTGTGCGGCGGAAAAGGCGATGCCGCCAACCGCAAGGGTCGAGATAAAGGACGGCACAAATAGACGCGTCGTGACAAAGCCCGAAACCCCGCCCAGAACAACACCGGCTAGAATGCAGATCAACGCGGCACCAATGCCAAAGGTTGGCAAGGCAATCGTGGCCACGACTGTGGTCATGTTGGCAACCGACTGCGCAGACAAATCTATCCCTCCGATATAGATCGCGAACGTCATGCCAAGCGCCATGATGAACAGCGGCACGATATCCGCCGCCATCGAAATCAAGTTGGAAGGGCGCAAAAAGTTGGAATCTGCAGCCCCGACAACCAGAACCAGAACCAACAGAGTGATCCAGGGCAAATGCGGTTTGATACGTTCAAAACTCATGTGTTCGCCCTCAGATCATGTGATGGACAAGGTCATACAGCGACGGTTTGTCCCCTGGGCTGCAATCGAAACGTTTCTGGGCGATACCGTCCTTCAGGACGATAATCGTGTGGCTCAGGCCAATGGCCTCTTCCAAAGTGTCAGCGACCAGAATGATACCGACGCCGTCATCCGACATCTCGCGTACCATGTCATAGACATCTTCTTTGGCGCCGATATCCAGACCGCGCGTTGGGTGATCCAGCAGGATAATATCGGACCCGGCCGAGCGCCATTTGGCCAGCACAACCTTTTGCTGGTTGCCGCCCGACAACCCGCCACAATCCTTGTAGACATCTGGTGTCTTGATCGCCAAACGATCGATCCATTGGCGAGCCAGCGTTTTTTCCTCACCAATCCGCAACACGCCCGAATTGGCATAGTTTCCCATCTGGCTGAGCGTCATGTTTTCATAAACGCTCATGCCTGCGACGATCCCTTCAACCTTGCGTTCGCGAGGGATGTAACCAACGCCGTTTGCGACCCCGACTTGCGCGTTGAATTTGCTGACGGGCACGCCCTTGATGCTTACGGCACCGGTAGATGGAGTTTCGAGCCCAAAGATCGTGCGCAAAATCGCCTCGCGTCCCGAGCCTTCGGTACCGACCAGACACAAAACCTCGCCGGGGCGCAGATCGAATGAAATGTCCGAGTACTTTCCCGTTGCAGTCACGTTCTGGAAGGCAACCAGCGGCTGTTCCTCAACCTGATAAGGTTTTTGCTTCTGCTCGCGGTAATATTCCTTGTCGACATCGCGCCCGACCATCTTGTGTTGGATCGCATCAACATTCGCATCGTCATGGGCGACGACGTCTACAACTTCGCCGTCTTTCATCACATAGATACGGTCGGACAGGTCCAGAACCTCGTCCATTCGGTGGCTGACAAAGATGAACGACGCCCGTTTTGTCAGCTCACGCACAAGCGAGAACAACAACTCGACCTCTTCCTTTGCCAAAACTGAGGTCGGTTCGTCCAGCAGGATGACCAGATCGCCGTCGATCCGTTCTTCAAGGGTCAGCACCTTGGCCAGTTCCACCAGCTGGCGCTGTGCAAAGGATAGTTTCGACGTTGTCATCGCCGGATCGATGTCCAGTTTGACCTTAGCCAGTTGCTTGCGCGCGGCCTCTGCCATGGCTTTCCAGTTGATAACGCCGTAGCTCACGAATTGCTGCTCAAACCCCAGAAAGATGTTCTCCATCACGGTCAGGTTGGTTATCAGCGATTGTTCCTGAAACACCATGCCGATACCGTGATCCATCGCCTGACGCGGGTTCTGGAACCGAACCTTAGTGCCGTCGATGGTGATGTCGCCGCCGTCGGGTTGGTATGCCCCATAGATGACCTTCATCAGGGTGGATTTGCCCGCACCGTTTTCGCCAACGAGGCCCACGATCTCGCCGCGCCCGATCTTGAAGTCCACGGATTTCAGAGCGTGGACGCCGGGGAATTTCTTGTCGACATTGATCAGTTCGTACATCTGCCCGCCCCTATTTCACGAAGGTTACGGATTTGCGGTCGGTCGACAGAACCACCGCGGCGATGACCAATATGCCCAGAACACCGTCTTGCACGTAGCCGGGCAACCCGATCACAACCATGCCGTTGTTAATGACATTCACGATCAACACACCGATCAGCGTATTCCAGACACCGCCGATCCCGCCCCACAGAGCAGTTCCACCCACCACAACCGAGGTGATCGACACGAACATGAAATTCGACCCCGTCGCTGTCTCGGCAATACCGATCCGCCCCACGGCCAACAACGCGCCGACCGCATAAAAGACACCGGCCAGTGCAAACCCCATGATCCGCACGCGGTTGACGTTTAGGCCCGAAGCATGAGCCAGTTCCTCGCCCCCGCCAACAGCATAGAAGTTACGGCCCAGTGTCGTGCGGGACTGGATGAACCAAGCGATCAGTAGAAACAGAAGTGCGACATAGCACATGATGGGAAATCCGAACCAACGCTCGGTCAGCAGCGAACGGAACAGGTCGTCCTCCACTCGGATGCGGTCGCCCCCTGTCAGCAGCAGCGCGAAACCAGTGCCGACGAAACCCATCGCCAGAGACGCCATAAACGACGGTATCTTCAGCAAGACATGCACAAGCCCGTTCACCAACCCGATTGCCCCGCCGACAAGCAAGGCCAGAGGGATGGCAAGCCACGCCCACGACGCCAACGTGCCACCCAAAGCTATGAAAGCAAAAGCAAACACCACGGCACAAACCGAAACTGTGCCCTCCATCGACAAGTCGATCGATCCCATGATGATGATGAAAGTCACGCCAATAGCAACCATCAGCGCCGGCGCCGAAGAAATTCCGATCCGCGCAAAGTTGCGCAGTGAAAAAAAGCGCGGCTCCATCGCCGTAAAGAACAGGACCAAAACCAAAAGGACGATCAGGGGCGCCCATTTGATCAGAACATCCCGTGTCAGCACATTGCTCACGTGCTTACTCCCACTGAGTGAACTGGTGGTGGTCGATCAAGTCGAACCCGAATGTACGAGCCGGCTCTGAGACCGGCTCGCAATCACATTATTTGTATTGAATTTGACCGTTCGACGTGGACCAGAAATCTTTCCAATCATAGGTCGGGACACTGTCCAGATACTCGGCCTTGAACGCTTGGGCGTCTTCTGGGCGGACCATGATGGTCGGGCCATAGAATTCGCGGTGTTCGTTTGGTTCGTCAGAGGGTTTGAAGTGACCCGTAGCCGCGTAATACGCCAATGCCGCCGTGATACCGCCACCCCAGTGCGGGTTGGTGAAGACGGTGGCCAGGATCTTGCCCTCGCCCACCAGCTCAACCGCCTGCGGGTTACCATCATAGGATACGATGGGCATATCTTCGATGCCTTCCGCGCGCAGGGCCTCGAGCACGCCGTAAGCAATGGTGTCATTGGCGCAGTGAACACCCTTGATGTCATCCCCATACCGGGTGAGGAACGCGCTCATGACCTGATTGGCTTTCTGCGTATCCCAGTCGGCGGGCTCTGCCGCCAGCAACTCGGCATTCGGGTAGTCTTTCAACGCGTTCTTCAGACCGGCCAGCCGCTCGATCGCTGGGTTATTCGAGGCGATACCGCCCAGATGAACAACGCCACCGGAACCGCCCATGGCATCCAATAGAATGCGCGCGGTTTGCTCGGCCGGGCCTTCGTCGGACCAGCTCATGTGGCTGACATAGTTGTCGCCGAAATCCCAGGGGTGCAGGTCGTCGGTCTTGTTCCACAGGGTCGAAACATAGGCCCCTGCTTCGACACAGGATTCCACAACCGGACGCGCATTCGGAGCATCGTTGGTGTCGATGGCCAACGCGAGTTCGCCATTTGTCTTGGACAACAGCGCTTTTACATCCGCCAGCGATTTCTCAGATGAGCCTTCGTTGATCAGGTGCGTCAGGAAATCCTTGGGTTTACCCAGACTTTCGACAAAAGCCTCGCCGCCGGACACGATCTCATTCCAATATGGGTTCGTGCGATTGCGATAAGACCAAGCAACAGTTGGGTCCGTGATGGCAGCACGCGCCATACCACCCAACATGCTAGAGATTGCTGCACCGCCAACACCATACGCTGATGCCAGCAACAGGTTACGACGGGTTATCGTTTCCTGCGCGATATAGTTTTTGATGAACGACATATTTTCCTCCCATTACGATCTGCACCTTGGGTCCGCGATTGATGACCCGGTTCGGACGCGCGGCATTGATCGCGGCTATGCACGCCTTTAATGCACTAACTAGTTACTTCTTTACGAAATGATGTGTCAAGCGTTAAGAATGATGGAAAACAGGGGGCAAACGCTCATTCAAAACAGATGTGGCTACACCTCTGCGGCTCATCAGAGTAATAGAAAGGTTCATCAGAAGGGTTTAGCCGTGGCCGAAATACCGAAAACAAAAAAGAAAAGAGACGCCGAGGCGACCAAGTCCAGAATCCTGATGGCCGCAAAGAGTGAGTTTGCCAAACGGGGTCTGGGTGGCGCACGCGTTGATGAAATCGCCGAACTGGCGGAAGCTAACAAACGCATGCTGTACCACTACTTTGGCAGTAAGGAAGACCTGTTTCGAACCGTATTGGAGGAAGCCTATCTGGATATCCGCAAGGCCGAGCGGGAATTGAACCTTGAAGATTTGTCCCCGACTGATGCACTGGAAACTCTGGTGCGGTTCACTTGGCAGTATTATCTTGATAATCCTGAATTTATTACACTGGTTAACAGCGAAAACCTGCATGGCGCGCGACACATAAAGTCGCTTGATAACCTGCCAGAAACTATGCGCGGTCTGGTTGGAATGGTGGACGAAATCCTGGTCAAGGGACAGGCTACAGGTGAGTTCAGAAGCGGCATCGACGCTGCTCAGTTGAATATCACGATCGCGGCGATCGGCTATTATTACCTGACAAACCGGCATACGGGCTCGTTTCTGTTCGGGCGCGATCTTATGGAAGAAAAGGCGCTGGACGAACGTTTGGCCTTCAACATTGAAACTGTTTTGAGATTGGTTCGAGCTGACTCACAGGGGAATTGAGAACCGCTTCTGACTAGTCGCTTTCGGCCTTAAATCTTTTGCAGTGCGGCTTTGAAGAAACAAGTTCTTGCCAATCACTTTGAATGGTGACCAACCTTCTATGATTGCGAAAACCCACCTGTTGCGCAAACAGGCTCCGAGGTTCGCAAGCGGTCGGGCCGCACATTTTCCGCTCTATACATCCTCAGCTTCTGTCGGTATGAGCAGCGCTTCGATTATGATCCGTGTGTTGGACGCTCTGAGGGTGACAGCATCACCCAGGAAAGCTGAACCATGAAACAAACGCTCGAAACTGCGCTGAAGCGCAAGGGATACGACACTCTGACCCCCGTCCAACAGGCCGTCACCGCGCCCGAACTACAGATGCGGGATATGTTGGTATCGGCACAGACCGGATCGGGTAAGACCATCGGATTCGGTTTGGCGATTGCCCCAACCATTCTGGGCGATGCGCAGGCGTTTGACACAGCGGATACGCCCTTGGCCTTGGTCATCGCACCGACCCGAGAACTTGCAATGCAGGTTAAGCGAGAGCTGGGGTGGCTTTACGCGGATGCCGGTGCCTACATCACGTCCTGCGTTGGCGGCATGGATATGCGGGATGAACGCCGGGCCCTGTCCCGAGGCGCGCATATCGTGGTGGCGACACCGGGGCGCTTGCGGGACCACATCATGCGCGGCTCGATAGATCTAACAAGCGTCCGCGCCGTAGTTCTGGACGAAGCTGACGAGATGCTGGACCTCGGGTTCCGCGAAGATCTGGAGTTCATTCTCGAGCAAACCCCAACCGACCGTCAGACCCTTTTGTTCTCTGCGACCGTGCCACGCGCCATCGTTAGCTTGGCAACACGATACCAACAAGACGCTCAGCGTGTCAGCACCGTCAGCGAGCGTACACAACACGCCGATATCGAATACAAAGCCATGAGCGTCGCCCCACGCGACGGCGAAAACGCCATGATTAACGTGCTGCGGTATCACGAAGCCCCTAACGCAATCGTCTTTTGCAACACGCGTGCCATGGTTAGCCGTCTGACCGCCAGATTGTCGAACCGCGGGTTCCCCGTAGTCGCGCTGTCAGGCGAGTTGACACAGAGTGAACGTTCCAATGCCCTGCAAGCCATGCGCGACGGACGCGCCCGTGTTTGCGTCGCCACAGATGTTGCCGCGCGCGGGATTGATCTGCCAAACCTGGATCTGGTGATCCATGCTGAACTGCCAAACAGTCATGAAACCCTATTGCACCGTTCTGGCCGGACCGGGCGCGCGGGGCGCAAAGGCGTCAGCGCACTAATCGTTCCCCCGGCTTCATTTAAAAAGGCTCAGCGGCTGCTCAAATTCGCCAAGCTGACGGCTGAATGGGGCGCCGCACCCTCCGCCGAAGAGGTGAGCGCACAAGACGTGCAGAGAATGTTCAACTCAGACGACTGGCAATTAGACATCTCCGCCTCTGAACGTAACTCCGTGGATGAATTGCTGTCGAAGTTCTCACCAGAACAACTTGCCGCGGCTTATGTCCGTCAATACGCGCGACAACATTCTGCGCCCGAGGAACTAAACGAAGTCAAAGAAGCTGGACCCAAACCAAGCGCTCCGTTCGGCCCGAGCGTCTGGTTTGCATTATCCGAGGGACGCAACGAAAACGCGTCTCCAAGATACCTGCTGCCGATGATATGCAAAGCGGGCAACATTACCAAATTGGACGTCGGAGCGATCCGCATCGCTGAGACCGAGACTTATATCGAAATCCGCGAAAGCAGCGTTGCGGGATTTCTGGAGGCCATCGGTCACGAGATGACGATTGAGGGTACAAAGGCAATCGTTCAGCTGGACGCCGCCCCCGATTTCCACGCAACGGGCAAACCCGGCCTAAAGCGAGGCGAAAAGAGCAAGAAAGGATTTACCAAAACCGGCAAAAAGCCCCCGCGCAGTGTCGAGCCTAAACCAGCCAAGGCGTGGAAGAAGCCCGAGCGAAAGTCCTCTGACACGCCGAAAACCGACGCTAAACCCAAGCGCGACTCTGGCAAGGCTGGCGATCAGGCGGCCAAACCTCCGCGTCGCCCAAAAGGCCCGCCGCCACCAAAGGGCAAACCGAGCAGCAAGAAAAATCGAGCGCGCGTTGCAGCGGCAAAAGGCGGCAATGCGATGCCAAGGCGGTCCAAGTAAAGTTCGAGCCGGCAATCAACGGCCGGCTCAAAACTTGACTAAACGCCTGAACGCTCCTTACGAGCCGTACAAAAGGTTCGGTAACCACAGAACCAGCGAAGGTACGAAGGTCAGCAACAGCAAGACCGCCAACAACGGCACCAGAAACGGTAACGTGGCGCGGACGCATTGTTCGAATGGCACCTTCGAGACGCGCGACAGCACGAACAACACCATGCCCACCGGCGGGGTCAGCAGACCCAGCATCAGGTTCAAGATTACGATGATGCCCAGATGCACCGGATCAATCCCGAACTGTGCCGCCACCGGCATCAGCACCGGCACGAGGATGGAAATCGCCGCGATGGTCTCCATGAAAAGGCCCACGACCAGCACAACCGCCATGATCAACAGCAGCACAACGGCCTTGCTGTCGGTAAATGACAGCACAAATTCTGCGAAATGCGCGGCGACCTGATTGGCGGTCAGGATCCATGCGAACACCGAGGCCGCGCCGACGATCATCATGATCGCAGCCGTCGTCTCGATGGTTTCCAGCGAGATCACCGCCAGCTTGCGCGGAGTCAGGGTGCGATAGACGATGGTGCCCAGAAACAGCGCATAGGCGGCAGCCCCGATAGCGGCCTCTGTCGGAGTGAACGCCCCCGAGACGATGCCGCCCACGATGATGACCGGTGTCATCAGCGGCAGGAACGCGGCCCGAAACCGGGTGACGATGACCGAGGGGCTAAAGCTGACATCACGTGGATAGTTGCGTGTGCGTGACATCCACCAGATCATCGCCGACAGCGCCGCTGCCATCAACAACCCCGGAACGATCCCGGCCACAAACAGCTTGCCAATCGACACCGACGCCATGACGCCAAAGATCACCAGCGGCAAGGACGGCGGGATGATCGGCCCGATGGTCGACGAAGCGGCAGTGACCCCGACGCTAAAATCATCATCATAGCCGGCCTCACGCATGGCCTTGATCTCGATCGCACCCAGTCCGCCAGCGTCGGCCACGGCAGCGCCGGACATGCCCGCAAATATGATGCTGGCACCCACATTCACGTGGCCCAGCCCGCCATGCATCCAGCCGACGATGGCGCGCGCAAATCCGAAGATCCGCGCGGTGATCCCGGCCGAGTTCATCAATGCGCCCGCGAGGATAAAGAAAGGAATGGCAAGCAGCGGGAAGCTGTCCATGCCATTGACCATGTTATGCATCAACAGAACCGGTGGCAGGCCAGAATACAAAATGTAAGCAAACGAGGACAGCGCGAGCGAGAAAGCGATCGGCACCCGCAGCAGCATCAGGCCAAACAGCGAAACGAACAGAATAGTCAGACCCATTTGTCTTCACCTTTTGCAATCTGCTTCAAACGCGAGAAAATCTGCCAGGCGACGACGCACAGGTTTGCCCCGGCTAAGGCCATGACGCATGCGTGCAGGTAGTATTTCGGGAAAGGCAATGAGACCATTTGCTGGAACGATGTCCTCTGGATCAGCTCCCACGCGGACCACATGATCACGGCAAACAAAACGAAGGTTGCCGCCAGCGCAAAGATATGGACCCAACGCAGGCGGAACCCATAGTATTTGTCGACAAATTCCAAAACGATGTGGCTGCCGACAACCTGACACCGGATCGCCCCGGCAAAGCCCAGAAGGATCAGCAGATATCGCGCGGCCTCTTCCGTCCACGCGACTGAATCGTTCAGCACATAGCGCGTGAAAAACTGCAAAAAGACCACGCCAAACAGCAAACCGAACAGGGCCAGTAGACCGTAGTCTCCGATTGTGATGCGGAAATTCTGGAAATGAGCGTCGTCTTCGGCGGCCAGCGCGTCAAAGTCGATCTCGGGCGGGGTTTCGGTCTGGGTCATTCGGGGCCACCTTGTGCGGTCAGAATGCGCCCGGCGCGAGGCCGGGCACAGTCTTGATTAGTCCTGGATTGCCTGAAGACGTTCGAACGTCTCAGCATCCCAAGGCACGTCATTGCCCGTCAACAGCGGCGCGACGGCGGCCATGAAAGGTGCGCGATCCACCTCGTTCACGGTTACACCCTGTTCACGGAACCAATCAGCCAGTTCAGCCTCGGACTGAACAATTTCATCCGATGTGTTCGAGGCCGCTTCGGCCAATGCGTCAAGCAGCGCCTGCCCGTCATTGCCCATCTTGCCCAGCGTCACAGGTGACACCACAACCGCAAGCGAGTTGGTGATATGTCCGGTCAGGTTGATGTTCGACTGCACCTCGTAGAACTTTTTGAACTGAATGGTGGGCAGCGGGTTTTCCTGTGCGTCTACAACACCTTGCTGCAGGGCCAGATAGACTTCGGCAAAGGCCATGGGTGTCGGGTTTGCGCCGGTGGCCGTGGGGAACATCTGATAGGCAGGCGCGTTCGGAGTACGGATTTTCAGCCCGTCCATATCTGCGGGCGCCAGGATCGGCTTGTTGGAGGTCACGTGACGCGCGCCGTAATAGGTCATCGCGGCAACGGTATTGCCCGAAATGTTTTTGTATTCTGCCGCCATTTCATTGAACAGATCCGAGTTCACATAAGCTTTCCAGTGATCATAGGACCGCATGGTGAACGGATAGTCCGAGATGCTGATCGGGCCATAGGACTGACCCAGAAACGCCACGCCGGTATAGATCGCGTCAACCGTACCCAGCGACAGCGCCTCGTTCAGCGCGGCCTCTTTGCCCAGTTGCGAAGCCGGGAAGACCTCCATCTTGTAGCGTCCGTCGGTCTTTTCTTCCAACAGCTCGGCCGCACGTACAGCTGCTGCGTGATAAGGCGTCGAAGCTTCATAGACGTGGCCAAACCGCAGGGTCTCTTGTGCCAGACCAGCCGTTGCGCTAAGCGCAAAAATACAGGCGGCCCCAAAGGCCGTTTTTCCAAAGTTAAACATTTAGTGTAGTTCCTCCAGGTTGATTTAAGATGCCCGCCGGTTTCTTCAGCCCGGTCAGGCTGTTGTTTCATTCCGCCGCCAGTTCCTCTGAAAGGCGGAAGTCTTCGATGGTTTCGGGTTTTATTTCGATCGAGAACCCTGGCTTTTCCGGCGCCATATAGGCCCCGTTCCTCACCACACAGGGATCGACGAAATGCTCGTGCAGGTGATCAACATATTCGATCCGCTTGCTGTCTTTCTCACCCGAGATCGCGATGTAATCGATCATGGACATATGCTGGACGTATTCACACAGACCCACACCCCCGGCATGGGGCCAGACGGGCAAGTTGTATTTCGCGGCCATCAGCATGACGGCCAGAACCTCGTTCAGCCCGCCCATCCGGCAGCTGTCGATCTGAACGATGTCGATCGCGCCTTCTTTGATGAACTGCTTAAACATGATCCGGTTCTGGCACATCTCACCTGTCGCCACCTTGACTGGCGCGACCCCTTCGCGGATCGTCTTGTGGCCAAACACGTCATCGGGGCTGGTGGGTTCTTCGATGAAGTACGGGCGCGCAAAGGATAGGGCCTTGACCCATTCGATGGCCTGACCCACCTCCCACACCTGATTGGCGTCGATCATGATGTTCATGTCTTCGCCCAGAACCTCGCGGGCGATGGTCAAACGACGGATGTCATCGTCAATGTCGCGGCCCACCTTGAATTTGGTGTGAGTAAAACCTGCGTCCTTGGCCTCCTGACACAGGCGGCGCAGCTTGTCGTCGGGATAGCCCAGCCAACCGGCCGAAGTCGTGTAGCAGGGATAGCCTTCAGCTTTCAGCTTGGCGATGCGGTCGGCCTTGCCCGGCGCGGCGGCGCGCAGCATGGCCAGCGCCTCGTCCTGGGTGATCGCATCGGTCAGATAGCGAAAGTCGATCAGGCGCACGATATCTTCGGGGGACATGTCACCCACCAATTGCCAGACGGGTTTCCCCGCCTCTTTCGCCCACAAATCCCATGCCGCATTCACCACTGCGCCAGTCGCCAGATGGATCGCACCCTTGTCCGGCCCGATCCAGCGCAGCTGACTGTCCCCGGTGATATGACGCCAGAAGCGGCCCATATCTTCGGTGATCCAATCCAATTCCAAACCCTTGACCAACGCGCCAAGCGCTTTGATCGCGGCGACGCAGATCTCATTGCCGCGCCCAATGGTGAACGTGAGGCCGTGGCCCTCATGCGCACCATCCGTTTCCAGCACCACATACGCGGCGGAATAGTCGGGATCGGGGTTCATCGCATCCGATCCGTCCAGACTGTCCGAGGTCGGAAAGCGCAGGTCTTCGGTTCGGATGCCGGTGATGCGGGTCATGCGCTGGCCTGTACATCCTGCCGCTGCACGCCCAGTCCCTCGATCCCCAGCTCCATCTTGTCGCCGGGTTTCAGATAGGTTTGCGGGTCTTGCCCCATGCCCA
>NZ_JBQFPK010000014.1:0-114357 GCF_056534465.1 Ruegeria sp. D3
TGGCAGATATTCATGGATCCAATTGCGACGGAATAAACCCAACGCCTTGCGTCACGGCCAGTGTTTGGGACGCGGAAGCTAAAACGTGGCGCTCGTCTGCTGGATATTGGGAGTAAACTGGAATTGGGCACCGTATTAAAGCCTGAGAGCCTGTTTGTTCGATGGGTTCTCTGTAGCATGCAAACTTAAGGGAAAATCGTGCATAGCTATGCGCAAACACCGCACAGAGTTATGGGCAGGATTTTAAGATTTTATTCAATGAAATCAATGATGGGAATGCAGCGCTTTCAGCGCACCTAAATCCGGTCCCGGAAATTACAAAGTCCTGTTACGAATGTCCGCTTTGGGCTGACTGCGGTCCTTTGGAGAAAAAAATGCGGATTTCAGCAATGTCCCGCAAAACGGTTGCTCATGCCGAGTGTAGCGAATGTCTGCTTCGAGCCCGAAGGTGACCTTGTTGGGCTGACAGAACATGAGTGTCACGTTAAGTTCCCAGAAACGGGAGGCAACTAATGGACAGACGGCTAACCACTGTGCTTGCAGCTGATATTGTCGGCTACTCAGCACTGATGGATCGTGACCGTGAAGGTACGATTAGTGCGCTCAGATCATTCCGTGAAGAAACGCTCCAATTGCTGCTAAAGGCCCATGGAGGGACAATGATCAAAAGCTTGGGCGATGGTTGGATCGCCGAGTTTAAGTCCACGTCAGACGCTGCAGATTGCGCCATTGCAATTCAGTCGGCGCAGAAACCAGACAATATCAAGCTTCGAATTGGCGTCCATACCGGCGAGGTTGTCACCGAAGGTGATGATATTTTTGGTGATGGAATAAATGTCGCTGCTCGTCTCGAAGCTATGGCCGAGCCGGATCAGGTTTTGATATCGGACACGTCTCACAACAGCCTTGACCGAGGCGACGCTTCCAAATTCGAAGGCGGCGAGCAGACAGAACTCAAAAATATCACACGTCGTATCGGTGTCTGGTGTTGGCCCAAGGGCACTTCAGCCAATCTGTCACAAATGACAGATGTCAGACCTGGGATTGCAGTGCTTCCATTCGACAATATGTCTAGGGATCCCGAACAGGAGTTCTTTGCAGACGGCATCACCGAAGACATCATCACAGAGTTGTCTCGTTTCCGATGGCTGATGGTTGTGGCCCGAAATTCGTCCTTCACCTTCAAAGGTAAAAGCACGGATATCCGCGAAGTCGGTCGCATACTGGGAGTGCGCTATGTTCTCGAGGGTTCAGTCAGACGAGCAGGTCAACGCGTCCGCATTACAGGACAGTTGATTGATGCGGAAGACGGCAGTCATCTCTGGGCAGATCGCTTCGACGGCGTGCTTGATGATATTTTCGACCTTCAAGACAAAGTCACATTAGAGGTTGTAACGGCGATAGAGCCATCTCTAAGGCACGCCGAAACCAACCGTGCGCGAGCGAAACCTACGGATAATTTGGAAGCTTATGAACTTTACCTTCGAGCGCAGTCGCATTTCCATCTTTTAACGGATAAAGACAACCGAGAGGCCATACGATTGACGACCTTCGCATTGGGTCGTGACCCAGACTATGCGTCCGCATCAGGGTTGTTGGCTTGGTTACATATTCAACGAATGGTTCAAGGGCTTGAGCCTATTGGCGAAGGCCCGAAAGAGGCCGTAAAGGCAGCCGAGCGGGTACTGTTGAGCGATCGTGCAGACGGGATCGCGCTGGCGTATGCTGCGCATTCGATCTCAATGCTGGCGCGGGACTTGCCACGCGCGCGGGTTGCTTTCAAACAAGCTCTCGAGCAAAACCCAAACGCAGCAACAGTTCACATGCTGGCATCCATCAACCTTTTTCTTCTTGATCGGCCGGAGGAGGCACTAAGTCACGCGATTCAGTCTGTCGACCTGAGCCCGCACGATCCGTTGCGCCATGCTGCTTACATTGCTCAGGCAAGCGCACTCTTTCATCTTGGGCGCTACGAGGAATCGGTTAAGGCTTGCCGAGATGCCTTATCTGTGCGTTCAAGCTTCGTAATGACTCATCTCATGCTGATTGCCGCTCTGGGACACCTCACTGATGATGATGCGGCTCGCGAGGCGGTTGCGAATCTTCAGGCGTTGCGCCCAGGGCTGACCGTAACCTCAGCGCAGACTCAGTTACCAATATTTACTGTTCCATCTTGTGCAAACAATTGGCGTGAAGGTTGGTTAAAAGCAGGGTTACCTCAATAGGTAACTGGTAAAGTTGATAAACATAGATTCACGCCACTCCACGCGAAGCTAGCGAAACCTCAGAAATGTAAAACCAAGAAAACTGAATACCCGAAGCAAAGGCTTTTTACCCCTTGCCACATTCAAAAACCTTACTGTCCCGCGTGCCAGACATTCACTGAATTCTACCGAACGTCTGCACCGAGCCCAAAGCGATCATTGAAAATTTACGAAATCCGGACGACTGTGGGATAGGATACCGCGAGAAGCGCGGCAATTTCACACAGCTTTCAGAGGTCAATGTTTGGTGCCGACAGATGGCTATGGTCTTTGGCGCTGATTGGCGTTTTATCGGCTCAAGACTTTGAAAACGGCCTGTTTGTCCAGAAATCAAGTAACGTTTCCGCTATCTTGGTCTGGTGATGAGCATAGACCACCACGTCGAGCTTTTCCTGGCCCAGTTGGTTGCGTAGGGAGATCAGCTCGCCGCTTTCAATTTCCTTATGCACCATACTGAACGGCAGCCAACCAACACCGAGACCGTTCAGGATCATTTCCTTTGCTCCACTTGAAAAGGCCGTCTGGCAAACGGGGTTTTTGCTGAAATCGGCGGTTCCGAACGGGAGTTTGCTCTTGTTCAATGCTTCGCCGAAATAGCTGTTTTCGGGATAGACGATCGCTGGCGTATCCAAAGGCACGTCGCCGTTTCCACGCACTGCATACCGCAATCCGCCACCGATGACCGGAATAAGGTAGTCGTGACCCCAAGTGCCGCGACGTATGCCTGCTCCGAACGGCATTGGGGCGACGGTTTGCGCCTCGTAACATAGCAGCATGTTGGTATCGCCGCGCAGGAACAGAGTGACGCAATCGTTCAGATTGGCAGTCCTGAGGCGAAAACGGAGCCCCTTGAACGTGGCACGTGCACGCAATGCCATATCAGGGAAGGTGGAGACGACCGATGCGTGTGTCGCGGCGATCGTCACAATCGAAACGGTGGGGCCATGTTGCGCAATTTTTGTGCGAAGGTCATTTAGCCTTGCGATCAAAGAGCGGATTTCGGCCTCGTTAGAGGCCAGTGCTGGACTGATCTCGACCCGGTTCGATTTGCGATCAAGAACTTCAATCCCCAGCCACTCCTCAAAACTGCGAATACGCCTTGAGAACGCTGGTTGTGTGATGTTTCTGCGGGCCGCAGCCCGTGTCATGTTCCGCTCTTCCAGAAGGGCCAGAACATCGTCAAACCACAGCATATTCATCCGCATCTCCCGAGTACCCAAAGAAAATGTATGAGCAGCCTGCGCAATATGCACTGTTTTTCTTCTTTTTCTTTTGAAAGTGTTTGGCTGTTGGCAAACGCAGGGAGAGTGTGGTGGCGGAGACAATTCAGATGACCGGCGGTGACGCGATGGTCGCGCCGGAGATGGTTTTGAGCTTGTGCAAGGAGCTATCGCTGACACTGGCGAAATTTCCCCGGGTATCGCTTGGTCATCTTCCTACGCCTTTGGAGCCGATGGATCGCTTGAGTGAGGTTTTGGGTGGTCCACGTTTATGGGTCAAAAGGGATGATTGCACCGGCCTCTCGTCGGGTGGGAACAAGACTCGTAAGCTGGAATTTCTGATGGCTGACGCTGTCCAGAAAGGTGCAGATACCATCATCACGCAGGGGGCGACGCAATCCAATCACGCGCGCCAGACAGCAGCGGCGGCCGCAAAACTTGGCCTTGCGTGCCATATCCTGCTTGAGGATCGCACGGGTTCTAATGATCCGAACTATATTCTGAATGGAAATGTCCTGTTGGATCGTTTGCATGGCGCCAGTGTCTCCAAGCGCCCCGGTGGTGCGGACATGAACGCAGAGATGGAAGCCTGCGCCGCGCAGATGAAGACAGAAGGCAAAACCCCTTACATCATTCCCGGCGGTGGATCGAACCCGATCGGGGCTTTGGGCTACGTGAATTGCGCGCGCGAGTTAAACGAACAGGCCGTCCATGCCGGGTTGAAAATTGACGCTTTGGTACATGCAACCGGTAGCTCGGGCACACAAGCCGGATTGGTCGCCGGTCTTGCCGCACTGGAAAGTGACATTCACCTTTTGGGCATCGGCGTGCGTGCCCCACAAGACAAACAGGAAGGCATGGTCCATGATCTGGCCGTACGTACTGTCGAGTATATGGAGACGGGTACGCCCATTGCGCGCGAAAATGTACGCGCAAATTGCGACTACGTCGGTGCAGGATATGGTCTTCCCACCAAAGGGATGATTGACGCGCTTAAGCTGTTGGCCCGCACCGAAGGGCTTCTGTTCGACCCGGTCTATTCCGGTAAAGGGTTGGATGGTCTCATCGACCAAACCCGCAAAGGCTATTTCGATGGTATGGACAATGTCGTTTTTCTGCATACCGGCGGAAGCGCAGCCCTATTTGGCTATCCCGAAACTTTCGAACTTCCTGGCTACGTGGCCTGAAAATAAACAACAAACCAACAAGGAGATATCAAATGAAACTAAAAAAATACTTGATCAGCGCGGCTTTGGTTTCAGCTCTCGGCGCACCACTTGCCGCTGAAGAGGTTAAGATCGGTGTTCCTACTTGGACCGGAGCGCAGGCTATTGCCCATGTCTTGGGTGAGATCGTGACCACCCGCATAGGCGGCACGGTGGAGTATGTGCCCGGTAACAATGCCACGATCTTTCAAGCGATGGATCAGGGTAAGGGCGATATCGACGTTCACCCCGATGTATGGCTGCCAAATCAGGAAGCGTTTACCAAGCAATATGTTGATGGTGCTGGCACAGTGACGTTGTCATCGAACCCATATCAGGGCAATCAGGGCTTCTGCGTCTCCAAAGACTTTGCAGCAGAGATGAACATCACCGACATCGCGGATCTTGGACGCCCCGATGTGGCGGCTGCGATGGACAGCGATGGCAATGGTAAGGGTGAGATGTGGATCGGTGCGCCCGGCTGGGCCTCGGCCAATGTCAACGAGGTGAAGGTGCGCGACTATGGCCTGTTGGATTTCATCGATCCGATCCGCGCCGAGGAAGCTGTGAAGACCGCGCGCATCAAGGACAGTATTGCCAAAAAAGAAGGATATGCCTTCTACTGCTATGAGCCGCATGCTGTTTGGTACATGTTTGACGTAGTGATGCTGACCGAACCGACTTATGACCCTGAAAAATACGTGATGGTGCAACCCTCCGACGACCCTGATTGGTACAACAAGTCGATGGTAGCCAGTAAGGACGCTCTGAAGGAAGTTCAGATCGCCTGGTCCAACTCGCTTGCGGATCGCTCGCCGGCGATTGCGGAATTCTTCGCCAACTTCGCGCTGACCGCCGATGACGTTAGCTCGCTGGCCTTCGAGATCAGTGCCAATGGGCGCGATGCTGAGGAAGTTGCGGCCGAATGGGTTAACGCCAATTCCGAGCGCGTAGATTCGATGCTGGGTCTCTGAGCCAAGCCAAAAAACAACGGGCAGCACCTAGCGGTGCCGCCCCACTTGAAGGCACGCACAGGTGGGCGGATGAGCGACGAGACTGTAATCGAAATTTCCAACATCTGGAAAATCTTCGGGGCAAAACCCGAGGCCGCTCTTGAAGCCATTCGTGCGCGGGGGCTGACCAAGGCTGAAGTCCTTGCTGAATTCAACGCGGTGGTGGGTGTTGCCGATGTCAGCCTCGACGTCAAACGCGGTGAGATCTTCTGTATCATGGGCCTATCAGGGAGCGGCAAATCCACGCTCGTGCGCCATTTCAATCGCCTGCTCGAACCAACGGCCGGCAAGATCGAGATCGAAGGCACGGACGTCATGGCCCTCGGCACAAAGGAACTTCAGGCTTTCCGCAACCGGAAAATCGGGATGGTCTTCCAGAATTTTGCGCTGATGCCCCACCGTTCAGTCCTTGACAACGTGGCTATGCCGCTGGAAATCCGCCAAGTCGCCAAGAACGAGCGCATGCGGCAGGCGGCCGCCATTCTCGACATTGTCGAATTGGGGGCTTGGGGGTCAAAATTCGCTCACGAACTCTCTGGCGGCATGCAGCAACGTGTGGGACTTGCCCGTGCGCTCGCAGCCAACCCTGATGTTCTACTGATGGATGAGCCCTTCTCCGCACTTGATCCCCTGATCCGGCGGCAGTTGCAGGATGAGTTCATCCGGCTGTCAAAAATCCTCAAGAAGACCACGATCTTCATCACCCATGACCTTGATGAGGCCGTCCGCATTGGAGACCGGATTGCGATCATGCGTGACGGCAAGATGGTGCAGATCGGCTCGGCTGAGGACATTGTGATGCATCCCGCTGATGACTACGTCGCCGATTTCGTGGCCGGGATATCGCGCCTGAAGGTGGTGCATGCTCATGCGGCGATGCAGCCCTTGGACAGCTATCTCGCTAGGCACGGCCCACTGCCGGCTGACATCGACAGGGTCGACCACAATGAGACACTTTCCGCTTTAATTACACGAGCCATCGACGACGAACGGCCGGTTCTGGTGTCCGAAGGCGGCGAGGACAGAGGTGTCATCACTCGCGCAGATCTGTTGCGCACCGTGATTGAAGGGACGGAAATGTCATGAGCGAAGATCTTGGTGTGAACCCCCTTGAAGACACAGAAAGCGAAGCCGCGCAGGCCTATGCCGAGGAACGCCGAGAGAATATCCGCACCTTTGTGCGCACCAGCCCCGACTACTACATCCGCAACTTCGACAAGATCGGGGCGTCCGCACGCTTTACGGCAACCTTCAACGCGATGGCCGGGCTTTTTGGTCCGATCTGGTTCGGCGCCCGCGGCCTTTGGTCATGGGCATTGGCCTTTCTTGTCGTCGAAGCGATCGGCTTTGTGCAGATCGCGCGGGGCTTGTTCGGAGATCTGGGAGCAGACGCGATGGCCCGTGTGACCTCGATCGAAGGTACGCTCGATTTGCGCTACCAGCAACTCGCGGCCGCGCAAGAGAGCGGCTCGGATCGAGCCGCAGCCATCCAGCGCCAGATCGAAGGTCTAGAGGCCAATATTGAAGGGTTCCGCGCTGAGGCAGATTTGCTCGCTGCGCAAGGCCCATCGATTGCATTCACCGGTGTCGTCATCTTGCTTGTAGCAAAGCTCATACAGGCTGTGGCCGCCAATTGGGCGCTGGAGGCCCGCTTTTCTGACTGGCTCTCAGATCGCACCATTCGCTCCGGCATGCCGGTCAGCCAGATTGTTTTCAGCGCGGGTTTCATGATCCTGTTGGTCGCGACTGCAATGGTCCACTACAGTTTCCCGGGCCGTTTTTCATTTCTTAGCGAATTCCCGACAGATAACTCAATCCGCCTGGCCAGTATTGACAGCGTAGAGGGTTTTATCGCCTGGTGCGTCGCCAACAGTGTGGCGTTCTTTGACGGGCTCACCGCAGCCATTCGCTGGTTGCTGGATGCCATGGAGGTTGCGTTAGTTCAGACCCCTTGGATCGTGGTGGCCGCGCTGATCATTCTTTTGACCTGGCTTACCGCTGGCTTGCGCATGGCTATATGGTCTGGCGCCTTTCTGGCCTACATGGGTCTCCTCGGCTTCTGGGAAAAAGCTATGACCACTTTGGCGCTTCTCGGCACTGCGGCGCTGCTTTCCATCGTGATTGGCATTCCTCTGGGCATGTTTTCTGCGCGTCGACCGCGCTTCTACGCTGTCATCCAACCGATCATGGATTTCATGCAGACCATGCCTGCCTTTGTCTTCATGGTGCCTGTGATTGCCTTTTTCGGGGTCGGCAAGCCAGCGGCAGTTATTGTCACTATGATCTTCGGCGGGACACCCGTGGTACGCCTTACCGTTTTGGGCCTGCGTGGTGTTCCTGAAAGCGTGCGTGAAGCCGCGATCAGTTTTGGCGCCAACAAGTGGTACCTTCTCACCAAAGTTGATCTGCCGCTTGCCAGCCCGTCCATTCGCGCAGGCATCAACCAGACAATCATGCTGTCACTTGCCATGGTCGTGGTGGCCTCGCTTATTGGCGCGAAAGGGCTGGGCGAAGACGTTCTGGAGGCGCTGCAATACGCCAATGTAGGCCAGGGTATCCTCGCGGGCTTTGCCATTCTCTTCTGCGCGATGATCCTTGACCGGATCGTTCAAGGTCAACGAAAGTGACCCCCCTTGTCCTTGTCCATGGTTTCATGGGAGGCAGCGCACAATGGGATGGATGTCGCGATACACTGCAGCAGCATGCTGATGTGATTGCCGTCGACCTGCCCGGGTTCGGAGCAAATGCCCATCTGCCACCAATTGACAGTATTGGCGGATATGCGGATTGGGTCGCCCGGCACCTCCGCGGCCTTGGAGTAGAGGAATACCATCTGCTGGGTCATTCCATGGGCGGTATGATCGCTCAGGAAATTGCCTTGCGCGACGGTGAAAGGATTAACCGACTTGTGCTTTACGCGACTGGCGCGGTCGGTGTTTTGCCGGGGCGGTTCGAGACTATTGAGCACAGTAAGAGGCGCGCTGGGAAAGACGGCCCGGCGGCCACCGCACGTAGGATCGCAGCGACTTGGTTTCTGGATTGTGAAGCTGCAACAGGATATGAACACTGCGCTGGGATCGCTGCTAAAGCCAAACTGGCCGCCATAAATGCTGGGCTTGAAGCCATGCAATCCTGGTCAGGAGAGCAGAACCTTAGCCGGATCCGGCAGGAAACTCTTGTGCTCTGGGGCGATCAAGATCGGACATATCCGTGGAGCCAAATTCAAATGCTTTGGGAAACAATTCCCAATACGTTGTTGGCAGTTGTGCCAGGTTGCGCTCACGCTCTACATGCCGAGAGACCTGATTTTTTCACACGTTTAATCTCCGACTTTTTGGACCGCTGAGCAATACCAACAACTTGGACTTTTGCAGGGCGGCAGCCAAGATCAGCTTTGTCCGCACACCGGTCGTTCACTGAATTTTTCTGAGCGACCGCACTGGGCCCAAAGTTGTCGCTTAAAAAGCGAGCCAGGAGATTTGAGAGCCCATTAGGTAAACCGCTATTCCTAATCGTGCAGAAGCACTTCTGAGAGTAGTGTCATCCTCCCGTCATGCCAGCTACGTTGACATAAAGGGCGTACACAGAATGGCTTGCTGCCATAAAAAGCCGGCTGTTGGCACGGCCTCCAAAGCAGAGATTGGCACATCGTTCAGGCAAAGCGATGCGACCTATTGGAGTTCCATCAGGGGCAAAGACCATCACTCCGTCCAGTTCGGCATCACCCATGCCCCAACCGCACCAGAGATTACCGTCCACATCCACGCGGAACCCGTCAGGCGTGCCAGAACCTGCATCGATTAGCACACGCTTGTTCTGGATCGAGGCACCATCCGTGTTCACGTCATAAGCCAGTATCTTTCGAGACGGTTCACCACGCGATTCAACAATGTAAAGCACGGTCTCATCGGGGCTGAAGGCCAAGCCGTTTGGCCCTAGAATGTCATCGGCTACGACTTTCAGTTTTCCGGTGTCGGGGTCCACTCGGTATACGTTCTGGCCTAACTCTGGTTCGGCGCGATGACCCTCATAGTTGCCCGAGATGCCAAACGGTGGATCGGTGAACCAGACACTGCCGTCGGATTTGACGATCACATCGTTGGGCGAGTTGAGTCGCTTTCCGTCAAAGCTCTCGGCTAGCACAGTGATTGAGCCATCATATTCTGTACGCGTAACCCGTCGTCCACCGTGCTCGCACGTTATCAGACGACCTTGCCTGTCCCGGGTCTGACCATTGGCGAAATTCGACGGCTGGCGAAACGCCGATGACTGTCCGGTAACCTCGTCCCAGCGCATGATCCGGTTATTCGGAATATCACTCCATAGCAGATAGCGCCCGTCACCGAACCACACTGGCCCTTCACACCAGCGACAACCAGTTGCCAATCGTTCGACGCCGGCCAACGGCAGCTTGTATTTATCAAACCGAGGATCGAGTGTCACAACGGAGGGATCTGGATACCGTTGGGATGGTTGCCAGCTATTTTCGAAGTCATTTTTGTCCGTCATATATCGTCCTCAGTCTGGCGCCTGCTCAAGCTATGTGACTGGTCTTGAATTGAACAGGGCAGGCTATGCACTCGGTCCAAAGATCGACCAGCCTGTCGCACGAACTAACTCCTGAAATGCGATAGTCGCCAAATGGGAGTTGCCTTTTTGATCTAGCCCGGGGCTCCAGGCGACTACAGATGCGATACCAGGTACAATGCACAGGATTCCGCCACCAACACCGCTTTTCGCTGGAAGGCCAACACGGAAGGCGAACTCACCCGAGGCATCATAAGAACCACACATCATCATCAGTGCGGTTACTCTTCTGGCTCGCTGTGCCGACAATACTGTGGCACCGGTGGCCGGATTTTGACCCGCTGCGGCGAGAAAGCGGCCCGCCAATGCTAGCTGTTCACATGACATTGCGATGCTACATTGGCGAAAGTACAGAGACAAAACATCCTCTACCGGCGCGTTTAGATTTCCTTCCGCCTGCATAAAATGCGCAAGAGCGCGGTTTCTGGACCCAGTTCGCATCTCAGACTCTGCAACTGACGCATCGACCTCGATCGAGTTGTCTTCCGAAAGCTCTTGGCACAATGCCAAAAGGTCGTTGACTGCTTCATCAGAAGAACGGTCTTCGAGCAGAACATCTGCCACTATGATCGCGCCCGGGTTGATAAACGGGTTCCTTGGGATTCCGCGTTCGTGTTCAAGCTGAACGATTGAATTGAATGGATCGCCGGAAGGTTCCCGACCGACTCTTTGCCACAAAGTGGCACCAACCTGTTGAAGCGCCAATGTGAGCGAGAACACTTTTGAAATGCTCTGACTCGAGAATAGCGTGCTCGCGTCTCCAGCGGAAATTAACGGGCCGTTGATTGGTGCAATGGCAATACCGAATTGGTTCAGATCAACTGTGGCGAGTTCTGGAATGTATTGCGCTACTTTCCCCCTTTCGGACATGCCGGCAATGCGATCTGCGATATCGTCCAAGACTTCCTGAAGCCGTTCGCTATCGGTGATTTTGAGTATCGGCATGGATCTCCTCCGTCCAGACAGTGTGATCTACGCCCTTACTAAACTCGGGAAATTTGCTTGCGACAAAGCGAGGTTCAAGGTTCTGTCGGCGTTGCGAAAAATAGTCCACCGTTAATTTGTATACGGTGCCAGACAGGAGCACTATTGCCACCAAATTGATGGTTGCCATTATTCCCATGGCGGCATCCGCGAAATTGAACACTGTGGCAACAGCTTGCACAGCGCCCCAAACAACCATTGCAAGGCAGCCCAAACGCAAGAAGTAAATCGGCAGCTTCCCTTCCAATTTTAAGAACGTCATCGCGTTTTCGGCATATGAGTAGTTGCCAAGTATGGATGTGAAGCCAAAAAAGACGATAGCAATCGCGATAAAGTGGCGACCGATTTCGCCGAGATGGACCGCCGCCGCGTCTTGAGTCAGTCGCATCCCCGTAGGACCATCAATTTCGATTGCGCCCGACAAAAGAATTAGCAATGCAGTTGCCGTCGCGACCAAAATTGTATCCACAAAACACCCGAATGCCTGAACGAAACCTTGGCTGGAAGGGTGGTGGGGCTCAGGTGTGGCAACCGCTGCAATGTTCGGTGCTGAACCCATGCCCGCTTCGTTGGAGAAAAGTCCCCGTTTTATGCCGTTAAGGGCAGCAGCCATGACGCCGCCTGTCACGCCTCCGGCAGCTTCTTGAAGGCCAAATGCCCCTGCAACAATCGACCACAACATAGCGGGTACTTCGGAAATGTTCAGGACTACCACAACACAGGCAAGCAAGAGGTAGAGACCTGCCATGAGCGGCACGACGATCTCAGCGAACTTTGCGATGGTCCTTATTCCACCGAATATGACCACGGCTGCGGCTGCGGCCAGCGCTATGCCAACGATCAATTTGTTCAACCCGAACGCGCCTTCGAAAGCTTCGGCGATCGAGTTGGATTGGACGGCGACAAAAACCAAACCAAAGCTAACAATCAGGCAGATCGAAAAAATGACTCCGGCCCAAGGAGCATTCAAGGCGTTGGCCATGTAGAACGCTGGGCCTCCTCTGAACCTGCCGTTGGACGATGTGACTTTATAGAGTTGGGCCAAAGTACTTTCAGAATAAGCCGTGGCCATTCCAACCAATGCTACGATCCACATCCAAAAGATGGCGCCCGGACCTCCTAAGGTCAGGGCCACAGCCACGCCAGCCAGGTTTCCAGTGCCGACGCGTGAAGCCAAGCTTACCGTCAGCGCTTGAAACGGAGTAATACCTCTTTTGTCCGTGCTCTTCGAAGACGTGAGTACGCGCACCATTTCCCCAAAATGAAGAAACTGAAGTGCGCCAAGACGAATTGTAAAAAAGATACCGGTTCCAAGAAGTCCGTAAATTAATGCGTAGTTCCAAAGAACCGTGTTTATGCCATTAACCAATACTTCCATAGCACGCCTCTTAATAATTCAAACACTTCCCGGAAGACAAAAACAGTCTGCCTAGTTTTTCATCATGCACAAAGATGCGAAAATTGTCAGGAATAAGCTGCGCGGTATCAATAAAAGGTTGACGTGGATAGCACTGAAATTGAGGCACAGGCATATAGCTACGTATCCATTTGGCAATTCGCTCAGCAGTAGTTCACGCCAAGTGCTGCGAACGACAGCGTCGAACCCAAAGAGGCAAATGCTGCGCTTTATGCGACTGTCCCATTTGATTGGATTCTTCGGAAAGCGGCAAAGCGTTCGTACAATCCCAGTGCAGCCGACGGCTGCTACTAGCACAAAGCAGAAATGCTTGAAGGGCAGCGTGCTCTTAAGTTGTCCCGCGCTTTTTCAACTATTTGCAGATGGGCAATTCTAGTGGCCGTTGTTTAGGCAAGGAAGCTCTCCAACTATTTATGATCGGTTGGAGGCTACTTTTGGGCCAGAACTTTGGTGCGCCTATTGCTTGCAAGCAAGCTGCGTTCCAATAAACTCCTGCCCGCGATAGTGATTTCCCCTTTTTCACAGCCTTAGCGACAGCATTGATATCCTTGGATTCCGGGTAGATATACAGGGTCGTCGGATTCCCTTCCACAAGCGCCAATATCTCTTTTGAGGCCGACTGTGACCAGGTTGTGCAGCCATTGCTACGGCCGCCAGTGTAGTTCACAAGTTTTCCGTAGGGGACATAGCCGTCGTTGTCTGCATGATTGCTTCGAGGACTTTTGAACCTACATTGCCACTTAAGGAAAACAGCGGGATGGCCTCCAATGGCGCGCTCGCGAGCATTGCTCGTTTCTCCTTCCCCATCAAACAAAAGAAAGGTGCGGTAGAACGGCTGCGTTTTACCGGAATGACTGTAATAACCTTTGAAGGACGTGCGGGTTTCAGCCGTCACATAGGCACCTCCGGCGGTAAGTTTAGATCCTTCTGCATTGCTGAAGTTCTTCGCGCATTGCCGACCATTCGAAAAATTGGCGCCCCTTAGTTTTCGGCCATTTCCATAGCCGGACGAAACCGCTCGGAAAGAATTTTGTGACTCGCAGATGACGTAAAACCGCTTCGCGGGATTGCCGTTTCTTGCAGTGCTGGGGCGGGTTGCATCCTTGGCAAAGTAGCAGGGGTTCCTTACTTCGCCTCGTCGTACTTTCTCTATGTAAAGCGCTCGCGCCCTGTTTAAAACGATCGGCGCGATTTGGCCGTCACCCGTACCCACGTGTTTTTGTAACCACACTGGGACATCTTGCGATATCGCCTCGACGCGCTCTGGGAGGACGCCTGCCGAGATGGCAATTGTAGTGGCAGTGAGTGCGAGACGGAGTGAATTCGGTAGCAACTGGAGATCTCCTGCTGGAATGTCCTCCTGGCCAGTCTAACACAGTTCTTATACTTCACGACGCCAGCCAAGTGTACCAACGAAGCTTCGTGTTGCCACAAATCCCACACTACGTTTTTTGGGGGGCTAACACTTTGCGCTATTAGGCTGCTATGTTGCGTAGAATTCTGGACATTCAGAGTTTTGCTTCCAAATAAATGCTATGACCACACGTCGAAAGTTCCTGTTCTTGACCGTAACCGCAATGGCTGCTCCATACATAGCGCGGGGACAAACGGTAGCGCTGAATAATGTGATAAGCGGTCTGCCGCAGTTGCATTCACTTCAAATTCAACGCGGAGATGAAGTCATTTTCGCTAAGACTCAACAGGGTGCAGGCCTAGACAGGCCCGCTAACATTAAGTCCTGTTCGAAAAGCATTGTGGCTCTGTTGCTTGGGACGGCGATCGATCGGCAGGAAATCCCATCTGTAGACGCCACCCTGCGGAAGGTCGCTCCGCAGCTCTTGCCTGCCAATGCTACACCCGGCACCGAAAGCATAACCATGGAGGACCTGGTGACGCTGCGAGCCGGTCTCGAAAGAACCTCTGGCAGTAACTACGGGGAATGGATCAGCTCTCCTAACTGGGTCGCGGATGTATTGACACGGCCGATGGTTGCTGAGCCAGGACAACAGATGCTCTATTCCACTGGATCAACTCATGTTCTTGGTGCAGCGTTGACCGAGGCTGCCGGCCAAAGTCTTTTGACGCTCACGCGTGAGAGGCTGGGAATACCTCTTGGTATTGAGATACCTGCTTGGACGAGAGATCCACAGGGTTACTACCTAGGAGGCAATGAGATGGCAATTACTCCAAAGTCGATGTTGAAGATCGCGGTTTTGCTTCGGGACCGCGGGGCCTTTGCTGAAAGGCAAATTATTCCTGAAAGCTGGGTCTTGGAATCGACCAAGCCATATGGCCGCTCGGCTTTCTCGGGTTAGACTATGGGTATGGTTGGTTTCTGACCCCTTCGGGTTATGCTTTGGCGCGTGGGTACGGAGGGCAAATATTAGCTGCTCATACTGACCGAAACCTAGCCGTAGCAATCACATCTGATCCTACTCGTCCTGCTCGTTCCGGAGGATACTTTGGAGAATTGGTAAGATTATTGGACGGTCCAATCTTGAACGCCACCTAATTAGAACTTTCTATGGAAGTCGCCGAGTACGTTACAAGGGTCAATATACGCAACGGGGGCGTAGCGCATTAATGTTGTCGATTTTACTTGATTGAGCCCCATCTAGTTGAGGAAATCGACGTGGAATTTAATGGCCACGTCGACATCACGGTCATACCCAGATTGGATGGAGCTCGCCGGATTTCCTCCTCCAAGTTCGGCGAGCAATTGAAAAAACCTTTCCAGAAACAACTATAACTGAATGGCTCTCGCAGCCAACATTAACCAAGGCTTTACGATCACAGTTAAAAGTCAGCTTTGTCCGCAGAACGGTCATTCGTCGCAACTCTGGTCAATGTCTGCTTTGCGGGACTTTGCAGACATCCGCAGTATTGCTTCAAAGGACCGCAGTCAGCCCAAAGCGGACCTTCAAACCCGAGTTTGCAATGTCCGAGAGGCGAACAAGTTCGTTCATCCGCATTTAGCGCTGCAATACCTGCAACCGGCCCGGCCGGGCATTTTCGGCTAAAAGTCCATTCGAACAAACCTAAAAGCAGTTTGTTAATTGGGTTTTGAGACAAATACGCTGGCTTCAGGGTTCAGATCATCATTCGGATCCGTGAAAACGCCAGCTGGAAAGGAAACCGAGATGGATCGATCCTTTGTATCAAGGCAGAGCATGTGGTTATTGTCCCCGTCACCCAGATCGGCAAGCGCCGCAGGAGTTACTATGCGATGAGATCCATCCTCGGCCTCTACGATGATCCTGTACAGATCACGTTCCGCATCGCCAGGTTCCTTGCCGTTCGCCAGCGTGACGCCACCCGCCCAAGTTACCCGAATGGCCTGTACGATGTTGTCACTTGGACAAAGGCTTCCTCTGGTTCGGCGTGGTCCCAAATTTCCGACCAAGGTCCAATCTTCAACAACCTCGGCAAAGATCATTGACGGCCCGTCTTCCAGCGGAGTCACGGCTACAGTGGCACCTCGAAAATCAAGTGTTCCATCGATGGAATGAAGGTGTCCAATAACCTCGACTTGAACAGGTGGATCCTCGGAAGCGCTCCCAAAATCCCCGATGAGAAGCACCGTGCGCAATTCACCGGGATCGGTGGCAGGCAATACTGATGCGCAATGCATTGTTCCGATCTGGCCTGATTTTGTTACGACTCTGAAGTCACCAGCTTGCAAAGTTTCCAGATCTACCTCGGCAGAAAAAATAACAGGCATCCCGTCTTTGCCCCTGGAACCTCTGCAAATGAGATTTGCTACTCGAGGCAACGCCTCGAGCCCGTGGAACGCAGAAAGCAACTCGGCATCTCGTCCTCCAGCTGAACTCGGCAATCCGAGGTTTGGGGTTGTGTCTTCAAGTTCTCGACTTGAAACGTCCTGCGCGCGCACAGCCGTTCCCGACAGGGCAATCGCAGTGGCAAGTGCAAGCAATCTGATCGCTTGGCTCCATTTCCTAAACTGCTTAAGCAATAGGGTATTTCTCCACTTTTTGGTCCTCAGCGCTGCGGGCTTTCGAGCTGTTACGTGTTGGAATTCAAGAAAAACACGCAAACAAGTTTTGTCGAACTTGCCGCTATGCGCTTGCTAACAACGCATCGGAAAGCTCGTAATCCGAAAGAGCTCCGGGTGCGCCTATTGCAACAAGCCTGGTTTCGGGTTTTCGGTGGCCCCATGCGCCATCCCTTGCGATGTCCATGCGTTTTCCGACTACCTGTACAAGAATGCGATGATCCGGATCCTCCTCGCTAAAAACAAAGCCCTTGAGGCGATAAACGTCGCCGGGAAGCTTCCGAATTGCACTCCGAAGAGAAGACAAGCTTATCGGGCTTTCAGCTTTCATCATAGTTGTTGAGAAGCTGTCCGAGTGATCAGAGTGGTGGCAACCACAATCCGGTCCATGTTCGTGATGATCGGGTACTTCTGTTTCGAGCTGTTCGGCGGCAAAGCGGCCAACAGAAAGAAGAATATCCAGTGGGACATCCGCGTTGACCGCTTCGACAAGACGATACCGACGGAAGCGAGACCCAAGCCAATCGTGCACCCTTTGAACAGCCGCCCTGTCGACGAGGTCGACCTTGTTCAAAATAACCATGTCCGAGAACGCGATTTGACGGAGCTTCAGTTCCATTTGTTCTGGCGCAGAAAAGAGCTGTTCCGCATCGACCAGGCACATGAGGCTGTCTAAGCGGATCATGTCCCGAAACTTCTGATCGGTGAATGTCATTGCAATTGATGACGGGTCCGACACTCCGCTTGCTTCGAGGACGATGTATTCCGGTTTCTCAGGCCGGGCGAGAACAGCCTCTACCGTTTCGATCAGGTCATCTCGGATCGAGCAGCACACGCAGCCGTTTGCCAAACTCATCACATCATCTTCGAGACCGACGACCAAGTCGGCGTCTACGTTTATTGATCCAAAGTCATTCACCAGAACCGCAACCCGCAACCCGTGATTG
Source organism: Ruegeria sp. D3 (assembly GCF_056534465.1). Classification (NCBI taxonomy): domain Bacteria; kingdom Pseudomonadati; phylum Pseudomonadota; class Alphaproteobacteria; order Rhodobacterales; family Roseobacteraceae; genus Ruegeria; species Ruegeria sp. D3. The sequence continues at coordinate 17,650 of NZ_JBQFPK010000014.1, forward strand.
CCTGTCAGGATGCGGTTCAAAAGTGTTGTCTTACCGGCTCCGAGAAAGCCGGTAAGGATCGTTACAGGAATTGCGGATGACGACCCAATTTCGATCATGTCGTTACTCCGCCTTCTTCTTGCGGTTCGGGATCACGTCATCGACCTTGATTACGAAATCGCTGGGCCACTCGGGATCGGGAGCGCGGAATACGTCAGCTGGATAGTATTCTTTAGGATCGATCTCCATATCGCGGTATTTCTGGTCTTGCTGTTCGGCACGCGACGACCGCGGCGCAGGCGGCTTGATTTCATCCGGCAACGTGATCTTGCCTTCTGCTTCCATTTTACCCAGTTCGCGGAAGGGCGCGACTGAACCAGATTTTCCGGGAAGCGTCGCCTTCCGATACCAGATTGCATCCTTGGTTACGTTGACGACGGCGACGTCCAACCCCCAGGCGAACAGCCCATCATAATGGGCTCGGATTCCCGCTAGCATTTCGGCATCGATGTCCTCGTCTTGCGTATAGTGGGTTACCATTGCAAGCCGTGGGCGCGCCTCAGCCATCATCTTACCGACCGCATAGTGCGATGTATGATGCGTATCGATTGTATAGTTGAACAGCTCTTGCGGCAGACCGTACTTGTAGGTCATCAACTGACCGATATCCTGTCCGGACATTTCGGTCACAAACACATCGACGCCTTTTCCGTATTCAAGGCTCAGTTCATCAGGGCGGCCATCGCCGGTCCAAACAAAGCTCAGGCCATTCCAATCCAGCCGATACCCCACAGCTCCGTCCTTGGCGTGGCTACGAGGCCAGGACCGAACAGTCACACCATCTTCGTCATAGACGATGCCGCCTTCTTGGCGGAAATCGAATTCATTGACGTCGATCTCGTAGCCGTCTCCAATCGGGAACACATCGAAGGCCTCCAGATGCCATTTGAGCATCTGCTGCATGCCTTTCACCATTCCGGCTGTACCAAGCTCTGGTGTCCGACCAGAAGGACCGTGAATGCGCAGCGGCGTGTATCCACCAGACCAAGCCCGAAACGGGTAGATGTAAGGGATGTCGGCATAGTGATCGACATGCAGGTGCGTAATGAAGATGTCGTTGATCAACTGACCAGGAACCTGCATCCCTATAATGTTGCGGACACAGCCCGAGCCGAAGTCGAAGAAGAAACGCTTTCCGTTACCCAGTTCGACCATGATACAGGTGCCAGCCTGATCTTCGCGGGGCGGAAATGGGGTGGAACCACAGAACGATATCCGCATTTCGTCGGGCCCGAGGTCCTCGGAAAGCGGGAAATAGTTCGCATTCGAGCCCGTCATGTATTTGGTAGGACGGAAGTAATCCGGCAGAGTGATGCCCCCGGCAGGCCGACCGCCGTAAGGGTTCTTTAGGCTTTCGCCCAGTGGTCCATCACCGGGGTGCGCCTGTGCAGTTCCTGTACCGTAGCTTACGGCGCCGGTTGCGACCGCACCTGCTGCCAGTCCCTGCATAACGTGTCGCCGGGCAGGGTTTTCGATGTCGTCAGATTTCTGGATTTGTTCGTGCTTAAGTTCTTTGCCGTTGTCTTCTTTTGTCATGGCTGTGCCCTTAGTTGGAAATGCTACGAAGGTTGCGCTTCACCATCCGGCGAAGCTCGTTCACGAGTTCGGATCTGATGTGGGCCCATTCTGCGCGCTCTGAGGCTGTGATCGATGTGTCATCCAAGAGCGCAGTAACTTTCTTTAGGTCTTCGATTGCCTCGTTGAGCAACGCATCCGTTTCGATACGCCGTGAAAGCGCATCGGAAAGATCTGGAAGCTCGTCACTCAGTTCCCAAGTCACTGGATAATCCCCGGTTCCCACTATCTATTTTCACATCAAGATGAGTGCGGTTGACGACATGCGCCAAGTGAGTCACCGTGAGTTGGGGGTGAGTTCGCTTTGAACCAAGCTAATGAATTGCCGATAGATCAAGATGTTGCACCGCCATCGCCGGAGCTTGTCCGACAGGCACTTCAGAGCGTTGTTTCCAGCGTCGCGTTCCAAGCTTCGCCTCGACTTCAGCAGTTCCTTACTTACGTGGTCGAAGAAACTCTTGCCGGTCGCGGTGCTCAGATTCGTGGCAAAGCAATCGCGGTTGAAGTCTACGGTCGGAGTATTGATGGCACTGGTGGTCGAAACCTTGTCCGCGTCGAAGCCAGGCGGCTGCGACGGCTGCTGAATGAGTTTTATGAAGATCAATGGGACGGTCAGGGAGTTCGAATTTTTGTTGATTCCGGCGGATACAAGCCAAGGTTTTCGCAAGGAAGTACGACAAGAAGCGACAACTCAAATGCTCAGGACAGCGAATTGCTTGGCGGGCATCGACGTCTACAGCAAGTGCTCCCACTTGGGCTGGGTTGCCTGGCGTTGATTGCGGTGACAGGCTTTTGGTTCACTCGGGATAACAAGGTGGTCTTGCCCACAACTCAATCCATCGAACAGGCTGAGCGAACCGCTCTTGGCGAGCAGTCTTTGACAAGGCTTCAAGCGGCTAATCTTGCGGATCAGGCCCGAGGAATGTTTTTTCCTGTTTTCGACGTCAAGCGCCAGCAAATAGCACTGGGAATGTTTCAGCATGCCGCGGAGCTCGACCCCGCACTCTCGGACGGTTATGCCGGATCGGCACAGGTCCTGGCGACTTTGGCCATGCTGTCCCCTGATGAGGCACAAAGAGATGCCCTCTTTAGCCAAGCTTCCGTGATGTCGGAAAGAGCGCTTGATCTATCTCCCACTGACGCATGGGCAAACGGTGCAAATGGTTGGGTGTTGGCCACCCAAAACAATCCAGTCGAGGCTATGAAATACGCAAGACTGTCGGTCGAGCTTGCGCCGAATGATGGTCATATTCTGGATCTTGTCGGCATCACCGCCATCATGGCGGGTGCCCCAGAACTTGCGGCTGAGGTTAGCGATCCAGAAAGATCAAGGTCAGGATCGGGCCGCTTTGGCGCACGAAACATCTGGGGTGTATCGCAACTGATGCTCGGGAAATACGAAAAGGTAGTAGACGCCTTTAAAGGAGCGCCCGCAGCCGGTGCGCCTGTGAGTGCTCCTTCTCTCCTGTTCCAAGCCGTTGCGCAGGATCAGTTGGGACATACCGAAGAAGCTCAGCGACTTATCACCGAAATGCGCAAAACGTGGCCGGAGTTTCCATCTGAGTTTCTTGCCGGCAGGATTTTCCAGAATGATGACGCAACGCGGCAAGCGATAGTGGATACTCTGATCAGATACTGATGAAACGCGTCGCATGGTTGTCGACGCAAAGTCTGCTTTCTGCGCATTGCTGTCATTGGGGCAACGCGCAGCACCGGCCAAAGTGGGCTCTCAACAGACTTTGGCCGTAGCTTCAATGAATGGCGGCTACCGGTATTGGGTCAGAAATGCTTGACGTATGGGTCGGAATTAAAAGACGTGGTTGACCGATTTATTGGGTTTTTGTGCGTCGATTGAGTCAGAAATTAGTGACGTTCCATAGTCTTTGTGAAGCGACACATATTTCTGCCACCAGCGACAGAACCTTACCATTTTCGCCTCACTTCCTTCATCCAGCACCTTACCCCTGATGGCCAGAGGCGTTTGGCTCGTCCAAATCCCGCTGGCCCAAAAACAAGTTCGGCGGAGCAGGCTGCGCCGTTACTTTTCCGCCACAACACGTTGTTTTTCTAAAGTATCGTAGGCAATGTCCAAAACGGGGGCGGTCGGATGACAAAAAGTGACGCCAACCTCATGGACCCTACGAAAAGACTCAATGATGCACCCAAGTGCACAGCAACGGCAAAGTCCACCGGCAAGCGGTGCAAAGCTCCGGCGGTTCGAGGCTGGCGTGTTTGCCGAATTCTTGGTGCAGGCGGCGGGCATGCATCAGGACCCGACCATCTGTCCTGGAGACATGGACAAAGGTCCAGAGAAGCTGAGGAACTGCGCAAGACCATCAATGAATTGATCCGAACAGACAAGACGCTGCAGAAGCTGATCCATTGATTGGGCAAGGGCTGGTAACCGACACAAAGTAGTCATTCGACAGAACTAGTCGGATGTCTGCACCGAGCCCACTTTGACCGATGCTGCGCGATGCCCCAATCGCAGCAGTGCGCAGAAAGCTGACTTTGCAATGTCTTGGGTACAGGTCGTAACAGAAGTCTATTTTCTCAGTATTCCGGGCCCAGCCGTCTTCAACCCAACCGTTTCTTGAATCTTAGAGTGGCCGCCAACAATCCGAATACCGCAAATCCGATCATCCAGAGAATACCCCAGCGCAACTCGTAGAGCGAGGCGTCACGTAGGACCACGCCGCGGATCATGTCCATGAAATGGGTTGCCGGCAGGATCTGAGCAATCACCTGGACGGGTTTTGGCATGCCGTCGAAAGGGAACATGAAACCCGACATCAGGATCGAGGGAAGTAGGACGAAGATGGTCATCTGCATCGACTGCAATTGATTCTGCGCAAGTGTAGAGATCACCAGTCCTAGTGACAGGCTGGCAATGATGAACAGCAATGTTACCACCAGCAAAACGCCCAGCCCGCCATTGATCGGAACATCGAACAGAAAGTGACCAAGGCCAAGGATAATTGCGACCTGTATCAAACCCAGAAAGATGTAGGGGATGATTTTGCCAACCATCAGCTCGATCGATTTGATCGGGGTGTTGATAAGCATCTCCATATTGCCGCGCTCGCGCTCGCGGACAATGGCGGCCGAGGTGAACAGGATCATCGTCATAGTCAGTATGACTCCGACAAGGCCCGGCACGATATTCACCGCCGATCGCTGTTCAGGGTTGAAGTAGAGCGTGACTTCGAACGTGGGTACTTGCCGGTTTGGAGGCTGTTTCAGTAATTCGGTCAAGGGCATCGTTCGCAGAGATTTAATTGCGCTGGCGACCATCGTGTCTGAGCCATCTACGATCCAATGGGCTACAGGCCGGCTGCTGGTCTGATCCGTTGCGTTGGGCAGGCTCAGCCCTACGGACGGGCTGCGGGCAAGGCGTTGGCTGACGTCTTGAGGTATGATCAGCGCGGCACGTACGCGGGATTCGGTGATCGCGCGCTCGGCTTCTTGAGGGGTGGTCAGTTCTTCGGTGATGGTGACGACCTGCGTGGCCTGAACGATTTGCGTCAGCGTGCGAGACAGCTCGGTTCTGGATTCATCTACCAGCGCGACAGGCACGTGACGCAGGTTAGTGTTGATCGCGTAGCCAAACAACAGCAGTTGGATTAGCGGGATCATGATGACCATGGCGAAAGTCATCCGGTCCCGCCGCAGTTGCAATAGCTCTTTCTTTAGCACGGCGACTATGCGGCGCGCAGAGATCACGGTTCATGCTCCCGTGTTGCACTGACGAAGACGTCTTCCAGATTTGGGCGTTGCGGCGTAAGCGACAGGTCCGGAAACCCAACAAGCTGCTTTTGCAGCATTTCCGCAGGCTGAGTCTCGGACTTGTCGACAAGCACACGCAGCCGCGAACCCACTTGTGCTGTCGAAAGCACCTTGGGTTTGCCGTCCAACGCGTGTTTGACCTTTCGCAGGTCGGGACCCTCAACTTCGACAACATCGGCCTGCAAATCATCCATCAACTGACGCGGAGACCCGTCTGCCTTTTTGACGCCATGCTGCAGGATCGCTAGCCGGTGGCAACGCTCTGCCTCGTCCATGAAATGGGTGGATACAATCATGGTCGCGCCCTGATCGACCAGATCGAACAGTTGCTCCCAGAAGGTGCGGCGGGTTTCGGGATCAACGGCCGAGGTCGGTTCGTCCAGAAACAGCAGTTTCGGTCGGTGCATCACAGTGGCCGCAAGCGCCAGCTTTTGTCGTTGTCCGCCGCTCATGCTGCCACTGAGCTGATGGACGTTCATCGTCAGGTCGTAGGTATGTAGCAGCTCGTCGATCCGGCTTGCGGCCGATTTCGCTGGAATGCCATAGATTTCCGCTGCGAAGCGGAGATTTTCCAGCACTGTCAGATCGCGGTAATACGAGAAAATTTGAGTCATATAGCCGATCTCGTTCTTAAGCGGCTCTGCTGCCTCGGGCATCGACCTACCCAATACCGAGATCGCCCCACGACTGGGGGTCAGCAAGCCGGTCAGCATCCGCATGGTCGTGGTCTTGCCGCAGCCATTGGGGCCGAGAAACCCGTAAATCTGGCCCGTTCTGATCTCAAGGTCCAGATTGTTGACTGCGGTGTTTTCCCCAAACCGACGGGTCAGACCCTGCGTTGAGACGACGACATCGTTCATGGCATGGGAACCTGCACTGGTACACCGGCGGGCAGGTCCGGTGTTGCAGTGGGCAGGTCAATCTCGGCCAAATAGACAAGCCGGGTTCGGTCATCCTGGTTCAATCCGTAATATGGCGTGAAAGACGCGTCGTCGCTTATCCAGCGGATCACGCCGTCCAACGGATCGGCTAGCCCGTCAACGCGCACTTCCAGCGTGTCGCCGGGTTTCAGATTGACGCGATGCGGCGCCGGAACATAGACGCGCGCGTAAGGCGTCTGGCCTGTGACCATCACGGCCACCGGACTACCGGATGTTACGCGTTCGCCCAAATTCCACGGCAGGGAATCCAGCACGCCGTCGCGGGTAGCTGTAACCGTCAAGTCGTCCAAAACGGTTTGCTCGGCGGAAACCATCGCTTCGGCGGCCCGTACGTTGGCTTCGGCAACCGCAAGGTCTTCGGGGCGGGTGCCGTTCTGCAGCTCTTTCAGCGATTGCTGAGCGCTGGCCAGTTCTGCCCGGGCAGAATCGCGCAGGGCCAGATCATTTGCCACCTGCGCTTCGGTCACGACCGAGTTCTCGACCAGTCTGGCGTTTCGGTCATAAATGGCTTCGGCATCGGCAAGGCGTGCAACAGCGCCCGCGACTTTGGCTTCGGCTATCGCAATCTCCTCCTCACGCGGCCCCACCTGCAGTTTCAGAAGCGTGGCCTGCGCCTTTTCCAGCTCAGCCTGCGCCAGTGCCAGTTTTGCGCTTTGCAGGGTGGGGTCAAGCTGAACCAGCGTGTCACCTGCCTTGACCACAGTTCCCTCTGCAACCGGTAATTCGACGACGATTTCGCTGGCCGTCGCGGTCAAGGCCACCCGGTCGCGCGCCAATACGCCCAAAGCAACGCTGGTATCGGATCCGGAGCACCGGTCCAGAAATGCGGGCAGTACAGCCGCCAGTATCAAGGGTATCGGGATCATCAGATTCAACAGTGTTTCCCTCCGGTGCTTGGCCTTTGAACGCGCTGGATAATTGTCAAAGCATACAATCAGGAAACCCGATTTATGTATACGGCTCAACCGCTACACGTCGCAGCACTGGTTTATGTGGGCAGTCGTGCCAACCACTCCTCCAGTTTTTCTCCGATCAGATGGGGGTTATCCTCCTGCAGGAAATGAATACCTTTCCCGATATCCACCACTTCCAGATTCTGGATGGTCTGACGGCACCATTCGACCTCTTTAGGCCCGATGGTGCCTCCGGGCGTGGCGTGGAACATCAGCATCGGGGTTTCTGTGTCACCCAGCCAGCGGCTATAGGCGCTGACGAGCTCATGAACGTCAGAAGGCGTACCATCGATCGGAATTTCGCAAGGCCACATACGAACCGGCTTGCGGCTGCGCGCAGTGGAAAAAGGCGCACGATACTGCGACATTTCTTGCGGTGTCAGATCACGCACGATGGCACTTGGCAGAATTTTTTCGACGAACATATTCAGCCCCGAGATCATCAGCCACCCAAGACCGGGCGTCCGCATCATGCGAAACCCGGCGCGGAAATCTGGCGGAAATCCGGCCCAGGTCATAGGACGCACGACACCTTCCATGAAGGCAATGCCGCGTATGTTCTCAGGATGCCGGTGCGCATGATGGAACCCCAATGCGGAGCCCCAATCATGAATGACGAGCGTCACGTCCTTCAGTCCCAACGCCTTGATGAACCCGTCAACGTAGGGAACGTGGTCGACAAAGCGGTAGGGAATATCCGGCTTATCCGACTTGCCCATACCGATCAGATCCATTGCGATAGCGCGGTTCTGCCGGGCGGCATAGGGGATGATGTTGCGCCAAAGATAGGATGAGGTCGGATTGCCGTGCAGAAATAGAACGGGCGCGCCTTCGCCTTCGTCGACATAGTGGATGCGCTGCCCATCCACCTCGACATACTTCGATTCAAACGGGAAGTCGGGTGAGATCTCTTGTTCGGTACTCATTGAGCCGCCCTTTCAGCATTATGCGTTTCTTCGATCAAACCCAGCGCCTCATCATACCATGCGGGGCGGGACGCCCAGCCGACAATCGCTTTACCGGGTTGGGACGGCGGGCGTGACAGGCTGCCAAGGGGACAGCCAGGAACTTGCCGTTCTGAGTCTCGAATGGCAGCGTCGTCCCGCAGTTTCGGCAAAACACCCGACGAACTTGGGAATTGGGCACATCGAAAGATGTAAATTGCTCTTGGCCTTCCAGCCATTCGATCCGGTCGGGCGAGGTGAACGCATTCGCAACATGGGCCGAGCCCGAGGCCTTTTTGCAAAAGTTGCAATAGCAGAGTTTGAAGGCGGCCATGTCGTCCTGCACTCGATAGCGCACTGCGCCGCAGACACATTGCCCTTCGATCTTGTTTGGGTGAACCATCGGAGCGCTTTTCTCAGCCGCGATGCGAAAAATACGCGCGGACAGATGCGGTGAAGGTCAGGCCCATGCTGATGATCGCGATGACAAAGCCGATGACCGAGGTGGCAGGGATCGAGACCAGAAAATCAATGGCAGTCGCAGCGCGAATACCGATCAGGCTGCGTTTGAGGATGGACGCAACGATGCAGGAAAATGTCAACATGTACCCCAGCATCGTATAGAGCATCAGGCTGGCGGCCTGTGGGCCGACCAGCTCTCCGACCTGCAGGCCGTAGAACTTGAAGGCGGCGAAGAAGCCAAAGGCCAGCAGGATTTTCAGCGCGTTCAGGATGAAGATCACGCGCAAAGTGACGGGCTTTGTGGCCCCGGTTGTCGGGTCAATGGCGGTCATGACAGGTCTCCGTTTCAGCTGGGTCGCACGGTATTTGCCGCCGTGCGTCTACGATGCTATCCATGTGGATAGGAACAAATTACTATCCACGCGGATAGAAAATGCAAGGAGAAATCTGTGGCGCGCAAACGGAAGACGGATCACGACAGTGCGGTGGCAGGGGCGCTGGACCTGTTCTGGCGGCGCGGATACCACGGTGCCAGCACGCGGGAGCTTGAGCAGGAGACGGGGCTGACCCGGTTCACACTGCAAACCACCTATGGTGGGAAGGAGAAGTTTTTCCTAAAGACTCTTGATACTTATCTGGACAATGCCGAGGCCCGACATTTCCCTGATCCCGAAATCTATTCGCTGGGTGATCTGGCTGGTTGGTTTCGGGGCATCGCATCAACCGAGCGGATGCCAAAGATTGAGGATGCCGGGTGTCTTGCCTTTAATTCGATCAGTTCATTCGATCGCTCTGACCCTGAGGTCAACGCGCGAATCGAGCGGTACCTGACCGCACTGGAGGGGCGGTTTGCGACGATACTGAGGCGAGCAAAGGCTGACGGGGCCATCCGTTCCGAGTTCGATCCGGATGAGGCCGCACGGGTGCTGATAAGTCTTTTGCTGGGCCTTCATACGATCATGAAAGCTCGAACCTCGGATCAGTTTCCGCGGAGCTACGCCGAGGCGGCGGTCGGTCTGATTGAAGGATGGAAAAACCAGTAAGTTATCCAACGTACAGGCGCGCCTAACCTCTTGTGGCGTAAGAACTGCGCGCCTGCAGCGAATTTCTGGATGGTGGACTGCCCCTGCTGTATTCCGGTTGGCTGTTGAGTGACCGCGATGGTGAAGCCGTAGTGCCGCGCGCGCAGCTTGCTCAACGGCAGGTTTGGGCCGTCATCACAAATCCTAACGAACTGACTTATCCGCAGCTTTGCCCCGCGCTGCGGTAATTGATGCACTACACAGCAAAAGACTGCTTCGAGCCCAACGCGGACCAGCACCAAAATCCATAATTTTCTCGCACCGGAGATAGCTTCAAACGTCGGTCAATTTTACCATAGTAGCAGGCTTGCTTTTTGCGCCTTGAAACCTTTTGGCGTCGGAAAAAGCGAGCGCATCCTGGCAACAAGTTCAATCTCGCCATCCAGCATCTTATGGACTGTGTCTAACCAGTTGTTGAAAGTTTCAGAGTCCCAATAATCCTGAACTGCAGCTTCGTTCCTGAACACTTCGTAGAAATAGAAACGATTTGGATTTGTCTCATCCACCATAATTTGAAGCTGGAAAACTTCGGGTTCTTCACTGACAACATTTTGCGCCTGGAAGATGCTGGCCTCCAAAAAGGCCTGCCGAAACTCGGGCTTTACGTTGATCACGAAGAACCCGCCAAACATTGCATCGTCCATATTTGTCTCCCTCATTGACCTAAAAGCGGCGAAGGTCGCAAAACACACCTGTCCTGCAGAATGGCGTTAACCTACAGCACTGCGATACCCATGAACCTAAGCGGGTATCCTTTCTTTATCTGCTTCACCCCATCCTAGCGCGCGTGCAAGTTCGTGTGACATTGTGGTAAGTGTATGCCCAATCTTTTCTCGCTTCGAAGGTGTAAACACCCGAAGAGACGCCGTAGCGCCGATTGAAAGCGTTGCACCAACACCTGTCTTAGTCAGCGTTGTTGCGACAGAACTGATCCCGCGCTCGAGCTCTTCAACACATTCAGCATACCCTTTTGCTCGAATGACATCGAGTTCCGCAGCCAGATCCTTAGGGTCCGTAATCGTGTGATCTGTGTACCGCTTAAGCTGCCCATCCAATCGGTCTTGAGACAGCAGCTCAGGCGACACGGCGGCGATTGCCTTGGCGCAAGAGCACGCGTGCATTGGTCGTTTGCCCATACCTGGATGAAGAAAAGACACGCCCGTCTGCGGTGTCTCCACATGAATAATCTCAACCCAATGGCCCCGTAGCCGAGACAAGAAAAACGCAGCGCCGTAGTCATTCGCGGCACCAGAGAGGAGAGGCGCAATCACTTGCAAAAGAGCGGGATCAGAGTGATTGCTCAACGTGATATGCTTTAGCCTGTTCCCAATCGCGAACTCACCTCGGGTTGGTGATTCAAGGAGGCCGGATGAAACAAGGTCTTGAACCAGCCTGTAGGCCGTCGGTTTAGGTATATCGGACTGGGCGCAGATATCCGCTACGGACGCACGTCCTTTTTGACCAACGATTTCCAAAATCAGCGCTAATCGTTCGAGATGCATTTTTCTCACTTTATGATAACTAAATTTTCGATATACGATACAATTTAGGGAATCAAGGGAGGAGCACTCGATGGATGGACAATGCTGCGGGCCGGGCTTCAAGAGTCCGCAAGAAGCCATCAAAGCCCCCCGAGAAAAGCTACTCTACACGATCGCCATCTACACTGGGACAGGGATCCAGAAACCTGATTACCTTGCTACAGTGGATGTCGACCCTGACAGCCCGACCTATTCCCAGGTAATCCATAGGCTGGAAATGCCGGGGATTGGGGACGAGCTTCACCACATGGGGTGGAACGCCTGTTCGTCCTGTCACGACGACGGCTCGATGTCCCGCAAATACCTGATCCTGCCGGGCGTACGCTCTAACAACCTTCACATCGTTGATACAGCCACTGACCCGCGTGCGCCGCGGTTGCATAAGATCATCGACGGGGCCGAAATCAAGGCCAAGGCAGATCTATCGGGCCCGCATACGGTGCACTGTTTGGGCTCGGAAATCATCATTTCCTTCCTTGGAAATGCCAAGGGTGAGGCTCCTGGAGGCTATCTGCATCTCGACAAAGAGTTCAACATCGTCGGTCGCTGGGAAACCTCGATGGGCGATATCAAGTTTGGCTACGATTTCTGGTACCAACCACGCCACAACGTGATGGTCAGTTCCGAATGGGCTGCGCCCAATACCTTCATGCCAGGCTTCGATCTGGAAGAAGTGGGCCATCTGAAATATGGGCGGGAGCTGCATTTTTGGGATTTTGAAAAGCGCGAACCGGTCGAAAGCTTCTATTTGGGTGAAGACGGACTGTTGCCACTGGAAGTCAAGTTCCACCATGACCCCGACAGCACGCATGGGTTCTGTGGCGCAGCTCTTTCGACCAATGTGATCCATTGGTGGCAAGACGATGCTAAAAAGTGGCGGTGGGAAAAGATCATCGACGTGGAAAACGAGATGCACCCCGAATGGCCGATCCCGTTGCCGGGAGTTATGTCGGCGATCCTGATCTCGATGGACGACAAATATTTGTACCTGAACAATTGGCTGCATGGAGATATGCGCCAGTATGACATCACCGACCCGCATAATCCTAAGCTGACCGGACAAGTGTTTATGGGGGGCCTTTTGGGTAAAGCTCCGATCGTTAACGGGGTTGAGGTCGCGGGTGGTCCGCAAATGTTCCAGCTCTCTCTCGACGGGCGAAGGCTTTATGTCACGACCTCGCTGTTCTCGACTTGGGATAACCAGTTCTATCCCGAGATCCGCGAAAAGGGTGGGGTTATGGTGATGATCGATTGCGACCCTGAAAACGGCGGTATGAAGATCAACGAGGATTTCATTGTGGACTTTGGCAAAGAACCGAATGGTCCATCGCGCTGTCACGAGAGCCGGTATCCGGGCGGTGATTGCACAAGCGATATCTGGCTATGACTATGTATACCGTGACGATCGCGAACAGAGATGGCGCGCAATACTGTGTGGATGCGCGGCGTCCACTTCTGGAAACGCTGAGAGAACAGGGCGTCGACTTGCCTTTTGGGTGCAAGTATGGCGGCTGCATTACCTGCGCGGCAAAACTACAGACTGGCGCGATCGATCAACGCCGACAGGTTGCGCTGAATAATCGGCAAATCGCGAACGGCTATGTGATCCTTTGCGTGGCGCGTCCGACATCCGACATCACGCTTGAGATCGGGGTCGAGAGCCATGACAAGCTGTACCGCAATCCGTTTCTCGACCCTCTCAAACCCCACGAACTCAAGGCTGACATTGCGACGCCGAAGGAAGGTTAACCGATGCCCGAAGCAGATATCGACCGCATCTACGATTACGACCCCAAATACCTCGCAGACATCCTGCAGTCGGTTAAAACCATTGCAATGGTGGGGGCTAGCGCAGACAAAACGAAATTCAGCTATGGCGTTCTGCGACAGCTGAGTGAAATCGGCTATGAAATTCTACCGGTGAATCCTAACCCGAATGTTTCGGAAATTAGAGGGCTCAAGGTCTACCACTCGCTGGAAGAGATCGACAAACATGTTGATATGGTAGACGTTTTTCGCCCGAAGGAAGAGTTTTATGCCTTTGCCGAGAAGGCTATCGCAATCGGGGCAAAAGTTCTTTGGGGTCAAATCGGTGTGTACGACGACAAAGCAGCGCAACTCGCCGAAGCGGCGGGCCTTAAAGTCGTGATGAACCGATGCCCCAAGATTGAACTCTTCCGCCCGTTTTGGAAGCCGCGTTTGGACCTAGAGATATGATGGAAATTCGATTGGTAGCGGCCTCTTCAGCATCCAATAAGGGTGCCAATTGAGATATTGTGCTTGCGGAAGAGAAGACACGTAATCCTGCCCGCTTTACGAAATCCGCATACTCTAAACCCAAGAACGGCCGTTTTGTTTATGGAACCAACGGCCACCTTGTCCGCGAACCGGATATTCAGGCTACGTCCCAGCGCCGCGCGGCGGTGAACGGCAGCTTTGTCCGCAGAGCAGCCATTCAAAGAAGTAGCAGCCAACTTCGGCTTTGCGGAAAAAGCGGTGGTTCAGACTCAGCCGCGAGAAAACCTCTGCACACGTATGGCAAACTGGCTCGATGCCGTGATCAGAACCTGACCCTAAACGCCAGCCCAACCAACGGCGCAGTGTCATAGCTTTGCCGACTGATTTCTGCTCCATTCGCATCATCTAAAGTCAGGCGGCCATCAAATTCTGCGCCCGCAAACACGCTCATTGAAACCCCAGGATTCGGATTGTACCCAAGAGAAAGAACCACAGGGATACTCTTATCTTCACCCACCCCATCAGGGGCGACGCCATCCCCATCCAACCTGAAACGAATTCTCTCTGATCGTGCGGTTAACGAAAGGTCGATAGCCTCGTTTAGAGCGTAGCTTAGTGACAACCCGGGGCCTTGCGTTGCTCCGACACCAGAGCCAGTGTTCAAATTCCAACGTTCATTTATGTCCCAGTCGATAAGCAGAGCCGGAAAAAAATCAGTACCGCTTTCGTCTAATTCGGAAAACGCACCAAAGGCTGGGCCTATCGTTAGGCGCTCGTTCAGTTGCCATGCAATACCTGCAAAAACACCGTAGGTTCTACCGTCAGATGAGGAGGCCCCGCTTTGGTAGTCCCACCTGATCTGTGGCGAAACAAAAACCGTTGTTGTATCCCCCACACGAAACCGGACAGGAACAGCTACACGAAGGTCCCGGATGTTTTCCCAAGGCTGGTTGTTAGATTGGCTGAAATTATAATCCAGCTTGCCAAAGCTGGTGGAAAGCCCAACGCTGCTTCCGCCTTCTAGATTGTAAAGTGCGGTAGCACGTAGAAACGCTCGACTCGCAGAGAACTTGCCACCGCCACTCAAATCCGCATCCCCTTGAAACGCGGCAAGCCCATCAACCTGATACGCCCAGCCTAACTGAGGCTGGGCAGCCGACGGAAGCGAAGTGAACCCAAGAAAAACAAATCCAAAGCAGCACGTTAGAAGAAGGTTTTTCATCTGACATTTCCCACGTGAGACTGGTTTCCTTTTGGGATGCCATTGCTGGACGAACGGTTCAAGTCCCATACCCGCACAATCATCTGGGTGCTTGCGCTTTGTGATGAATGGGCAGTGTGATCCGGCTGGAGCGGTTTTTCATGGCAGGAGTTCCTCGATCTCGTTCGTAATGGACGCCGAAAGCGGATCAACGATCGAGCCGTACGTTTCGACAGCTGTACCACCAGGGCCAATCAAGACCTTGTTGAAATTCCACCTTGGCGCGAATCCTTCCACCTCTTTCAAGGACCGTAAGAAAAGGTGAGCGTCAGGGCCAGTCACGTGTGTTATCACGCTCATTGAAAAATCGGTACCGTATTGCAGTTCGCAGAAATCGCGCACTTCGTCGTTGGTTGCCAGTTCTTGCTGGAAGTCATCCCTGGGGACCGCGGCGACAACCAGTCCGCGGTTGCGATACCGATCATAAAGGTCTTGAAGCCTCTGGTATTGACGGGCGAACGCGCATTGGGATGCCGTATTGACAACTAGAACCGGTTGACCATTCCAATCTGACAAAGACAAGGTTCCCCCGTCGATCGAGTCAAACTTCGCGCCAAGCTCAACGGCGCGCACTTGTTCGCCTAACAAGAGCAGGCCGCCAAGCACAATTATCCGCAACACTCCACGCCTCCATTTTCATAGTTGGATACGGAAGAACAATGCGGACGGATTTCATTTTGAGGACATAGCGCGCGGGTCGCGTGCAACTGCCGGCGGTCGCAACTCAGAGATAGAAAATTGGGGGCGTTCGAAAGCTCAATTCAGGCCCATGATCAAATATTATCTTGTTCCCCGGTGGCAACGTCAAAATGGCTTTATCCAAATGTATTTGAAATCGGTCGTCGCTAGGACGCAAGAAATCATACCAGAACTAGGAATGCATTCGGCACTTTGAGAAGCGCAATACTGTAATTTGCACCTCTTCACTTTGAACTTCCGCGCTAAGGCGGGCTTTAGACGCAATAAAGAAAAAGACGTTTTCTGCAGGCTAAACAACGCCTGCATTGCTGACTTGATCGCTTTCGATACCGGTCAGATAGCTACCCGTGGATCAACGCCGAAGGGTCAACCGATTTGCCTGCAATGGTCGTAAATTTGGCAAACTCAATTTGACTTTTCTGTTGTTAAGCAAACTTCTACTTGCAGATCATTTTGTTGAAACTGATCCTTGGTCCACAACAGTTGAAGGGAATAACAATGTCGCACACGCCTCGATCCTTTTCTCACATAGGTCTTTCAGTGCCGGACGTGGATGAAGCAGTAAAATTTTATTCCGAGGTATTTGGCTTCTACGTCATCATGCCGCCAACGGACGTTCTGGAGGATGATAGCGATATTGGTGTAATGTGCACGGATGTCTTTGGACCAGAATGGAAAAAACTGCGCATAGCTCACATGGCGACTGCGGACCGCGTTGGGATTGAAATTTTCGAGTTCGACGGGAACTATGCGCCCGAAAACAACATAGACTACCGGCGCAATGGGACATTTCACTTTTGCATCCAAGATCCCGACGTGGAAGGTCTGGTGAAAAAAATTGTAGCGGCGGGGGGAAAGCAGCGGATGCCCATTCGTTACTACTACCCGGGCGATAAACCTTACCGGATGGTCTATGTAGAAGATACATTCGGTATTGTGTTCGAACTGTACAGCCATTCCTACGAATTGACGTATTCGTCCGGTGCTTACAATTGAGAAACGGTTCAATTTGAAGGCTGCTTTGGCTCCAAATAACCGTTCTCTGCGTTGCAGCGTCTCTTGAGTTTTTGAGCGACTGCTTTGAGGTCTGAGTGATCGCTAGTTTCAATTCGCTTCAACGATCGCTTTGCGGACGAAGCTGACATTTCGGGCTAATGTACTTAGCTGTCATTTTGCTGCAAAAGACTGCCTGAGCGACCCATCGAACTGTTCTCTGTGCGGCAGGAAACCGTTATTCACCCCGTTTTCTTTTGGCATCCGGCATGCCCGCACACAGCAGAAACGGCTCCCTACATTTATCGGGAGCCGTGTTTACTGAATAGGAGGGTCTATCGACAATCAGGCGTGTCCACCACCGATCAAACCGATACCCGATGTCAGGCCGAACCAAGCTTTGACCCGCAGACCAACCGCCTTGATGATACCCATTGCTTGGATCCCATGCGCAACAAGTGTTCCTTCCATGTCACCTTCAAAATTGGTGGTGTAGGATTGAACGATACAGCCGCTGCCGGGCACCAAAAGCTCCCGGTGCTCTGGGTGTACGAGGTCCAGATGAACGACGATCTGACCCCGTTTTGCCTTTTCGCTGGGCTCAATCAGGCGACCGCTGGGCGCAAGCTGGCCGGAAGAGATTGAGTCTTGAATACGCACGATCCTTGCTGGAAGAACCGTATTGCGCATCGAGATGTTGAAGTTACTTTCACAGGCAACTTCCGCCGCCATGCCTTCGTACAACTCAGTGTGGGATACCTGCGAGAACCCGGCCACGATACGTCCACGCTCGGCGTCTTTGCGGTCAGGGACGATCAGCATGGCTGGGCTCATGGCCGCCTGAGCGGCACGCGATCCAACGTTGAGCGTGACCTGCTCGACTACTCCGTCCACCGAGCTGAGCGTCAACGTCTTGGACAGTTCCACCTGGGCCTGTTTCAGCGATGCACGCGCTGACGCAAGCTGGGCTGGCAAAACGGCGTTCGCCTGAACTTGCGCTACACCCAGTTGTGTCTCAGCGGCTTCAACCTCTGCTTCACGCGTATCCAAGGTCGCCTGGGCGCGTTCCAACTGGCTTACCTGAAACGCGGCAGATCCTTTGGCCTGCAGAGCGCGGTGATCCAACAGAACAAGTTTTGCCTGCTCTCTGGCGGTGAGCGCCGCGTCCAGAACGGCCTGTGCCGTTTCGACTTGCAACTCGGCCGCCAATTTCGCGCTTTCGATTTCCTCTACTTTGCGCTGCGCGAAATCAACCGCGGCCTGTTCAGACGCGTTCTCGACAGCGAACAGCGGATCACCAGGCTGCACATGGTCTCCGCCCTTCACGAAGACGTCCGTGACGGTCCCACCATTCTCGGCCACGACAGGTACAGTCCGGAACGGAACAAGGCCGGTGTAAGACTTGGGATAGTAGTAGAACACCGCAAAAAAGACGATCAGGGCCAGTACAAACCACATAAAGACGGCGCGGTGAACGTTGTAGAGCGTTACGGGCATCCCGCGCCATTTCAGATAGATCACGCGCAGGACAAACGGAAAAGATGTGACGAGAAGTTCGATCATTTCACCATCTCCTCTTTAGCAGGGCGCCACCACAGCATGAAGTCGCGAGCGATTGCGGTCAGGATCAGGGCGCCCGGCAGCAGGCTGCTAAAGTGGCTGAGTGCAGGCATCAGCTCATACGCCAATGCCACGGTCAGCATCGTCGGAATAGTTGTCCGCAGCGGAGTGCCGATTGATTTGTGTTCGGTACAGCGTTCAAAGCGCGCATACAGGTGCACGACCAGCAGTATCGCAAGGGCGAGAACGATCAAGCCTACCCATGCATAGGTATCGGTTTGATTGGGCGCGACCCACCATCTGGGATCGCCGCCAGCGGCAAAGGCAGGAGTTGAGATGAGCCCTAGTATGGGCGCCATCAGGAACGCGGGTGGTTTCATGTTTCAGGTCCTTTTGTTGCGCAGCCATTCCGTGCGCGAAGATGAAAGTGTCCGAAGAACGTCAATTTTCGGTCGGTTGTTTTGAGGGTTCCGAAGGCTGTTCAGGCGGCTTGTAGGGGGGATCCCAGCGGCGCCCATTCGGGGTTTGTTCGCCAAGCGACGAAGTGTGCAAGCCGCGCATGTTTCCGCCGGAACATTCCTGTCGGGCAGAGTCGTGGATTGCCTTAAATACGCGGTAGTACCTTGCGAAGTAGATCATTGCCTTGTCCTTTCTGATGACCCGGACCTAACCGTCGTCACGCCCCCGATCCTTAGGGTTCTGGACATTTGTTGTTGGCTTTTGGACAATTGCAGCGACTGCAAGGGTTTGCGTGCCAATCAGAGGAGGACGCAAAAGTGCCACGCGTCAGTGCTTACAGGCTGCAAAACGTCGGGCTGCGTTATTCGCAAGAACCCGGCGCGCGCATTCCGTTTCAAGAAATACTGGAAATGGCGGGGGCGCCCTATGATATCCTCGACAGCCCCGACGCGACCATCGAGCTGCTACATGAGGCAGGCGCAGTCGAAACAGCGTGCCGGGTTTTGGAAGATAAAACCTTTGCCGCGCGGGTGGGTCTTTCGGCGCAAGGTCCTGGGACGCTTTTGGCATATATCGTACGGGCGGCTGAAACGATTGAAGATGCGCTGGCACTGACCCAGCGCTTCTACGCAATGCAAGACCCTGACCTGCGCCTGGACGTCGTAGGAGCACCTGGTGAGCCGAGGATTACGCTGGAAAGCAATGTGATCCCAGCACATCAATACCCGCGCCACCGCGAATTGCTGATCTTCGGTCTTTATAAACGCGTTCAACAGATCACCTCGGGTGGGCTTGCCCCGATCTCGATTGAACTGGAAACGGACGATACCGAGCATTGCAAGAAGCTGGCCGAACTTGCTGGCTGTCCCGTCGAAGGGCTCAAAGCAGGATATGCTTTGGCCCTGCCTCCAAATGGCATGAGTTTTCGGATCCCGACTGCGGATCCCAACTTGCTTGGGCATTTGCGTCGGCACGGGGAATAACAGCTGAAGGCTCAGCCTGATGCAGTCCGCAGCCTGTCCGACCGCATTATGGATATGCTTGGCGAACGTCTTCCCGGACCAATACCAAACGGCGACGATATAGCCAGAGAGCTTGGCCTGACGCGCCGCACCATGACGCGGCACCTGTCTTCCGAGGGTACTAGCTTTAAAGCTCTTCTGGAAGGTGTGCTGTGCGATCTGTCCAAACGCATGCTGCGTAGCGGTGAGGGCGTTGCCCGCGTAGCCTTCATGCTTGGATTTGCGGATCAGGCCGCCTTTTCGGTGGCGTTCAAGCGCTGGACAGGTGACACGCCTGCCAGATTCCGTAAAGCTGGCCGCTAGAGGGGCTGGCACCGGGGGTCGAAAGATGTCCAAGATCCGCAAAACCTTGTCCCGTCTCCAAAAGAAAGCGGGCCATCGGGTCACCTAGTTCAATGGCACACAGCAGCCGCGGTGGCTGCTAACCCAGAACAAGGATGAACCCTATGAAGACCTCGAAGAAATTCTTTATCGCCCCGATCTCAGGCGCACTTCTGATCACCATGGCGGCAACAGCTCAAGCTGACTACGTCACCGACAAAGCGATCAAAGGCGCAGTTGTCGGTGCCACTATCGCCGGAATCGCTGGTGAAAGCATCGTAGGTGGCGCGGCCGCTGGTGCCGCAGTCGGAGCTGTGGGCGGCGCGATCCAAAAGGACAATTTTGAAGACGCGCAAGACGAAGCCCAAGAGCGTCGCGACGACTTCAAAGAAGAACACAAAGACTGGAACGACTAAGACACCACCCCCAGTGAAGCAAAAAAGGAGAAGCAAAGCCGAACAAACCCGACCGGTTAGCCTGCGCTGTTAGCATCCGGACGCAGTTTGACTGACCATCCCCCACAGAACTCGCATAGTTTCTGAGAGGTTGCCATCCAGCTCGTAATCGAGCCGGGTGGCAACTTTGTTTTGCGCCTTCGAACGCCCCACGTCCGAGGCGCTGGCGGTTTTAAATTTCAGTCGCCCATCTCGACCCGGGTTTTGTCCAAAACCCAAAAACAACCGTCCAGAACCCAAACGAACTGAACCAGACACCACCCCAAATCCGGCTCATCTGAATGACACCGACGAGTTGGCAGCCGAGACGCCCCTGTTCACTGCCGCACTTTGCAACCCAATGCCAAAGGAAACGGCAATGAACCTATTCGCAAACTTCGACGCAGAGACCCTGGCACGCATCCAGTTTGCCTTTACTGTGTCGTTTCACATCATCTTCCCGGCCTTTTCCATTGGCTTGGCAAGCTTCTTGGCCGTTCTCAATGGCCTATGGCTATGGCGCAAGGACAAGGTCTACCTCAACCTTTTCAACTACTGGAAAAAGATCTTCGCCGTAGGCTTTGCCATGGGCGTCGTGTCCGGCATCGTGATGTCTTACCAGTTCGGCACGAACTGGAGCGTATTCTCGGACACCGCAGGTCCCGTAATCGGTCCCTTGATGGCCTACGAGGTCATGACGGCCTTCTTTCTCGAGGCTGGGTTCCTCGGCATCATGCTCTTTGGTCGTGAACGCGTTGGTTCCGGCTTGCACATGATAGCCACGGCGATGGTCGCCCTCGGCACTCTGATTTCGGCTACGTGGATCTTGTCGGTCAATTCTTGGATGCAGACCCCGGCCGGGTTCGACATCAACGAACTGGGGCAGTTCATTCCCGTCGACTGGTGGTCGATTGTCTTCAATCCGTCTTTTCCCTACCGCCTGACACACATGGTTCTTGCCGCCTATCTCACCACTGCTTTTGTGGTAGCCGGGGTTGCGGCCTGGCACTTGCTACGCCGCAATCGCACAGCTGAGGTCACCCGAATGTTTTCGATGGCAATGTGGATGGCCGTTCTGGTCACCCCACTGCAGATCGTTGCCGGCGACCTTCATGGTTTGAACACGCTGGAGCATCAGCCGCAGAAAGTGATGGCGATGGAAGGTCACTTCGACAGCCATCCCGAAGGTGCACCGCTGATCCTGTTCGGCATTCCAAACGAAGAAGAAAAGCGCGTGGACTATGCCATCGAAATCCCGAAACTATCATCGCTGATCCTGAAACATGACCTAAACGCGCCGCTTGACGGTCTGGACACTATCCCCGACGAGGAGGAACCACCGGTCGCGATCGTCTTTTACAGTTTCCGCATCATGCTCGCTATTGGCTTTGCCATGTTGGGTGTCGGCATGTGGTCGCTTGTTCAGCGAGTTCGAGGCCGCCTCAACGAAGATCGTTGTTTGCACCTGACATCCGTCCTGTTGGCGCCCAGTGGGTTTGTGGCGGTACTGGCCGGTTGGATCACCACCGAAGTGGGGCGCCAACCTTACACGGTGTATGGGCTGATGCGGACATCGGACTCACTCTCACAAGTGGATGCACCTACAGTTGCCGCGTCTCTGATAGCCTTCATCATCGTATATTTCGCGGTTTTCGGGGCAGGCACATTCTACATGCTGCGCCTCATGGGAAAACCACCTGCCGACGGTTTCCAGCAAAGTCAAAAACCCATTGAAATCTCTACTTTGGCGGAGGTTGCGTAGTGCTTGAGCTTTCGACAATCTGGGCAGGTATCATTGCCTTTGCCGTTCTGACTTATGTGATCCTGGACGGTTTCGATCTGGGAGTTGGAATCCTTTTTCCCTTCGCGAAAACCGACAATGATCGCGATGTCATGATGAACTCGGTCACGCCCGTATGGGACGGGAACGAGACTTGGCTGGTTATGGGCGGCGGAGGTTTGTTCGCCGTTTTCCCGCTGGCCTATTCTGTGGTGATGCCCGCGATCTATTTGCCCGTTATCGTGATGCTTCTCGCGCTTGTCTTCCGCGGTGTCGCCTTCGAATACCGGTGGCGTACGGTACGCGCGCGTTGGTTCTGGGATGTTGCGTTTCACGGCGGGTCAACCCTAGCCGCCTTCTGCCAAGGCATCGCGCTTGGCGCGCTGGTCCAGGGTATTCCGGTCGAGGATCGGCTGTATGCAGGCGGACAATGGGACTGGCTGACGCCGTTCTCTATCCTGACGGGTGTTGCCTTGGTGATAGGTTACTCTCTGCTAGGAGCAACCTGGCTCAACATGAAAACCAAGGGCGAGTTACAGCGGCAGATGCGCTCTTTTGCCCGCCCGCTGATGCTCATGACGCTTGCGTTGATTGGTCTGGTCAGTCTTTTGACCCCATTCCAAGACCCGATCTATCTGATTAGATGGTTTTCGTGGCCCGGCGTCGTTTTCTCTGTACTAGTGCCAGCTATCGTTGCTGTTGTTGCTTGGATGCTTGATCGCAGCCTGAGGGAAAAGCGAGACTATCAACCCTTCTTCTGCGCCATTGCCTTGTTTGTCGTCTGCTTCATTGGCATTGGGATCAGCTTCTATCCCTATATGCTACCTCCAAGCCTCACGATTGCAGAAGCCGCAGCGCCAGATAGCAGTTTGGCTTTCGCACTGGTCGGAGCCGTCGTTCTGCTGCCTGTGATCCTAGCGTACACCGCCTACACGTACTGGGTTTTCCGCGGGAAGACCGATCCAGAGGAGAGCTACCATTGAAACTGCTAAAGCAAGTTTTTTGGTTCAGCGCGTTCTGGTTCGGTAGCGTCTTTTGCCTAGCGACTGTCGCTTACGCAATCAGGTTGTTCATCACTTGAAGTGGCAAGGATACCAATGTTCGCGCGTCGGCATGTCTAGATCACGCATATATTAGTCCAAGCGCCGAAAGAAACTCCGTTCCGGCCTACCAGATTCCCAAGAACAAGCGGCTGGCTAGGTCGTCTCAAATTCAACAATTCAAGGGGGCTTTTATGCTTTCTCGCGCAAAACCAATGCCTGTGCAGTGGGATCAGATTGACCCGGCTCTGCCCATACCAGCTAAAAACAACCACGGTGGCAGCCTTTCTCCTAGCATGTTGCCAAAGCTATTCACAGGGCTCGTTGCTGCAGGGCTCGTGACCTTCGTTCTATTGCCCTTCACCTCGGCCGTCAGCGGGGCGGTCTCGAAAGACCTACCCCCAATTATGGACCTATTGTTCGTCTTGTTCTCTGTACTTGTAGTTTTTACTTCCACAGCTGCGATCGTACTGAAAGGGTCAACACTGCGGGCCGTCTTCGGCCGAGGATTGGCTTCTCTCGGCACAGCGCTTATCATTTCGCCCATAGGGCTCTCGGTCCTATTCGCACTATACCTTCAAGACTGGGTATCGATCGTAGTAGGCACGTCTATCGAACAAGCGGGAAGAACAGCGATATCCTTGGTTGGTGGCATCTTCGTAGCCAATGCTCTCGCTATGGGATTGGCTTTTGGATGTTTGTCTCTGCTACTTGGGATTAGGCTGATACCAAATCGTCCAAAATCACTCATTTCGCCTTAGGCGAGTGAATTTCCACTTCGGGCTCAATGCAGTCATTCGGTGTGCAATGTATGAACGACTGCCCTGCGGACTTTGCCGCCATTGGCCCGCTTTCACCGAAGGACCGCAGACAGCCTAAACCGGACATTCGCAACAAGACTTTGCAATTTTCGAGATGCGGGACGTTGGCGACAAAAAAGACAATACTAAAACTCTGGTTTACGATAGGATAAACCGTTGCCTATACGGCCAGTTTTTGATTTCAACCTAGTTCAAGCGCTCTTGGTTTTTTTGCGCTACCAACTTAATCTTTAGGGATACTTGAACCGAAGAACTCGAACTTTCGAGTGCCACCCACTGTGATCGGTTTCTCGTTGGCAAAAAGACTGCTATCAAATGAGAACGAATTATCTGTTCCGATCATCTGAACGTGAGAATAAATGCGCTTAGCTCTTTTCATTCTCTTTCCGATTATGTTTGTCGGGTTGCTTGTTTTTCTGATCTTTGGCTTGAAACCGCCCAACAGTATTAAGCTGGCTGCTGGCATAAGCGGCGGCGGATATTGGCAAGTTGGACAACTCTATAAAGCAGAACTTGCACGTGACGGCATTCAGGTAATTTTAGTTGAAACCGAGGGGTCCGTTGAGAACATTCAGAAACTTGTTTCTGGCGAAGTGGATGCCGCATTTGTTCAGGGTGGCCTGGAAATACCTCAGGACGAAAACTTACAGTCTTTGGGCGCCATTTTTCTTGAACCCATGGTGGTGTTCCGCGGAAAGTCTAGTCCCGTCGGGGCCAATGCAGGAGAATGGGGAGACATTCGCTTAGCTGCAGGAACCAAGGCGTCCGGTACTCGCGCCGCCGCTTTAGCGCTAATTGAGGCCGCCGAGTTGCAAAATGTCGGCATAAACCTCGTCGACGTCGGGGGCAATGATGCGATAAAGGCGTTATATGCCAACGAAGCGGATGCGGCGTTGTTTGTCGCTCCACTCGATGCACCTTACCTTATGGATGCAATTTTTGATCCAGAAATCATTTTCGTCCCTATGGCTTTGGTCGATGCCCTTGCATTGAAACTTTCCGGAGCGAATTCGGTAACTGTACCGGCAGGATCAATCACACTTGACCCTCCGAGACCACCAGAGGACGTCAAGATCTTAGCATTGCGAGCTTCACTTATCGCCGCATCCGATCTGCACCCTGCAGTAACCGATAGGTTAGTGAATGCAGCAAAGAACATTCATAGCGAACCTAGTATTTTGCAAAGTGCGCGCGAGTATCCGAACACGGCTTCGCCGCCTGTACCACTGAACAAAATTGCCACAGAACTCATAAACTCTGGGCCAAACTTTTTGCATGGCGTCTTGCCATATTGGATCGCAGCACAGTTTGGCAGCGTACTGTTATTGCTGTTGCCTTTGTTGTTCTTAGTACCGTTTTTACGGATCGTCCCGTCCAGTTACGTGTGGTTTCAAAAGCGCCGGGTTTGGCGTTTTTATCAGCGTATCACGGCGCTTGAGGAGGAACTCAGCCAGGCACAGACCTCAACTGAGGTAGAAGAAGTCGCCAAAAATATCGAAGACGTGGACACCGCCCTTGCAAATCTGAATCTGCCGCTCGCATACCGCCAGGGAGCATATGATGCACGTTTGCACATAGGCCTAATTCGACAGGAGATTGCGCGTCGTCAAACTGCAAAAAGTTGATGAAACCTCAACGTTCGCAAGCATACCACGCTAAAACACCTTTTTAATTTGAGACTTCGATACAGGTGTGTGCTTTAGTTATTGCGTGTACGCCGCTTTGGGGTCGCAGCCATCGTTCGCAGAGTTTAATTGAGCGGCTGCTGTGCTGGACGAATAGAGTTCAGATTGTGCGTCATAGTTACTTGTATTGAGCGTTGTAAACTTTGAGCAAAATATGAGGTTAGGAAATGATCCGTTTAGCATCTATTCTGACTATCGCGCTTGCGGCTGGTGCGCACTCCGAGGACGTCCCAAGCACTCTACCTGGCGACACAGAGTATTCCCCCTACCCACAACAAAACTTCCCTAATCAGGTCTATTTCGGCGACACTCATTTGCATACATCATACTCTGCCGATGCCGGTATGATCGGCAATGTACTTGGCCCTGATGAAGCATACAGGTTTGCCAAAGGTGAAGTCGTTACATCCAGCACCGGTGTCGAAGCGAGGTTGCGCCGACCATTGGATTTTCTGGTTGTTGCCGATCACGCCGAGAACCTTGGTCTTGCGCCGCTGCTCTCAGCCAAAGATGCCACGCTGCTCTCCACGGAGTTTGGCCAGCAACTGAACGCGGCTGTCGAAGCCGGTGATCCCGTCGGCGCATGGTCCATTTGGAGCCAAGCCAAGTCCACTGGCACAGACCCATTGGCAGATTATCAGGAGATTTACCAAACAGCGTGGAGCAGCATTACCTCCGCCGCTGAGGCACACAATCAACCCGGTTTGTTTACCGCGCTTATCGGGTTCGAGTGGACCTCAAACCCACAGCGGAACAACCTGCACAGGAATGTCATATTCAACGGTGGCAAAGAGGGCGCTGACAAGATCATCCCGTTCTCGAACTTTGATAGCTTCGACCCCGAAGACCTTTGGGCCTGGATGGAACAAGCCGAAGAGACAACAGGCCAAAAGCTGCTTGCGATCCCGCACAATGGCAATTTATCCAACGGGTTGATGTTCGACGAAGTGCGCTTGTCCGGCGAACCGTTCGATGTTGAGTATTTCAAACAGCGTGCCAAGTGGGAACCGATTTATGAAATCACGCAAATGAAAGGTGACGGCGAAGCACATCCCTTGCTATCACCAGACGATGAATTTGCTGACTTCGAAACGTGGGACAAAGGACAACTTGGACCAGAGCCCAAGACACCGGGGATGCTTCCACGCGAGTATGCGCGGGCAGCATTGCGGCGGGGGCTTGGATACGAGGCGGAAACAGGGACAAACCCGTTCAAGTTTGGCGTGATCGGTTCAACCGATGCTCATACATCGCTGTCCACGGTTGGCGAGGACAATTTCTTCGGGAAAGTCGCGGCTGTTGAACCTACTGCTGACCCGATCCGATTTGAAGAAGTCGTCGGCGGCATTGGTGGTGACGAGAGTGTTGCCCAATATGCATGGCAGACTTCGGCGTCTGGTTTGGCGGCCGTTTGGGCAAGGGAAAACACCCGCGAGGCCATTTGGGATGCTTTTGCTCGGAAGGAAGTCTATGCGACCACGGGGCCGCTCATGCGTATTCGTGTTTTTGCCGGATTTGAATTCGACGAAACAGACCTGCCACGTGCGGATTTTGCCGCGTATGGATATGAAAATGGCGTCCCGATGGGGGCGGATTTGCCAGCGGATAGTGACGGTCGGTCTCCGCGCCTTCTCATCCGTGCGCTCCGTGACCCCGATGGGGCCAACCTCGACCGTATTCAGATTGTCAAAGGCTGGCTGAACAGTGACGGCACAACGTCGGAACGTGTTTATGATGTTGCTTGTGGCGGGCGTGAACTTCTAAACGCGGCGTGTGACGGCCCGGTTGGCAATACGGTGGATGTAGAAAACGCGTCTTGGACAAATGACATCGGTCAGGCAATTCTCACCGGATATTGGGAAGACCCGAACTTCGACCCAACGCAAAACGCGTTTTACTATGTCAGAGTGCTGGCAATACCAACGCCGCGATGGACGACATACGATGCAAAGGTGTTCGGAACGGAGATCCCAGACGAAGCACCGCACTCGATACAGGAGCGGGCCTACACATCACCAATTTGGTACACACCCAAGGATGAGTGATATCAGGTTAAGACTAAAAAATCACTTAGTCTGCTCTGGGCTCACAGCAGTCATTCGGCAATTTCAGATGAAAGACCGCTCTGCGAACTATCCGATCATTCAGTTTAAACGTGTTAAGGCAGAATAATGGATCAAACAGTAAGATGGACAATTTGCTCGCAGTCACAATGTGTGTTGCAAGAGCGATCCAGGCTGAACCTGTTCGGGTACACGTAACCATCGAATTGAAGCTCGTTACACGATCCGCAAATAGTGGCCTCAGCAAAGCAGCAGAGCTTAAGCGCCACTATCAATCCAAACATTACTCCACCGGTGACCAATTAGTGTCTGGATCATAGGCAGTAATTTCAGCAGCAATACTGAGTGTTTCCGGGCCAAAATCTGCCTCGTAGACTATGCCGTTTTCGCCAACCAGAAAGGAATGGACACCAGTTTCTCCGTAATCTGCCGGTATTGCCAGCAAGGCATGTCCTGCAACGAAGTGATCCCCGACGAAATAAGGGTAGGCACCCCCAGGAGCGTTAGGGCCCTGCTCTTGCAGGATTGTGTAATAATAGCCAAGAAACGGTTCGGCTTCATAGTCAGCCTGACCGTCACTCCACCCCGAAGCTGCAGCGCGGGCGAGCGCTGCACCGACAAAGCTGTCTTTACCGGGCCAGAATAATCCGTTTTGCTCTTCGGGATCAGAAATGATCGTCTGAGCGAATTCCATAACGCCATTCCCGTTATGGTCCACAAGCCGGAAAGCTGCCTGCAGGTCAACATAGGCCTCAAGCAATTCGATCACTTCCAACTCATTCAAGCCTATTTCACGAGCTGAAAGTTCCTCGATACCAGCCTCCAGGTCAAAGCGCCAACCATCATCTTTTCGCAGAATTGGGATAGGAAAAGGCCAACCGTCTTCACCCAGAAGAAGTACAACGCCATCGTCCTCAGGCCGGAAACGATACCCCTCGGCATACATGCCAAGCATTTCCTGCCTTCTTTCTTGATCTTCCGCCGGATCCCCCGTTCCAACCAGATCTTCGGCTTCAGGCCCGAAAATTTCGATCAGCTTGCTCTGATCATTAGCCTTCAACGCATCAACAAAAGCATCCAGTGCGGTTTGCGGCGTATCAAATCTGGCTCCTTCAGAGAGAGCCGGGCTGGTGGTCGCGGCAAGTAACAAAATTGAAAATACTGATCTACGCATCTTACCGTCTCCGCTTGCCTTTAGCGGCGTGTCCACGCTTGGACGCGCTTTGAGTTCTGCTGCCGGACGCCTTTTTCTTCATCGCTTGCCCTTTGGATGCCGCGGGCTTGCGCTGCGTCGATGCGGCTTTCTTCGCCTGCGGCTTCTTGGCGGTCTGCGGTCTTTGTGCGACTGGCTTTTTCGCTGAATCTGGACGTTTGGTACGATCAATGGCCTGTTGCTTTGCTGCGGCCTTATCCCGATTAGCGTTTCCCCGGTTCGCTAGTGCCCCGCCTGCTACAGCCCCTGCACCGGCACCGACCGCAGCTGCTGCCGCCCCGCGGTCCCGGCTGATATCTGCAGCACCAGATTCTCGGCTCAACTTTGCACGCAGCTCATCCGTGCGACCGTCAGGACGGCTAACCGGCAAGTCGCCGCGGCCACCTTCAGGTCTTTTATGATCCGCTATTTTGTTCCGGGCCTCCTGTTGCCGGTCAGGATCGGGGTTCCATCCGATATCCGTTCGGTCACCTAAATCTATATCATTGCCGATATTGACGTTGCCATCGACGTCTATGTCGATGTTTGGATTTCTGTAAATAGGACCACCGCCCCAGCCACCGCAATTTCGGCACCCCCAGTAGTCATACCAATCATCGTCGTCGTCAAAAATTTCGTCGATCAGGGCAACGGCGCCAAACGTTAGTAGTGCTGCGCCCACAACATCCCCGGTTGACGGCCCAGTATAAACCGTCTCGGGATTGTATTGTGGGACGTATACCGTTTCGGGTTCTGTCGGTGTAATTACTACTGTGTCGTCGTCAGACACTTCGACAGTTTGCTCGGGACCTGAAACAAGAGCGCCGCTGTCAATTGCCTGATCCCGCATGACCTGCACGGCATCCATCACATCATCGGACTGGGCCAACATGGCTGTGCCGACTGTCTCGGTCCAGTCGATATGGGTGGCCATCTGCCCAACAACTTCGGGAAACGCCGTCGCCAATACGCTGACAGAAGGATCCCATCCCATTGCTTCGATTTCCGGCTCAAGTTCAACGGGGTCGCGGTCGGCGTTATCCAGCAAATACCGCTCAGCCTTAACAATTTCCAATGGCTGGGTGGCCGCCACAAATATCTGTATGAGTAACGTGTCGGGATAAAGAGCAACCGGGGCGACCAATGTCTGCAACTCAGCATCAGTTAGCAGGCTGGATGAGGTTGCCGAGGTATCATCTTTTCCCGCCACATCTTCGGACGACTCTTGCGCTAACGCGAAAGTAGATACGCAAACACCGAATGCAATTAATAGAAACCTAAACATATTGCGATCCTTCGATTTCTTGAAGGATCACCTAAGACTGCGATTCTGGCAACCGGTCAGTCAAATAGATGGTTTTGGGATAATAATGGCCCCCAAATCAAGTTTGAGCGAGTGTTCGCTTTGGCTCGAAGGAGACGTTCACTGCACTTTGTATGAGTGTCTGCTATTCTTAGTTACCGGTCGTTCCGTCATGCTCGAACCTGAGGCTTTGAAGCGCCAGTTCCAATGATTAGTGTGGTATGTTTAGTGGTATGCATATTAGCTTCTAAGATTTTAAAAATTTTTAACAAAAAGTCATATAAAGTGTATAGTTGCTCCTCGGTCCGCCATTTGTATCCTTGTCAGGCGACACATAGTTCTGCCACCAGCGACAGAACCTTGCCATTTTCGCCTCACTTCCTTCATCAAGCACCTAGACCGATTTCAATGATCCTGACTTCCCTTTTGGGAAAATCAGGGCTGAATTGCAGATCAGACGCCGAAGGCGCCTGTTCCTGCTGATCTGCCACGTGGCGAACGCGTATATCGGCATTCAATTTTGACTCGCTTAGTGATGAGCAGGCCCCGGCGCTTCAAGCGTCCTCTAATTGATGGGAAATTGGATCCCAAGATCAAAGCGGAAACCACCCGCACAGCGACCTGCAATGGAAACCGCCGCGCAAGTTCACAAGAGCCAAAAACCAATACCGCTTAGTTGTCCGGTGAAACGGGGGCTGGATCACACACAAAACAAGGCCTCGCATTCGTCTGGGTGGAAACTCAACGAGTCTTTTACCAGTGAAGACTTGTTTTGTCGCGCCAACACAATTGAAAGCGAAGCGTTGTGGTTTAGGTCTCCTAAGCGAACTTCTGAAGCGACGCTCGAACGTCAGGGGGTACGGCTGTAAAGCGAACGGTAAAGCACCCGTCCTGATCGTTTTGATCCAGTACTTTGGCAAACACCGTCAGGGGTTCGGTAGAACCGTTTGCTTGCGTGATTTGAATTTGCAGATCCGTAAGGGGGCTGGGTGCCTTTGTCGTCATAATACAGGCTTCCGACGGGGACAGTTTAAAAAGCTTGCCCTCTTGGGTGTCGCCAACGACTTGCTTGCTAACGACGGTCCTAAAGTGAACGGGTAGAGGTGGATTTATCTCGACCAATTCGACCGGTTGAGCGGACAGGCTGATGTCGTAAGTTCCACCCACGCCAAAAAGTTCGTGCAGCACCAGCGGCTTGCCAGCACCCTTGGGTTCGACTGTGCGCTTGCTGCCAAGTTCCAGGGGCGCTCTTGACGACTTGAGTGTCTCATCTGCAATCAGAATTTGCCCGCCGACAGTATAGCTTTCGATCCGCGCCGCCAGATTGGTCGTGCTACCGACAACACTGTATTTTGCGCGCTTGTCTGAGCCGATGTTTCCGACCACAACTTCACCTGTGTTCACCCCGATTCCCATCTCGATTTCAGGAAAACCATTCGCGGTGTTCCACTCGTTCACCCGCACCATCCGCTGCTGCATTTCCAAAGCACAGGCCAGGGCGCGTTCAGTGTCGTCGGGTCTTTGCAGGGGGGCGCCAAACACCACAAGGATTGCATCACCGATAAAGGCATCAATCGTGCCGTTGTATTTCTGAATGACGTTTGTCATCTCACTGAGATAGCTGTTCAGCATAGCCACGATGTTTTCTGGCGGCAGTGTGTCGGACAAGGTCGAGAAACCCCGCAGGTCTGACATCAACACCGTGACCGTCGTCTTCTTACCTCTAAAGTCGATCCCGTCCGCAGATTTCAACAGTTGATCGACGACTTCGCTGGCCAGAAACTGGCCAAAGGTCTGTTCTAGGAACTTGGCGTGAACCTCAAGTTGTTCGGTGCGCTCGCGGACTTTGTCTTCGAGATGTTCAACGATCTCGGCATTGCGCATAGATACCGCAATCTGACCCGAAAGCAGTGAAAGCAAATGAGCGCGTTCAGGTTTAAACGCTGCACTGACCAGATTGTTTTCCAGAAATACAAGGCCGATCAGTTCGTTCTGGTGCAGGATCGGCTGACACAGAACCGAACGTGTTTCGTTTTCCTGGACATAGGCGTCCACCATGAACCGCTCATCAATCTGAGCGTCGTCCACAAGGACAACATCATGCGTACGCGCCGTATAGTTGATCACGCTGGCCGGGACCAAACGTGCGCCTTCAGCCGAGTCGAGCCGAACGGGTTCCTGAACGCCAGTTCCGTCGGATATGACGCTAACCTCGGTTTCGATCACCAGATCGTCCCCGCGCGCCAGTAATAGAACGCCGCGCTGCGCACCGGCGTTCTCGATCAAAATTCCAAGCAGCCGATCCAATAGGCGCCCCACAACCACTTCGGCTGAAATGGTTTGCGCGGCCTTAAGTAAGGTGTTCAGGTCAAGATCTTGCCCAAGCAAGTGATTGGTCGCGACTTGCGTACTCGCAGAAATGCTTTCTGTCACAGGCTGGCTGGTGGCGCGACGCTCGCGATGTTCGGCAAGCAGTTGCGGGAACTCCAGCTCAAGCTCTTCGACTTTGCGTTGAGCCCCCCAAAGGCGGTAGGCATGTCGTGCATCCCGCAGATACATCATCCCGATCCGGGCATTCGGTCGTGGGGTCATGATGTACCGCGCGGCCAGTTCGCAGGCCAACGCTTCGTCCTGAAGGAACCGACCTTTTTGAGCCGCCTCAATAGCTCCGTCAAACAGATCGAGGACTTCGACATCTTTGCCATCCAGACGTGCGACTTCAGCAGCGACCATTAGGCGTTTGGCTTCAAAGTTATCTGGGCCGGACTCAGCCCATTGGCCCAGCCTTTCAAGATTTGCATCAAGCTGGGCTCTGAGATCCGGGTCGGGGTCACCGTGCTGCAGAATAGCCGCAATGGACAGAGACTGGTAGAGCAGTTGATCGGCAAGACAAGGATGGTTGATCACAAAGCTCAGAAGGGGCTCAACGAGTTTTGTCTCGAGCAGTGCGTCATGAGGGCGTCCAAAGACATACAGAGCCTGCGCTTTCAAAATCCGATAGAAACAGATGGCCATGGACATCTGGTTCTGCTCGCACGCTGACAGAAACGCGGCTTCGTCCAGGTCGTCAGTGGAGAAATCGGCACTGGATTGCGTGCGCCCGGCGAGGGTCGAAAGCCCCAGACGATAGGCGTTGATACCTGCGGCTGCCCCATGGTTCTGGGCTTTGTGCAGAGCGTCCAGTTGCGCGGGCATCGCATCCAGAACCTGGTCCAGCGGTTTGCCGGCAAAACTGTCTATCACGACCCGATACATGACCAGATAACCGGCCCACAAGATATCGCCCGAGTTCATTCCCTCGCGATAGCCTCGTTCGATCACCGGAATCGCATTGCGAACGTGTTGGACCCACGGGATCAACTCGACACCTGTGACCAGGCAAACGGTTGCAGTCGGCGCGCGCGCTCCGAACTTGTCACACAACCGCAGGGCCAATTCCCCAAAGGCCAGACCTTCGCGGTACTTGCCCATGAATGCACCGATGATCAGGCCAAAATTGGCAAAGAACAACGCGGATTCCGGTGCGTTGCCATGCTTGAGCGACAGTTGAACCGAGGTGCCGACGATCTGTGGGAAAAGTTTCTGCCTGTTCAGGAAGGCCGCAATGGTCAAATGCCGCAAACAACGTTGGGCCAGCGCGATTTCTGGGCTGTCCACGTCCGGGTTTCCGAAAAGATCTGCTGGGTTGCCCTCGCCCAGCATACCGGCTGCCTGACCGATAGCGTTTTGCCCAGCCTCTTCGAGGTTCTCGAGGCTCATCTGAACCCCGACAAGCTCCAGCGCTTTTATCCCCGCATTGATGGCTTCGTCGAACTCCATCAAAAGGGTGTGCTGGGCGATCCGTGTAAAGTAGATCTCGGCTTTCTCTAGGTCGGTGCGCGCATGTTCAAGGGTTGCGTTAACGATTTCGGTGCAACGTTCGAAATTACCAGTTAGATATTCCAGAGATGCTGACAGGTTTTGGGCCTCGAACATCAACTCGTAATTCTGGTTCCAGCCGTCCGACCCCAAAAGCTCTGAGGCGGTGTTCACGAAAGACAGCGCGGCACCGTAAGCGGCCGAGTCAAAGGCCTTGCGGGCGGCGATCAGGTCAAGATGGGCAAGATCAAGCTGTTCTGCTCGGTCCTCCATATCGTCCCGGCCGATATTCAACTGATCGACCACCTCGAAGATACGGTCGTTTATTTCATCTTCCGCAAGCCGGGCTCTCAGTTGGCGTCCGATTGCAAGGTGCACGCTGCTGTGACCGTCTGTTTCGATTAGGCCATACGCCGCCTGTTGCACTCTGTCGTGCTGAAATGCGAAATCCCGCACGACAAGCGGCGACAGCGCGTTGTCCATTTCCGTCACCACTAGATCGGACAATGGCTGAATCATCTCTTCCCTAATTGCGGGCAACAGACATTCAAATGCTTGTTGAGGTTCGATCTTGAGGATCAGTGCCAGTGTTTCAATATCGAAACGGTTGCCAATACAGGCCGCAATTTGCAGGACGTTCTGCGTATCCTGTTGAAGGCGCCGCAGTTTTTCAAGCAACAGATCAACCACGTTGTCGGTTATTTTGGCAGCGCGGATCGCCTGGATGTCCCAAACCCATTTCGCGGGTTCACCGTTTGACTCGGATTGCTGGGTGATCAGTTTTTCATGGTGCAGATCCGTAAGGAACTGACGCACGAATAGAGGATTACCCTGCGTTTTTTGTACCACAAGTTGCGCTAGGTCGATCAGTCGTGATGCGTCGGCGTGTAGCGTATCTGCAATCAGGCTGGCGATATCCGACATACCCAATGGGGCAAGGGACAGGCTGGACAGACGTCCCCCGGCTTCTTTTACAGCATCCAGAGCACGGGTCATCGGATGCATCGCGTCCACTTCGTTGCTGCGGTACGCTCCGATCAGCAGAAGGCGCCCGATTTCTTCATCGGTCAAAATCACGGACAACAAACCAAGCGTTGCGCTGTCGGCCCATTGCAGGTCGTCCAGGAAAAGCACCACAACCCGGTCATGTGCACACAAAGCACGCAAGAACCGCCGAACTGTTTGATTGAAACGGTTCATCGACTCGGCGGCGTCCAGTTCCGGAGCTTCCGGCTGCGGGCCGATGATCAGTTCAAGTTCGGGTACAACGTCCAACAGAACCGAGGCGTTGGGCGCCAGGGCTTCGTTCAGTTCTTTGTGCCAGGTGGCGTGGCGTGTCTGGCTTTCGGTCAAGAGCTGCCGCACAAGGTCTTTCAGCGCGACTGTCAAACCCGAATATGGGTCGTTCTTCTTGAACTGTTCGAATTTGCCTTTGATGAAATACCCGCGTTCACGGGTGATCGGTTTGTGGACTTCGTTGACCAGCGCGGTTTTACCAACGCCTGAATACCCTGAAACCAGCATCATTTCAGCCGGTCCCTGCCGAACGCGTTCAAAGGCCTCTAGCAAGGTTCGCACTTCGCGGTCGCGACCGTATAGCCGCTGGGGCACAGTGAAGCGTTCGGTCTGGTCCCGACGTCCCGGTTCAAACCGGTCCAGGTTCACGCCAAGGCGAACGGCTTCGAGATCGGCAATAATTCCTGCGGCGCTCTGGTATCGGTCTTCAGCCTTTTTGGCCATCATACGCCCGACAATCTTCGACAGGGGCAGCGATACATCTGGATTGCGGCGATGCGCCGGAACCGGTTCACGCGCTACGTGGCAATGCACCAGTTCCAGCTTGTCTTCGGCCTCAAACGGGGGCACGCCGGTCAGCATTTCGTAGAAAGTCGCACCCATGGAATAAAAGTCGGTGCGATGATCAAGGGTCCGGTTCATGCGTCCGGTCTGTTCCGGCGAGATATAGGGAAGCGTACCCTCCAGAACTTCGGGGCTTTTCAGAACAGGATGTTCGGTCGAAAACTGCGTCGCAATCCCAAAGTCGATCAGTTTGACCTCTCCCGTGCCGGGATTGATCAATACGTTCTGAGGCGAGATATCCTTGTGAATGACGTTGGCTTGGTGGATGCCCTCTATGGCGCGGGTGATCTGCAGGGCGGTCTCAAGGAATTCGTCATGTGACAGCGCCCGGCTGGAGAGCAGTTCACCGACTGAAATGCCATCGAAGTCTTCCAGCACCATCATCAGCGATTTGTCGTGACGATTGAGTTGAAGGGCACGGATCACGCCCGGCAGGTTCAGGCTGTTGGTAATCTCAAACTCGCTGCGGTATCGCGCAAGTCGGCTGGCGCTGGGGAAGTCGTTCTTGAGGATCTTGATGACCACATGTTCCCCATCCGAGTCCCGTGTTGCGCGAAACACAAAGGAGTTGGTGCCTTCATAGAGACGTTCGGACAATTGGAAGCCCGGGACGAAGGACATATTGATACTAGACATGAGTGCCGTTACCCGCCGACGTATTGTTTGCGTTATAATAGCCTATACCATGGCCAACTTGTGCAAAATTTAGTTCCGAGAAGTTTCCGAACGGGATGAATTTAGTCAGCTTGGGCAAGATGTCCTGCTCCCAAATATCCTGTTTCGTGCAAGCGCCGATTTCCGTGCCCGGTAAGTCGCGTCCGACATCCAGAAAATCACTCATGGCACCGATATGCCCCCTCAGGTACGCGTGTTTCCCGGCGTACTCAAGACTGCGCGCAGCCAAATCCCAGAATGGGCTGTTCCAGCGTGAACCACGCACATAGTGCCAGGCGATAAACAACGAGTTGCGCAGGACATAAGCCCGCATTGTTCTGTTGGCATGATCGACGGCTTGGATATCTGTTGTACTTTGGGGGTGATGGTCCGTCATCCAGCGCTGCGCAATACGGACCTGCATGATCGTTGCGCCAATGGCGGTGGCCTCAAGCGGTTCAACGAACGAGGCCGCGTTGCCGATAGTAAAGACGCGCCCATCAAACCACGTGCGCCGCATGAAATTCGGAAAACTGACCCGAACGCGAATTTCGGCCAGTTCCGCACCTTCTTCTTTGAGGAAGCTGTCGAAATCCGCCAATACGTCCTCATCGCTGCTTAGTGAGGGATTGAACACATATCCGCACGATGTCCATTCCCTGAGCGGTATCTGGAAGATCCACCCGTGTGGCCGGGCAACGATACGGGACATGCTGGTGTCCGCGCTGGGCGGAAGGCGGCGCACCATCGCGCGGCCTGTCGGGATCCAATCCATTCGGATTATGTCAGGGTCTGCCGGTGCTTGATCCCACGCCCCTGGAGGAAAACCGCGCGCGTCCAGAACGTAGTCGCAGTGCAGATGGCTGCCATCCTCAAAATCAATATTCACGCCGCCGGGCAAGCTGTCCAACGAAACCACCCTCGCATCCATCTGGGTCGCGCGCACATGGTCTCGGATAATGCCAGTCACGCGACCGGCGTCAAAGTGGTATCCGAACAGGCGCGGTGGCTGGAAGCGGTTCACGAAATCCACGTCCCGCGATCCCCAGCCTTCATAATAGGACCCCAATTTGACCGTCGCGCCGCACCGTTCCGCGATTTCATCCGGGCCGACGCCGGTGACTTCGTCTAGCCACAACGGGAAACGTGGTGTGGTTCCCTCACCAACGCCGATCGGCGGAATGCGGGAATCGTAGATATGCCAAAGCTGCGCCTTTGGGAAATAGCGGGTCATATGGGCCGCAGCGATGAATCCGGCGGTGCCTCCGCCCAATACAGCAACTTTCATGCTACGGCCTCGTTCAAAAAGGATTCGGGTGCGCGTAGCATATGCTGAAACTCCAGCAAAACTATGGCCAACGCTGGGTCAAATGGCGCGGCTTGAACAAGGCTTTCGATCTGAGGTGTCAGGTTGGTATTTGCTTCAGGGTCTGTCCATGTTCCGGTGGCAATGCGCCAAGGCCATTCATTGTGCCGGGCCAATTGAGACTGGAAAGACCGCGCGTGTGGTTCTGGCTGATCCAACCATCGCGAAAGCAGCTGGACCCCCCGCGCGGCCGCAGTCATTCCTAGCCCGGCATAGGGATCCAGCGCGCAAACACTGTCGCCGAGAGCAAACAGGTTTTCGGGCCACGAGGGATAGTCCTCATACCGACGTCGACGGTTTGCCGTGCGTCCAAACAAATGCGGCGGCGCGACTGTTTCGGTGTGTTCCAATATGTCGCTCAAGGTGGGGTCGGACAAACCAGCCGCCAGCTTCAGTACACCCGGCCCATCAGTGGGCAGAGGTTCAGTTTCGGGTGTTTGCAATACCACGCCCCAAAGGTCATTTTCAGCACGCATTATCATTCCCGCTCGTCCGCTCGATTGGCGGGTAGGGGCCAGCGCAAGTCCCTGCCAGTCAGGGGCTTTATCCGCAGGTAGGCGAACCCAAAGTGAAACGTATTGCCGACCGGGCGCGATCTCGGTTCGGGTGATGTGATGCGTGTCTCCGAAGTGCTGGGCTAGCCACCGCGGCAGACGCGAGGCCGCGCCGCTGGCATCGATGACAAGGTCGGCATTGTCCAAGACCTGAACAACGCCCGTGGTCGTCTGAACCCGGACACCAGAGACGCGCGATGCGTCTGGCGTGAGCGTCAGACCCATGACGCGATCGCCTTGCCGGATGCGTATATTTCCGGCGCGGCTCAGTAATCGGGTCAGCGCCGTTTCAATCAGGCACCGCGAAGCGCCGTACAGGGTTATGCCGGTTTCAACCCTCGGGAGCCATCCCGAAGATACCCGCATCGCGACATCCGCGCCCGCATCGTATGGTACTGCACCCAGCGCGATCAATTCCGCGCGCCAACCGGGCACCAGATCGTCAAACGCGCGGGCCCCGGCACCCATAAGCATGTGCAGGCAATGGCTTTGCGGTACGGCTGAGCGGGCCGCTGGGGCGCTGCTGTTTGGTTGGGCATATTCAGACCGTTCAAGCACCGTGACGCGCGTATACCGGTCTTTCAGCATATGGGCGCACAGCAGCCCTGCTATGCCGCCACCAATTACCAGCGCATGTGCGCTTTCCTTGGTTGGCGTAAAGGGCTGAGAGGCTGCTGGCGTGACCATGCGTGTCAGAATGCGTCCTTGGGGACATCATAAGAGATGCGTTCGAAGGTCTGCGACACGACAAACTGAAAACCATTGGTTTTGCCTTCCTCATCCCGCGGGACAAAAGGTCCAATAATGCGCCGTTGGTTGGGATTCAGGAAATACTGGTTGTTGTAGTAGTCCCCGGTCGGAAAATTGAGGTGGAACAGATACGTCCCCGGTGAGCTTTCGACACCGTGGACCTTGACCGCGCCAGTAATCGATTGGCACGATTTGCCATCAACCTGCAGTTCAAATTCTCGCAGCACAAAAAGGTCTTCAAGGGCTTTTCCGTGTTCGTGTTCCTGGATCAGTTGGTCAAGGCTGCCAAGGTCTTCCTGCCGGTAGTGCATGACCTTCCCGGGCTCTTTCCAGTCGATGGTCAGGATGCTTGGGCCAGTGTACAGGTATTCACCCTTGTTATCGTAGACGATCGAATGACCGGTCCACATCCCGATCATAATGTCGAAAGGGCGGGCATAGTCAAAAGGGGTAGGGCTGATCATAACTGAAATCCTATTTGGTTGCGGTCAAAACTGTATCACATGCGGGTTCAGGTCGTTCTCTTGCGTCCGCTCAGCAAGCCAACCCTGCTCTACGGGAACGTCATAAAGCCGTCCGGGGCCGAACCGGGCCCAGAAGTGGCGCAAGCCCGGTGCAACGACCCGCACAACCGGGAAATTCACGTCCGGTCGGGTCTGATCCAGTACCAGAACGTCGATGTTCTTTGCTTTCAGACGTGAGAGGCAGGTCTGGATATCCTCAAGCACGTCGTCAGCTGCGAGGCTGTGCGTGCTGTCCAGCGCAAGCATGGGCTGCGTTTCGTCGGGCACAAGGTAGCGCGCCTCATGCAGCCGTGTTGTGCGCCACCAATCTATTGCATCCGAATTGCCAAGATAGCTTTGCTGCATAGTTGCGCCACACGTTTTAGGAACGGCTTCAAGGGATTGGTTTATTTCCGTCAAAGCTCGCGACAGGGCAACCTCTGGGTCGAGGTGACAACCAAAGCCGTAAATGATGTCTTCTTCTTGTTTGTCTGTTCGGGCCGAGATCGCTGCGAATGTTGGGATGCTGATATCGCTTGTAACGTCTATCACCGTGAGGGTTCGATGCAGTTGGGCATAGTGCGCAGACAGGTCACGACCGTAAGAGTCGCGCGCAGCGGCCAGGTCGACGCCTGGCCGGTTCAGCCGGTTGTACCACCAGATCGCGACAGCGTCGCGTTCGATCAGCTCCAATAGCCCCTGCAGAATAGCTTCTTCCAGTGTTCCGCCGGCGGCACAGCCGTTAGAGTCGGCGCGGCCGAAACTTGGGCCGGGTCCTCGATAGCCAAAATAGCACATGGAGGTCGGCAGATGGCGTATGCGCGCTTCTCCCAATGACCAGAGTGGCGTCCATTCAATTTGCGCCTCAGGGTCGAAAGGTTCAGGCACCCAATAGGCCTTGTGCGTCTTGCGATTAAGCTCGGCACGATCCGCAAACTGCTGGGCGCTATAGCCCTGACACGCGTTTGGCGGGATCGCTCTGTCTAGGTCCCGGTACCGGGCAAGATGCCGAGGTTCCGAGCCGTCGAACACTCCGCAGTACCGTTCCAATGATTCAGCTATCGCGCTGATGCGAGCCTGTTTGGGGTTGCGCCCCTTGCCGCCAGACCGTCGCCGCAGACCCTCGCGCAGGAAGAACTTGCTGTCGTGCAAATCCGAGAAGTTGTGATCGGCGGAATAAGTCGGTGTGATCCACTCGGGGCTGCCGTCTGGCCCGCTGCGGATACCTGGTTCCAGCGCGCCGACAATACCGGTGATCGGACTGACATGCCTGTCCAGAGCAGCCTGAATATCGGCGGGGCGGCGCGATCTGTGCCCGCCATCTGTTCCTTGCAGCTTGGGGCGGGATCGCAGAACCGGTCTATCGGGTGCCGTTTGCGTCTGTGCGGGATCGCCACATACTGGGCATTGAGGGCGACGCGTCAGAACATGGGCCTTTCGTTGCATTGACAGATGATCTGTACTGATCACTCGGTCGGCCAACATCTCTGGTCGGCCCGTTCCGATCCAGCGCGCTACTTCCGTCGCGATTTCGGCCAAGGCCGCAAATTTTGACGCGGCAAGACTACCTTGCGGGGCCAGCCGCGCTTTGTCCAAGCCATTTAAACGACCAATGTGGGTATCGACCCTCCGGTGCCACCGAAGGCGCTGCGTCAAACATTCAAGACATGCGGTTTCGCCGGGAACAAACGCCGGGCCCAGCCAACTTTCCATTCCGCCAGGGCTAACCAATATCCATGGTCTTTGTTCTGCGACGGCCTTTTTGTTCCACTCGGCCAAGTCCCGGTTTAGGTAATCGTCTGCAACAACGACACTCAGTTCACCGCGATCCGCGACACAAAGCCCGTTCCTTTCAAGCAACATGCGCAGATCTTCGGCAGTTCCATCGTCGCAGATTACATCGACCGTCGCGTTTGCTAGACGTTCCACCGCTTGCGACGGCAATGCCCCAGCGCATTCCCAGAAGGCTTGCTGCTCGCGGGGGATGGGGGCCGTATCTTCGGCTAGAAAGCCGCGCTGTTTCAGAATGTCCAACGCTGAGAATATGTCGGCACTGAGATAGCGCCGGCACAGTTGGTCAAATATGTCGTCAACCAGAAAAGACCCGTCCAGCAATGGTGCCAGATCCGAGAAAATTGGGCTGGTCAGGCAAACATGGCCCTTGTGGCTGAAAAGGTACAAGCCCTCTTCCGGGACAACGATCGCCTCTAGGCTTGATTTAAACCGTGGTGCCGCAATGGCACTGGCATACATTGGGGCCCATGCCCTTAGCAGCACGCCGGCGGAGCGACTGCGGTGTCATGCTCATGCAAATCATCGTCATGCACACCGTCTGGCCGGTCGCCGACGTTTACGATCTGAGTGAAGGTTTTGCCGATCTCTTCGCCATATGCTTTGACCGCTGAGGTCGGGTCCTGCTCTAGCAGCGACCGGAACTCTGGGTCTTTCCAAGCCTTGGCGTGCATTTTGCCCCAGTCTTCATTTGTTGGTGCTGTCATGGAACATCCCTCCCTATTTTAGGTCGCCTTCCGCTAATCTGCATTAGGCCTTAGCGTTTTGTTAACCTTTTCACAGGCTAAGGAGTCGATCAAGGTGCGAGTTGGGTTTCTGTTGTCTTGTTCACAACCGGTTCATCTACATGTCGAGATTCAGGTTTGGTTTCTGCTTAGAACTTCAAACTGACCTTCTGTCCCAGCTATCGGGTGAAGAGTGTAGTTTTGCGCAATTACTTGAATTATAACGGCCATCTGCAAAAGTGACTGAGCGGCTGCGACGCAAACTCTTGGACCTGCCCCGAAAGGAATATAAGCTTTGGCTGAGTTGGGCTTAACGCGGCCTGCGGCAAAGCGGTCGGGTTGAAACTGGGATGGCTGAGCAAAGTAACGAGGATCCCGATGCAGCAACTCCGGGCTGATCCAAACCCCAAGACCTTCAGGCAGTTGATGGTCATGCAGCGTAAAGCTTTTGGCGATTTCTCGGTAGAGAATAGGCGCAGGGGGCGACAGGCGCATCGACTCGCGAAGGATTGCCACCGTATCGCTTGCGCCAAGGGTCGCAACGTTCAGGCGTTTCTCTTCATCAAAAGCCGTCGCCTCGGCATGCAGCCCTTCATGCAACTTGTGGCTGGCGACATCGCGCCAAAACTGGGTCAGGGCAAATGGAATCGTGAGATGCCCGGCAAACAGCATCTGAACAATCTCGCCAATAACATCTTGCCTAGACAGAGTTTCAGGCGCGTTGCGCTGGGCCGCAACCAATGCCGACAGAATGTCACCGCGATCGACAAACTCGTCAAACCGCGCATGGATAAGGGCAACCACATTGTCCATGCGCGCGGGAGCACGAGGACGCGTCATCTGCAGTGCTCCGGTGACATGTCTCAGGGTTGCGGTGAAATCCTCGCCATAGGCTTCTTGCATGGTCACAAGTCCACTGCGCCCGTGGTCCGTACCAAAGCCCTGAACGTCGGCATCCAACACGCTGCGTATTGCGAGGCGACTGATCAGCAACCGAACCTCGTGGGGCAGGTCAATCTGTTCACCGCCTTTCCAGCGCGCTACGGTTTCATGTGCAAGCTCAGCCGCCAAAGCCAGCCGAGGTGCGC
The DNA here is from genome assembly GCF_056534465.1 of Ruegeria sp. D3. Lineage (NCBI taxonomy): Bacteria > Pseudomonadati > Pseudomonadota > Alphaproteobacteria > Rhodobacterales > Roseobacteraceae > Ruegeria > Ruegeria sp. D3. The sequence continues at coordinate 60,993 of NZ_JBQFPK010000014.1, forward strand.
GCAGACTGCTGCGAAACAACGGCAGCAAAACCTGTCGTCGAGCCCGCCAAGTCTCGGGGTCATTCAGTGTTGTCAGGCCGTCGCCCCAATAGCCTGTATTCGAATCTCGCAAAAAGTCGGGCTTACGCAGGTCGGCCTCGTGAAATCGAAGCAAGGCTCGCACCATATCGGCGTCGTGCACAAAGACGATCGGGCCAGCACCCAGGTCAAATTGCGACACGCTACCGAACGTGTCGAACAGGTATTCCAGAAACGTCAGCGGGCTGCGTTGGAAGAACTGTGCGTTCAGACGCGCGTGTTGAGCCCCAACCGGGCCGGGCGGCAAAGTCACGGCGATAGCCTGGCAGGAGGAATGTGATGGAGCGACCGACTATCTGGGCCTATGGGCTGGCGCCTGATGTTCTGCTGGACACAATAGCGGGGGAAACGAGGCTCAATAGTCCGATGGGGTCGATCAACCTGACAGAGGATGCCCATGTGACGCTTGCCCAGAAGCTTGCGCTGGGCTTTATGAGCGAAACAGACCTCACGAATTTCGTATCCGGAAACCCGGAGGCAGAGGATGTCTGTGCATCGTTTTTGTTTCGTCTGGATCAACGCGGGTTTCTCTGTCGGTTCGTTATGCAGGATGACAAGCCCATCGCGGTTTGTGTTCCGCAACGCTCCCCTGTCTCGGGCCTTCCGAATTTCACGCCTAAAAACAGTCTCAGGCTGTCTCGTGAAACACTGTTGTCTCCGCAAAAGCAAGGGTTGCAGGCGCGGGTACCAGGAAGCTGGGCTTCGATGCAACTTTTGGACGCCAAACTGTCACCGCTGATTTTCGAGCTCTCTGCCGGATCAGATTCCGCAAATGCAGCAAACAGTGTGCCCGAGATTGAGCAGGAAGTATTCGAGGCTGTTATCTGCCTGTTTGCTTGGTGCGGTTTGCTGGAGTGCGACGAAAAACCCGCTGCGCCGGTTCACGAAACCCTATTTGTCGAGCGCACCCGCCTAGGGTTCACCCGCGCGCATATTGGCAAAACCGGACCAGCGCAGCGCCCAACCCAAGCCCCAGGCAATGATCCGGAAATAGTCCTGCCGAAACATGACGTAGACGCCCTTGCCGCAGGTGATCCTCCGTTCGCCGTGGTGTCCCGCAATCGCCAGAGCCGCCGTGAACAAGGGCGCACACCAATTGCGAAGGATCAATTGAGCGAGTTGTTGTTCCGGTGTTTCCATCCGTTGGGTCAACACCATTCTTATCCGAGCGGAGGCGGCCTTTACGCGTTGACCGCGTATCTTTTGGTCAATCGTTGCGAAGGTCTAGAAGCCGGTCTGTACGTCTATGACAGTGCTGAGCATGGCCTTAACATGATCGCAGAAGTTAACGCCCTATTGTGTAGCATGCTGAAGGACGCCGCCGCGTCGGCAAACCGCTCTGAACATACGCAAGTTCTGCTACTGCTCTCGGCGGATATGACTGCCGTCCGAGCGGCCTATTGCGATTTGGCCTATGCGTTGGTGTTGAAAGAGGTTGGCGCGGTTTATCAGAACATCCAACTTGTGGGTACGGCGATGAAACTGGCGACCTGTCCTCTGGGAACGGCAAACTCGGTTGCGTTCGCGGCTGTTAGCGGCCGTGACCTACACAATATGCCTTTGGTTGGGGAAATGATGATTGGATCAATCGAATAAGCGGCCGACAACCCCGCAGAATTTGGCTGGCCACGTCTGTTTCAAACCACCTATCAGTTCCTTTAACTGAAACAATGCTGATGAGCCGATACAATCGATGTGGCCCGCCCCTTTGAAAAAACGGTTTGCGCAATGAAGTTGTCCAGTGAAACACCGGCACTGCTGCGTGTCAGACAATTTGACCCTTAGGGGCCTCTGGCGCTGCCAGAAGAGCACATGCAATTGCGTTACATGTTCCGGCTGATTGAGAACACTCGAGGCGCTGTATCCCTTCCGTTAGCTGACGAGATTTACGGTCTGGGCGTTGCGGTGAGAGCACGGCAGGCTCTCCGATCATGCCCCATAACTAACAAGCTCGTTCCAAAATAATTCAACTGCGGCAGACGTGTTCTGCGACTTGCGCGCCGCACAGATGTTCCATGTCAAATTCTGTTTCATCGACACGGGTCTGACAGTCTTTGTGCGGATTAGTTCCGCGAACGTGTCCGGCATCCCTCCCACCACGAAGTCAGGCTCCGCCAACAGTCCGGTCAGGAGGTTGTAGTCGTCGCATTCGATATGCGGCTGTGAATTGACCTTTTCGACGGCCTCAACACCGCCACCAAGTGCCTTCGTCAAGGCAGCTTTCCAGTGTTTATGCAGATGCGGTGACGCAAAGGGAAAGTCGAAAATACCTGCCATGGTTTGCGGACCTCGCTGGTGAATCTCATGGTCTCGATGAGCGACGAATTGGATAGTTTGCTTCTCCATCACCATGATCTCGACGTCTTCGGCTTCGGGTGTGTAGGTCAGATCGCCGAGGAACACGTCGAATTCGCCCGCCTGCAATAAGTCAAGTGGACGCGCGTAGGCACTTACCAGAATTCGGAAACGCAGGTCAGGTATCGCCCGTCGCACGACGCGTAAGACAGGCAGGATCAAAGTTCTTGTGGTGAGCGGCCCACACCCAATTAGCAAAGTGCCCAGCCCGGATTCACGCAATCCAGCCACGCGAGTTGCATAGCGGTCAAGATCTTCGCGCAGCGCCTTAGCGATAGGCAGAAACTCCTGCCCCGCGCGTGTCAACGTGCTGCTGTTGCGGCTGCGATGGAATAATATAAGGCCCGTGTGATCCTCAGCTTGCCCGACATAGCGGGACAAGGACGCGTTCGAGACACCCATCACACGAGCCGCATTTTGAAAGCTGCCGGTTTCCGCCAATACCAGAAAGGCGGTCAATGCGTTTTCGTTCATCGTGCAGCCAATTTCATTTCAAGTTTCGTGTTTTAGATTTCACAATATGAAATCATGGTAAAGCTCTGTTGCGACAAGAAAGTCTCAATCGTTATCCCTGATGGACCCTTCGATATTTCCACCATCGAGATCTTTTTCTAAGTCCACAGAGGTGACAATGTTCGCTCTTAGATCTATTGCGGTATCCGCCACGCTGGCCACGGCGACGGTCTGTGCCTTGCCAGTATTGGCCGAAACCGATCAGCCCAATATTCTTGTCATCATGGCCGACGATGTCGGCTGGGCCAGTCTTGGCAGCTATCATCAGGTTGTGAAAAGCATCCAAACCCCCAATCTTGATCAACTGGCCGCCGAGGGTATGCGTCTGACGGATTACTATGCGCAGCCAAGCTGCACTGCCGGGCGATCCGCCTTCATCACCGGACAGTTGCCGGTACGTACCGGAATGCACACGGTCGGCCTGCCCCGGAGACCCTGAAAAAGGTCTGAGCGAGGATGATCCAACCCTGGCCAATATGCTGAAGTCTCTGGGCTATAAGACCGGGCAATTTGGCAAGAACCACCTGGGAGATATGAATAAATTCCTGCCGACGGTGAAAGGTTTTGATGAATATTGGGGCTGGCTCTATCATCTGAACGCGATGGAATACACATCCGATCCAGACTGACCTAAGGACCAGAACTTCAACGATACATTTGGCCCTCGGAACATCATTCATGCCTATGCCACGGATACAGTCGATGAAGCGGTAGATCCGCGTTGGGGTTTGGTTGGCAAACAACGCATCATCGACGATGGCCCAGCCCCGCCCGAGCGGCAAAAGACGCTGGACGACGAAGTGACAGCCCACACGCTGGACTTCATCAACCGCGCAGTCGACAGCGAAACGCCGTTCTTTGTCTGGATGGCCCCGGCGCGCGCGCACGTCTGGACGCATCTGAGCCCCGAATACGAGGCCATGCTGGGTGACGGGCGCGGCCTGCAGGACGTCGTGATGAAAGAGCTGGACGACAACGTGGGCAAAGTCATGGCGCGACTGGAAGAATTGGGCGTCTCGGACAACACTATTGTTGTCTTTACGTCTGACAACGGACCGGAAACCATGACCTGGCCGGACGGTGGAACAACGCCGTTCCATGGCGAAAAGGGCACAACCTGGGAAGGCGGCTTCCGCGTCCCCGGCATCATTCGCTGGCCCGGTAAAGTTCCTGCCGGAACTGTGAGCAACGGTATTTTTGCCGGTCTTGACTGGATGCCCACCCTTGTTGCCGCTGCTGGCGGGCCCGATGATCTGACCGGTTCATTGCTGGAGGGTTACGAGGGCTATCAGGTGCACCTGGATGGGTACAACCAACTGTCGTTCCTAACTGGTGAGGGGGAGAGTAACCGGGAAGAGATCATCTACTATGAGGGCCCCGATCTGCAAGCCGTGCGCCATGGCGATTGGAAAGCACATTTTACGATCCAGACCGAAGGTTGGGCAGGGCCAAAAGAGGAGCTGAACGCCCCTTTGCTGTTCAACCTGCGGCGCGATCCCTACGAAAAAGCGGCCGAAGAGTCGGGGATGTATACACGGTGGATGGGCAACAAAATGTGGGCCTTTGGTCCTGCTGCCAAAATCGTCCAAAACCACCTATCTACGTTCAAGGACTATCCTCCGCGGGGTTCGGACATAACCAATCAGTCTCACGTTGAAGAACAGATTTCGACCGAAGGCGGGATGTCACAGTAGAAATCAATTCTCGGGAGGCACTAGTCGTTGCCTCCCGATCCTTACAAGAACTCGCGGGAAACACCTGCTGACTGAGGGCCGCTTCCTTGATAACATCTTTGTCGAGCGGCTCCGGTGGTCGTTGAAATTCGAATGCGTCTACCTGCACGTCTGGGAGACCGGATCGGATGCAAAAGCGGGCGTTGAGAAATGGATCGAGTTTTACAACCAAAAGCGTCCTCATTCCGCTCTTGGCGGCAAGCCACCAGCCGTGATCTATTGGCTGCGAAAGGAATAAAACCAAACCAATCATCAGGAGCAAAAAGTAGCTTAATCTACGCCGCAGACTGTCCAATAATTGGGGGGAAGCTCAAAGTTCTGCGATGCGGTAAGCAAGAATTTGTGTGCACAAGGTGTGTCAAGTCTCGGACGAAAGCCCGAGGAGCATGTCGGCAGAGCGGTCCGCAGCAACTAGAAAGACTAGCTGACGGACACAATTAGCTCTGCCCTCAAGTCGCGCCTACAGTGTTTTCTTATAGAACTCAGTGTAGTCAGCATCGTACACGGGTTTCTCAACTGGTAGATTCAAAGCCGCGCGCAATTTATTGGCAATATGGCGTCGCGACCAGTTGACGGCAGCAAGCCCCGAGCCATGATCGCTTTCAAGCTCCTCAATCAGAGTTGCAACTTGATGGTACAAGTCATCCTTCGGCGTATCAAACGCTAGCGCGGCTGCCGGGACAGCTGCGGTTAAGGTCATTCCGGACCCCGCTGCCAAAAGGGTGCGGCGGTTTATTGAAAGACGGTCGTGAGAGTTTGTCATAGAGAAAGTCCTGAAATTTGTGAAAAAGCCCGACTGCGTAGCGCACGCCGGGCCGGGTGTCGTTACAGGTCTGCAACATCGCCGAGATTGATTCCCAACGCGTCCGCGATGCCCTGCGCATAGGCCGGATCGGCCCTATGACAGTTACGGATGTGACGGTGCTTGATCTCGATACGAGCCGGAGCGATGGCTCGCGCAGTGTTGTCAAACAGCTGTTGTTTCTGATCTGCAGTCATCAATTGAAACAAGGCACGGGGTTGCGAGTAGTAGTCTTCATCCTCGCGATGGTTCCAGTGATCGGCCTGACCCTCAAGCGACAAGGGCGGTTCGGAAAAATCGGGCTGTTCTTGCCACTCTTCGAACATGTTCGGTTCATAACCCAGAGTAGACCCATAGTTGCCGTCGACCCGCATCGCGCCATCGCGGTGATAAGAATGGAAAGGACAACGCGGCGCGTTGACCGGAATTTGCGAATGGTTCACGCTCAGCCGGTAGCGAGCTGCGTCACCATAGGAAAACAGCCTCCCCTGCAACATTTTATCCGGTGAGAAACCGATGCCTGGCACTACGCTGGAAGGCGCGAACGAGGCCTGCTCAACCTCCGCATAATAGTTTTCGGGGTTCCGGTTCAGCTCGAGCTCACCAACTTCGATCAGAGGATAGTCCGCCTTGGGCCAGATTTTGGTCAGATCGAACGGATTGATGTGATAGCTGCCAGCTTCTTTCTCGGGCATGATTTGCACAAACATCGTCCACTTCGGAAAATTGCCCTGCTCGATGTTGTCATACAAGTCACGCTGATGGCTTTCACGGTCTGCAGCGACGATTTCAGCGGCATCGGCATCGGTCAGGTTCTTAATCCCTTGCGCGCTTTTGAAGTGGAACTTGACCCAGAAGCGTTCGTTGTCTGCATTGATCAGGCTGAATGTGTGGCTACCAAAACCGTCCATGTGCCGATAGGTTGCGGGTAGGCCGCGATCCGACATCACAATGGTGACCTGATGCAGGGCTTCAGGTAGGTTAGTCCAAAAATCCCAGTTGTTGTCTGCACTACGCATGTTTGTGCGCGGGTCTCGTTTGACCGCGTGGTTAAGGTCGGGAAATTTCAGCGGATCGCGCAAAAAGAAGACCGGGGTGTTGTTGCCGACAAGATCCCAATTGCCTTCATCAGTATAGAATTTCATGGCAAAGCCACGAATGTCTCGCTCAGCATCTGCCGCTCCGCGCTCACCCGCTACGGTTGAAAATCGAACGAACATCTCAGTCTCTTTTCCGATTTTGGAAAAGATGTTGGCGCGAGTGAACTTAGTGATGTCATGGGTTACCTTAAACGTTCCGTACGCTCCGGAACCTTTGGCGTGCATGCGGCGTTCCGGAATCACTTCGCGGTCAAAATGTGCCATTTTTTCAAGAAACCACACATCCTGCAGCAACGCGGGGCCGCGACGACCTGCTGTCATGATGTTTTGGTTGTCAGGGACCGGGGCCCCGAATGCGGTGGTTAACTTAGGTTTCTTAGCCATTCACTTTCTCCTCTATTTGTGCGTCGAAGCTATCGTCAGGGAAAATTTTGTGAACCAGGCTAAATTCAACTTATGGTCGCATTTTAAACACGTGTTAGGGATCAAATTGTGTAAAAATATTTTTGAATAAAAGTCCAAAATGTAGCTTACTTACAGGCCGACGAAGGGGACTGTTGCATTAATCTATTTGGTCTGGATTTGCGCGGGCGAGCGTCGATGAACTACGCGGCTTCGAATAGCTTTGCGGTGAACTGGAGCTCTCCAAGAATGCCTGATTGTTTGTGACGAATGTGGCCTTGTTTGAGGGTCTCCAGGCCGCTTAGGGTCGCTTTGGCCGTTCGCAAAGAGCGAAAGCTTTGGCGGTATCCAAACAGTCTTTTCATGGCGGCATGATAACTCTCGATCAGATTGTTTCGCCACTTTCGGTCGATGTGCCGAATGCGGTCAAAATGCGGATCATAACGATGATTGATTTCGCGAACGACACGCCGATACTGTCCACCTTGGTGTGGACAAAGCCGGGTGAGGCTGCCCTGACGCTTTGGATGGTTATGATTGCAGCGGGACAAACGTTCCCGTGTTAAGCGAGTCATTTGTTTCGTCTGCCGCTCACACACCTACGATCGGAGCTAACTGACGGGTTGCGATGCTAGCACGGGCATTGAGAAGGACACCGTTCCCTCAAGGGCAACTGGAGCTTACACGGCGGGGTCTTCCAGACTTCTGGTAGCGGCAATGTCCGCGCAGCCCGAGAGAACCAGCGTGTCACATACTTGTCATATTTGTGCGTTAGCCAAAAACTGAAAAAGATAAAACACAGGAGGCTCCGATGACCTCTCTCAATATTCAGCTATGGGAGCTGATTAAGACGCACAAGATGCCTGATGATGCTGCAGGCAAACCGTTCATTGAACAACTGATGGACGAATACCGCATCTCTCTCGATACCGCCAAAGTAGCGATCGCCGAATATCAAAAATTCATGTATCTTTGTGCTACACGGCACGAGCGTAATGTGCCCTCGAAGGCGGTGGATTTGGTGTGGCATTTGCATATGCAGCACAGTCGCGACTATTGGAATGTCTTTTGCAAGAAGCTGGGCAAGCCCGTGCACCACAATCCTGGTAGCCTGGGCGCGCAACATCTGGATGACTACAAAGCCACCGTCAAAGCCTATTCGGCCCTGTTCGGAACGCCCCCAAAAGGGATCTGGAGACGAAAAGACAGGCTTGGAACTTTTCTGATGTTGATCTTCTTGGCGGTGTTCATTTGCATCGGCGGTATCTCCATCATGCAAAGTGACAATCTACTATTGGGAGTGCTTTGGCTGACTGTACCGGTCGTTTGTTTTGTGATCGCCCTCAACAGCCTGACCTCGACAAGTGAACTCACGCTGATATTTGAAAGTGGCGACCCGTTTGCCGACGACGATGCAGGTGATTGTGGTTCGGGCGATGGCGGTGGTTGCAGCGATTGAGCCGTAAGTCGTGCATGCTGGTTACGGTTGCTCAGGGTCGTAGTACGCTCAAAGAATGACAAACTCGCCCTTGATCGGTTTAGCCTAAAATCCCAATCCGATCCGCGAGGCCGCAAATCATGCGCAGAACGACCAGCGCAAGATTGACAAAAAATCTCAAATATCAAACCTGCAACGATGCGATCCCAGCCAATTGATACAGCCGGGCCGATAGAGGGTGATGAAAATCTTGTGCCAGGTGCGACACGCCGCGTCAGCCTGAAAATGGAAGAAACACGCAGATTTATGGAAGAACTATGAAGGATTTTCCAGTTAGGCTTTGGTGGAGCCTAGGGGAAACGCCGCCGAACGCCTAATTCACTGATAGTAAACACTATTGTAGTGTGTTGGTTTGCAGTGTGTCTCACCTTAGTGTCACTCTCCAATATGCACAACCTCTTCCGCCAAACTGTGCACATCAAAGCGTGCAAACCTCTTTACTGCCCTGCTTGGTCTACTATTCAGACCTACTGCTTTTTCCATATTGAAGTGTTGCGAACGATGTGGAGCGGTTGTGTACAGGTCTGCTCGGCAACTACCTTATTCACGCCGTACTAAGTCGTATCAAAGCCACTTCGCTATCTGCAGCGAGATTGGTCTTTTTGATTTCAATCAGTTATATTCGAATGTGATCACTTGGATTTTTGGGGGTACAGGTGAACAGTTCTATTTCTGATGAGGCGATGGCGAGGCTCCCATTCTGGGTAACACCTCCGGGGGAGACAGACGGGTTTCTGATCGTTGTCGGATTGGTTCTAGTCATAGTGCTGCTGGGTTTTGGTGCACTCTACTTCACCGTACAGGCCATTCCAGACCGCATGGCAGCAGGCGCTCATAAGGTCCAAATGCAGTTGGTCGGTGTGCTTGGGTTGATCTCTCTCTTCACCCTGAACAACGCTTTCTGGATCGCGGCTATTTTGATTGCTGCCGTGCCGTTGCATGAAATCTTTCCACTCAAGACCGAAGTAGACGTCTCGGAGAGCGACGATGCTTGAGTTGGTCTTCTCTGCACTAATCACAATCGTCCCGGACTATCTGTATCGCCGCTACAAGCAAGGCAAGCGTTGGGGGCACGAAATAACCCTGTTCAATGTCTGGTACGAATTGCGGTGGGGTTTGACCGCCTGTGCAATATTGGCTGTGACGCTGATCACGGTGATCTTCTATTTCCACCCCTCAACGCGGAATGTCTCTGCGGCGTTTCGCACAGTTACCATTCTGTCGGATCGTGCGGGGCGGGTCGCGGAAGTCTACGTTGCCAACAATGAAGACGTTTTAGCTGGCGAGGCCATTTTCCGACTGGACACCACACGGCAGGAGGCGGCAGCGCAAACGGCTCAGCGTCGTATTGAAGAGATTGAGGCGGCCTTGGGCCTGACCGCAACGGAAGTCGCGAGCGCCACCGCTCGGGTGGAGGCGACGGAAGCTGACCTTGCACAGGCTACGAGCGATTTGGAGCGACGTCTGGAGCTGGCGGAACGAAACAACACCGTTGTTAGTGAGCAGGAACTGGAACGCTTGCAAACAGCATTGTCCGGCGCGGAAAGTCAGCGTGCTGCCGCTACGGCCACGCTGGATGGTGCCAAATTGCGCCAAACCACTCTTCTACCTGCGCAGCTTGAAACTGCACGTGCGGTTCTGAGCGAGTCGGAGAACGAGATATCAAAATCCACTGTGTTTGCCGAGGTGGATGGGACCGTAACTCAGTTCCTCCTTAAGCCGGGCGATATCGTTAACCCAATTCTACGCCCTGCCGGGATTTTAGTGCCTGAGGTCACGGGACAGGGGCGTTTTATCGCTGCTTTTGGTCAGATTTCTGCCAGTGTACTAAAGCCGGGTATGCTGGTGGAAATTACCTGCGCGTCTAAACCGTTGACCATCGTCCCGATGGTTGTGGATGACGTGCAAGGGGCGATTGCTGCGGGGCAGTTCCGACCGGGTGATGCGCTGCTGGATCAGCAGGATCGAGCGCGACCCGGTACAGTTACAGCGTTCCTAGCACCTATTTTTCCAGAGCATCTTGATAGCATCCCGCCCGGTAGTGCGTGCGTGGGCGTTGCGTATACGAGCCGAGCAAAGGAAATAGACGCTGGTGAGATCACCGGCCTGCCGGCCTTCATTGCAAGGATTGTGGATGGCATGGGTATAGCAAATGCAATTGTCTTGCGTGCGCAAGCCATCCTGCTTCCGGTGAAGACATTGGTATTCAATTAGGCCCCAACCGGCAGAGAGGTAGAGTTTCGCTATGGGTTGCGACGCCAGCTACATTTGCACGTTTCTATCGGTTTTCTTCTACGACCTAATCTACCTGTCACCCATAATTGTGTTTTTATTGGTTCTGGTTAGCACACTGGGGATATCGATTGGCAAGATCGAAGGCTGGTCAACTGGATCGAGCCTCTACCATGCGTTTATAAACGCTACCACGGTAGGTTACGGCGACATTAAACCTGAGAAACCTGCGAGCCGGGCTTTGGCCGTTATAAACGCATTTGTTGGGCTGATCTTTGCCGGAATTATTGTCGGTATAGGCGTCCATGCCGTCGAGACCGCGATGACGGCAGAGTTCTAATTTTTTAGGCTGAACTAGTCGATTGAGATTGCGCATCCGCACATTGCCGCTGGCGTAAGGTAGCGAGTGTAATGTCGGCAAACTGGGCCTACAGCCTTCTACTGGTGCGGAAGGTTGCGGCTGGCCTGCATTTGCTGAACATCGTCGGGCCAAGTGGAGCGTATGTAGGCCAGCACGTCCCATATGTCTTCGTCAGTCAGGGTGCCTTCAAAGCCGGGCATGCCACTGTTGAAGTCTTTAATACCACGTGCTGCCAATGCGTCTGCTCCACCTTGTTTGGTATACTCAAACAGTAGCTGGTTGTCATGGTGCCATGTGTGCCCTGTCACGTCATGTGGTGGTGCAGGTAACACTCCGTCATCGTTGGGTGTTTGCCAGTTGGGTTGGCCTTCCAGATTAACTCCATGGCATGAGGCACAGTGCTCTGCGTAGAGTTCCTGCCCATTCGCAAGGTCTCTGTCTATCAACTCATGATCTGCAGCGACGCTAGTACCAATACTGCATATAGCGAGTGTACACAGGTGTTTGTTCATTTCTGCCTACCTTAACTCGGAAGCGTTAGTACGCTCGTGAGTGTTGCCGTTGTCGCCAGAACCGCTAATACGACTATTGTCTCAACCTCGATAGATCGGGCGAGGTGACGCGCTGCCTTTGCTTCTCCACTTTGCATGGCGGGAACAAATCGAAGCTTGTTGGCAGCGGCGAGGATCAACAACAGCCCTGCAAGGAACACTTTGAACAACAGTGCCTGCCCGTAGCCAGTGAACAAGAGCCCTTGGAGATTGCCCACAAGTAGCCAAGCCATCCATAGGCCAACACCGATCAAGGCCGGTACAACCAATGCGGCAGTTTGCCCAAACCTATGACCTAGTTCAGCAGCATCCGTGAGGTGTTCAGGCATGAGAGCCATACTCCGTAGCGGGCTAAAGATGCCCGCCCAGAAGGCTACACAAAGCAGGTGCAACAGGAGTAAGATTTGGACGCCAACACTCTCGAGTTCGGGTACGTGCCCGATCTGTGCAAAGGACCACAAAGCCGCTGTGCCACCCAACAGTGCGATCCATTGACCAAAGCGAGGAACAGACAGCCCCACAAGGATCATCACTGCGCCGATAAGGCGGTAGACAAGGGCGTCGCCCACGGATGTCTGCCAAAGCAGACCAAGCATCTCTGGATCGACCATGCCGTCAACTCCGCCTGTTAAGGCGGCTCCACGAAGCATGAAACCAACAACCGTTGCGGCGAGAGCGAGCCACCCTAAGGCCCTAGCTTGGCGCTTTATCCCGAGGTTTATCGGTGCGACAACGCCGGAATAGAGGCAACTAACAATTACAAGCCCGGTGGACCCCGCAAAGCCGATGTAGAGCCCCAGCTTTGCGAAGACTGCGGCAATACCCCAAATATCTGGCATGCTCATTCCACGGTAAAGGAAAACTCGCCCTGCATCGCATGGCCGTCTTCACCTAAGCCTCGCCATTCAATGACATAGGTGCCCGTTCCATTGCTCGGCAGTGGGATCGTGAACTCCTGACCAAAACTTGTCTGCTCGCCCAAATCTAGGCTTACGGTCGAGTGTTCTTCATGGGCCAGCTCTATCCGTGTCAGCCGGATGTCCTTAGAGAAGTTGAGGCCAATTTCAGCGGGCACAGTGGTTATTGTGGCTCCGTCGGCAGGGGTTGTTTCTTCGACCTTGGAATGCGCCAGCACGCCGCTGGGAAGAGCAACCATGAGTGCGAGCGTTATGATCTTTTTCACGGTCCAGTCCTCAATTTATCCCGTTGGCACGTTGAATTTCACGAATGTACGCGATCACCGGATAGGTTCGTAGTTTCCGCAGCAAACTGAGACTGGTTCGAATTGGTCTGACAGCACCCGCAATACGTCCGTCAGACAATGGCCCGGAGATCATCACTCTGCTCCTCTAAGTATTGTACAGTCTTACCTCGAAGAACGTCATATGAAATGACGATGCTGCAAAGCGCAGCGAAGAAACACCACACCGAAGGTAGAACAAACAATTCATAACCGAAGAGCGTGACCAAAAACGACGCTGTAAGCGCTAGGCCAAACTTGAAAGCGGTGGGGTTCGATGAGGCTGCTAGCGCAGTACATGCAGTAAAGAAGTAAATGTATTGGATGTTTGGGATAAGGGTCATACCTTGTAGGTACAAAATATGCCCTCCCCATTCATCGCTAGAGGTGGGAAGTACGGGGTGATTGATTGCGTTCAACATAAGGTAAGTTCCCACAGCCAAACCACCAATGATAAGTCCACCGAATAAGTGTTTACGCCACTTTCGCTTTTCGATCAGAAAACCTGCAGTTGGGCCAGCAACAGGCCAATAGAAAAACGCGAAAAAAATGAAGCCATAGTTTACTATCGTTAAAAGTCTCAAAGACAATTGGTCGGATATCCCGAGCCAGACCAAACCCTCAAGACTTTGTTGTAAACCGAAAACTAACGGAAAAGATGACAGGAATATTAGGCCACACCCCAACTTCTGTCTGCACGCAGAAATCATGGTAGCTGCACCGGCAACGGACAATATTCCCCCCGCGACAAAACTTGCCGTAGCTGAAAAGCACATCTTTAACTCCATTCAGTACATATATCTTTAGCCAGCATCATATGTCGGTGATTGTAGCAGCCAAGCTTTTCATCTCACTATAGGCACACAAGGTCGGCTTTTAGCGGCCTTTTGACTTTGCAGATTAAGAATTTGGTATTCCGGAAACAGCGGCAGCATTGGGAATGTCGGTTCAAACCCTGCAATCCGGGTTGCGAAATGCGGGCACAAACCTGTCGGATACTCGGCAGGAAAGGGATTGCACCTTCCAGTTCCTGAACTATCAGGGTCATGCCCGAACGTTCTATATGCTTTGCTATCGTGTCGCCGCACACTGCAAGACGCCGTGCCAGAGTACCGGCCTCTTTAGGGCATCTAGTACGCAACGACACCCGAAGGGTCCTACGTGTGGTGCTTGGTCTAGTGCGGGGTTTTGGAGTTGTGTCGGGCAGTGGCCAACGAAAGTAGTAGATGCCGTGTCTGGACAGTGAGAGATGCGCATGCAGCTTCATTTTGTGTCACACCTGTGTGTCACACCGCTCTAATGCTTGCTATCTAGTTGTATTGTTAGGTTTTGGTGGAGCCTAGGGCCACCATACCCTCATTGAAAACGCTGCGTTTTCCGCCAGCTGGGACATCTCGCCCCCACATAAAACCCCACATATTACTGAATTCTCCTGACTTCAACTGCTGTCAATTGGGCTAATGAAACCAATTTGGCAGTCCAAAACCTTGATGTCGCGCGGTGCTATCACCTTCATCCAGACAACTTGGCCAACGTGCGTTCAACATTGAGGAATGGAAATTGAGAATTGAGTGGGAGCATCCTAGGTGGTTTGCATGTCTTGTAACTAAGGAATTGAGCGTTGAGCATGTGATGCCAGATGGCCTTGGAGGCATCCTCACGTCTTGATTTCTTTGTGAGAATGCAACAGCCGATTTGGTTTTTCACTTAAAGGAGCGGAACACCTCGCTCTCGAACTCCGTAACCCACGGGTCAATCAGAAGACAGTGACAAGAACGCAAAGTTAAGCTATTATGTCAGTATTATTGACGTATAAATGACGAGATTGACGGTTCTATGCCGCATGACGAGCAACAAGCTAAACGCGGCCCGGATGGCAAGTTCCTGCCCGGGCACAAACCGCCAAAGTCAACCGGCCGACCGCGGGGCGCAAATGGCATTAAAGCACGCGCAGCACGGCTTGCGGGCGAACGGCTTGAAGAGATGCTCGGGCGCGCCACTGATGTAATTTCCGACGAGCTTGATAACGGCAATCCAACCGTAGCCCAATGGCTCGTTGATCGGGTTCGGCCTCCTACACGCTCTGACTTCGTTCAATTGGCTGACAGGAACAAATTGAGCTCAATTGAAGATATCCTCGTCGCTTCAGAGCGGACCACAACTGCAGCATCGCGGGGCGAAATCAGCTTGCAACAGGCAAGGCTTCTTCAGGATGTTCTGGGTCGTCACGCCCAGCTCAAAGGGCTTGAAGAACTGTCCGCACTCCGTGCGGAGGTCGAGGAAATGCGACGTACGGATAGAACGACCGCCGCAATTGATAAGTCACTACTACCAAAATGGGGCCGCCTGAGCGAGGAACAAAAATGAAGAGAGGGTCATGGACAGACAACGGAGGAATGGCTGGAACTCGCCTGCCCATTTCTGATAGCACCGCCATCAAGGCTGCACTAAAAGCCGCAATCGAAGCGGCTGATAGGTTAGAGATATCAATTCGGCATTCTGAAAAGATAGGTGCTCTACCTCCAAACCTAATGTCTGGTCAGCGTGAACTCTACGAGGCAAGACGACTACTGGCTTCGGGTATCGCGCACCTAGGAGAAAAGCGTTATTAGCAACACTTGTACGAACTGAAGCAAGAAGACGCATCTCCCGCTTCAGTAAAATTTTCCGCGAAGGAGACGTTCAAGCAAGTTGCAGCGAATGTCTGCTTCGAGCCCAAAGCGGTCAATTGGAAGAATAGTATTCTATCTTCAAATCGACTCTATACTTCTGGGTCGCTCGAAGTTTTATCGAGCTCAGCGAGTTCCTCCCAAACGCCTTCAGGGATGGACCACTCTGCCCATTCCATCGCCTGTTGAACATGCTGAGGCCACGTAACTCCGCAAATCGTCGAAGTGATATCTTCGTCTTTTAACGAGTATTGCAAGGCTGCAGCACCGACTGGAACATCGTAATGACCGCATATCTCTTCGACTGCACGTATTGGCGCAAGTATTTCATCATCTGCTGGTCGATAAACGTAGAAGCGGTGAATCGCGCTGCCTCGGGCCAATACACCTCCTGAAAAAGGTGCTGCGTTCAACATCGAACAGCCCCGTGATTTTGCGAATTCAATCAGAGGTGCCGCATTGTTATTTACCAGCGTGTGCCTGTTGTGTGTCAGGACTACGTCAAAATCCCAACCCTCCAAAATTGGCATCATCAAATCGACACGTCCCGCAGCAATTCCAACGGCCTTTGCCAAACCTTCGTCCTTGATACGAAACAACTCTTCAATCGCGCCACCGCTTTCTTTGACCTCCGATAAGTCGCTGGCGTATTCGACATCATGGATGTGGAGAATATCAACGCTGTCGACACCGAGAGCTCTAAGGCTTTCCTCAAATGATTTTCGTGCTTGGAATGCATCGAACGCGCCGGTTTCCAGATTCCTGTCGACTTTGGTGGAGAGGACTCGTCCCCCCGGCCACCCGCCAAGCTCACGAATGACTTTCCCGATGCGCTCTTCACTTCGGCCCATGGCATAGCAACGCGACGTGTCCAAGAATGCATTTGGCTGCGAAAGAATTGCCCGAATGGTACTAATCGCTCGGTTTTCGTCGACTTCATAACCATAGATTTCCGGAATACTGCCCAAGCCTGTAGACCCAAACCCGACCCGAGGGACCCGTATCCCAGTCTGACCAATCTCGCGTAACTCCGCCATGCCATCCTCCCACTAGGTTCTGGAAATTTGCAAATGCTGCGCGATTAAATTCTTAGAAACAAGTCAGTATTGCTGCCGGGGTCTCTCTTGGGAGGCGCTGCAATCGTTCATGCAGTCCTACTATGAAGCTTTTCTGCAAAATGGCAGCTTTGTCCGCCTAGCAGTCGTTGAGTGAAACTCACTTAACATCGGCACCAAGGCCGGAGCGTTCGTTGAAAAATGGAATTTAGCAATTTTCATCTCGATAGAAAGCCCCACCAAGTTTGACCAGCAATCAGCCGGGGACCAGCAAAATCGCTTAAACTTGGATGGGGCTGAGTGCTGGTGGTGCAACACCTGTTATCGAAGTAGGCCAAACTATTTAGAAGGCAAAACAACTGCTGCGAACTAGTTGACCACCATTGCACACCCGGACCTCCAAATGAGACATGCGATGTGAGTTAGCGAATGACCGCACCGAGCACGCTCCGGTACTTTCATTTTTAAAGCTGGTTGGCACGAAAAAAAAGTTGTTCGTCCCCCGTCTTGTTTGGGCCATCGCGCATGGATCTGAGTGGTCCTGGTGCACGGGATTTGGAAAAGTCCGCTTTTGCGGGGTAAGTTGGTGGTTTAGTCCTCTCGACCGAAGGGAGGCCAATGAGAGGTCAATCATAATGAACGACGTCCCAGAAGACGGCGCCCCACCTTCAGGGCCACCTTGGATAGCCCCGGAAATTCAACAAAAGATCGCTTGGAGGGACGGTGATGTAGTGATTTCTGTTCCAATTAAAAGCGGGACAACCTGGACAATGAACATCGTTCATCAGTTGTTGACGGGCGGGACTGATGATTTTCGAGACGTCTACGAAGAGGTGCCTTGGATTGAGTTTTTGGCCTTCCCAGGGCAGCCCCAAGAAGCCGTGGTTGAACGGGTAACAGCCATGCCAACCAACACGCGCCGCGCTTTCAAGACGCATTCGCCGCCACCTGCGGTGCCGTTTCAGAGCGTCGGGTCGGGCACCGACGTCAAATATGTCGTAATCATGCGAAATCCGGAGGAGGCCCTCGTTTCATTCAGGCCATTCCTGAACAAGCACTCGGACGCATGGTATGAACTCTGGGGCGTGCCAAGAGAAGCCCTTTGTCGACCCGACTTTCCAACCTTCTATTCTGATGTGATTGACGCCAACGGTATGCAAGGCGCGATCTTTGGCTTTCTCGCCGCGTGGTGGCCGCTCCGGAATGAACCAAACGTTTTGTTCCTGCACTTCTCTGACATGAAGAGTGACCACCAAGGATCAATCCGAAAGATTGCCGAATTCATCGGTGAAGAGTTGACCGAAGAACAATGGGCTAATGTGCTGGAGTTTACATCCTTCCCATGGATGAAAGCGAATGAGGGAAAGTTTGAAGGGCGTACGGCCTCAGAGATCCCAATCCTTAATTCCGGAGCCATGATCCGCAAGGGCGCCGTTGGCGAGGCAAGAATGGATGGAATGACGGAGGAGATTTCCCGGCACCTGCGCGAAGTTGGTGGCCAGATTTGTCCTGAGCCCGCCGCCATCAAATGGGTTTACGAGGGAGGCACTTTACCCAATTAAGTCGCACATGTGCGGCGAAGCAAATACGGAAGAACTGGCAAAACTAAGGACCAATGGGCAGGTTTCTGACAGTCTGCTTTGTCCGCAACTCGGACCTCCGCATAGTCATTTTCGCTGCGTTTGGGCTGAACGTCTGCTTTTCTCACTGCTGCACGGCTAACCATTTTGGCGTTCGCGTTGCTGCACTTGCGAACTTTAGCGCAGGACCGCTTCCGGTTTGGGCTCCATGCGGTCGTTCGCTGCACCTTGCTTGACCGTCTACTTTGCGGACAAAGTTGACGTTCAACAATTCCAATTGAAGGTCCGCTTACTGTACAAATCAGCGCAAGATTAACGTAACAAGTGTCAGAGAAAAAACTCTGCCCGCTCCACTACCCAAACCATAGCTACCAGACTTGCACATGCGGCAACTACCGCACGAGAACCGATCCAGATACGGCCTGGTTGTTTTCGCAACAACAGCACCAATGGCCAAACCAATAGAACGATCATGACTTGTCCTGCCTCTACTCCAACATTGAAGGCCAACAAGCTGTGCCAAACGTTCGGCGCATCAACACGTAGAATTTGGTGCAACATGAAAGAGAACCCAAACCCGTGTAGCAACCCAATGCCCGACGTGATGGCAAATGCCTTCAGATCGCCGTGTCCTTTCTCTGGCGGCCAAACAGCCATTGCAGCGGCGTAGATTATCGAAAGTGCTATTGCCAATTCGACAGTTGGGATGAACCATGCTCCGCTCGGCGCGAAGCCAAAAAATCCCAAAATCAGAGTCACCGTGTGGCCCAAGGTAAAGCCTGTGACGCGGGCGAGAAGGCTGTGCAAGTTCAAGGCACCGATGATCATGCAAAGCACAAAAAGAACATGATCGGGACCTTCCAAAATATGCCGAATTCCCTCAACAAAAAAGGTCGAAGCGGCTGCGGTCGCTGATCCGGAGACATCAACCGGGGAATGCATTAGACCCCGTGCGCGAAATGTCCGAACATCTTGCCCATTGTAGTCGAGGATCAGGTTTGCCGTTTCTTCTTGTCCAGGAAGCCCCGGATCAGAAGTGTAAGACAAACTGTAGGCACCTACCTCTCCCGTAGGAAAGCGCAGATGTACGTCCACCATCACCTCGCCTACATAAATTTCTTCAGGCGTTGGGAAATTGTCTCTTTGCGCAAGTGCCGAACGCGCCTCATTAAGCGTGGCAAATCCAGGTTCTTGCCCCAACGGGTGTAATGCTATCGAAACTATTTCTGCTATTTGTCGGCGACCGCCGATAGATAGCGAAAAGCCGTTTTCAGCAATACGAGCCAAACCGGGCGGGTCTTTGTGAAATGCGGCCTGATCCAGGTAGTGCATGAGCACACCATCTTCGATCTGATTGTATGTGTACGGAGCGGGATCGGGCAAACCGTCCGAACCTTCGGGACCGACCAGTTCCGCGACCAAATAGGGCATCGGAAGGCGTAAGTAGACATCTAACCCATCTTCTGAGTGAGCCACATGATGAATACGTACATTTTGGTTGAGATTGAAATGGGACTCTGCTCTGCCCGCGCACAAAAGGATTGTGGCAAACAAGAACATGGCAAAAAACAACCTTACCTCAACCACAGATTTACCCTCCTGTCCTGGCGCTGATAATCGTCAGGTCATCAAGCATCCAATGGTCGCCATGCCGCGAAACGTCTAGCAAGCCACGATAAGAAACCGTTTGCCTATGCAGGTGCCCCCAGTGGCCTCCGCTTACGCGGGCTGTCCAACTGGCGAGGGCCTGATGCTGATTTCTTTCTTCGCCGGGCGTGAAACTTTCGACACTCAGTTCGGAAATTGCGTCGATGCGAGCCATGGCGCCAGAGGGCAAGGTAACTGATAAACCACGACGCATTTCTGCTTGAACCTTGTCGCGATTGATTGCTTCGACATAAGGCTCCATCGCCGCCACGGAATTATCATCTTGCGTCTCAAGCATCGTGGTCCCGATGTTGGTTAACAGCCCTTCCACGATTTGACGCGTCGCGATTTCATCCGGCTCGGGCGCCGTCGACGGGTTGCCTAGGAAATACGTGACAATCGCAGCGGCACCGAATGCCCCGGTCAGGCCAAGCAAGACCAGACGCTGAACGTTTGCACGCTGCCACGAAAAATAGGCGCATATCAAACATATGAATACTAAGGCGAGCGCAAACGATGGAACCTGAGTTACGCCAGCGACGTTGACGATAACCGGGCTGGTCTTTGGGTTGGTCCAAGTTGTCAGGTAATTGTTCCAACTTACAACAGGATCGGATGCATAAATCTGCGAGGGGACCGCCCCTGCCGGATCTGAAAGGGTGATCGGAATAACATCCAGACCAACTGGGAAAAGCTCCCATGCCAGATCAACTCGGTTCGGCAAAGTCGAAACCGGATAGGCAAGGACGACGCCCAGTAACATTGTCTTTCGGTTTGCCTCGGCTTGATCCGGAAGAACACGCAAACCTTCGGCACCAACTTTGATACGCGAGACCTGCACCGTTTCCGGTTTCATCGGCTTGCCGTCGACGGCGAGAGGGTTTCTCGTCTCAAAAAAGTCCGACACGCTAGACTTGATCCTGGCGACATCATCTGTGGTCAGTCGGTCAGCATCGCCGAAGCCCAAGTTCACCAAAGTCTCAAGGTCTTTCAAACGCAATATGACCTCGTGCCGGACGACACGCGGTTCCATGGCCAGAAACGACATCATCGGAGATTTGTGGTGGCGGGTGAGGTTTGGATTCTCAAACTTGCTAAACCAAGGGTCTTCCCAGTCCGGCAGCATTGTTTCAGCCTGCGACAGATAGCGATAATCTGTCACTGGAACGCCCATATGCTCGGCCACAACGCCAAGTGAAGCCAAGGGAATCCCGTCTGGACTTAGTGGGGGAATGAACGTGATCTGTTCCGGCTTGCCATTGAACGGAAACTCCATGTCCACGTAGACGACATTTTCGCTACGCGGTCGCGGTCGATACAGAGCGCTCGCTGCCGTTTGCCGAGAAATTCTGGGGCGCACATCAATCGTATTCGTTGTGCTGATCAGTTTCTCTTCGTCTGCCCAGATCTGAAGGTTTTGCCCCGTACGCCCAGCCAGTGACGTTCCCGAACCATCATCTGGAATGACGAATATGGGATAGTCGTTTAAATCGACCTCAAGGAGAACCCGCACATGATCAGGCTGCACCGAAAGCTCAACAAAGTTCGGCGCCGTTTCCCCGCCATAGGGGGACACGAGGTCCGCAATCGATTGGCTTGCCCCAAACGCAAGACTCGCAAGTACTGAGCCCAACCGAACCCATGTTTTGCTGCTTTCGCCAAGCTTAGAAATGAAACGCGACGGCAGCATAGATACCATTCTGGTCCACATCATAGGCAAACTCCCCATCCGAACGGTCGGTGGAAAAGTCGATTCCATAGAACTGATAACCAAACCGCAGGGACGTGTTTTCCCAGCCTTTCCAGTCAAACCCAGCCACAACCAGGTATTGCAGGTCATCGCCATTCACACCGAAACCACTCAGTTCAGCCCGGCTGGCGAAATTCCATTTGTCGTTGATTTCCGAGATATATCGAAGTGCGATCATTGGTTCGAGCCATTCTTCTGTCCCACCCAACGTCATACCTGGGCCGGGGCCCGCTAAGTCGATTTCCTGTTTGATCCGGTTCCACTGAACCCCAATTGCGGCATCCGCTGCATAGCGTTGGCCTGAGGCATTTACTCCGTTCGCAAACCGGTAAGCGCCCTGCACGTTGGCGAAGGTCTGCCGGACATCAACATCAACGTCCACCCTACCACCGGGTAGAGTTCCATCTCCGCCAAGCTTTACGTAGTAAACTTCAGAAATGATCCCGAAGTCGCCGTTCCAGCCCTCGTAACGTACTGAAGCAGCGCCTTGCAGCACGTCCAGCACCTCGCTCAAGTTCAAGTCGAAATCGACGCTTGTTCCATCTATAGTTGATGTGCCCGTCGTGCGGAGCGGAAGGAACAAATAGGGCGTGATTGAGTGTCGCCAACCGCCTTTATCCTCTTCAGAACGTGCAAGTGACTGGGCGTTTGCTGCGTGGGATATGGCGGCAAGCAGCCATCCAACGCAGACCAAATAGCGAAAAATCAATGAGGTATGTCGCATAGAGAATTCCGATCAGAATTGAAAGAACCGGCGCGTTATTAAGACGCGCCGGTCAAATTTGACTTTATTCATCGCCCGGATACGGGAACTCTTGGCCTAACGCTTCCGAAGCTTCTTCGTAGATGGGGCGCAAAACGTCGTCTACGTCGTCAAAACCACCCTTTGTGAACTCTGAGAACTCCATTACTTCTGGAGAAAGTCCAACCTTTTCCGCATAAGCGGTCTTGTCAGCAGGGTTTGGCGGCTCAGCTGGTGCAGCGAGAGGCGGTGCCCAAGTGTGCTCTTCCGTTGCTGCCATCCGAACCGTAATCGCGTCTTTCGTGACATTCCAAACCATGAAGTCATCTGCCAGACTTAGCGGACCATCATAAGTGCTGCGTATGCGCTCGAATACATTGTTAGAAGTGTCGAAGTCATTGAAGAAATGATAGGCGACCGCCATTCGTGGTTCGATATCGCTCATGACTTTTCCGAAGGCTTCGGGCGCCGTATGTACTTGAGTTCCAACCAATAAAGCGGACTCGGGTGTGAAACCCATCTTTGCTACAAGGTCGGGAACCGCTACGAAGCATTCATGGATAGCGAGGTCTGCGTTCTTAGCGTACTCCTTGAACCACTTGTTCGGATAAGTGTCTGAGCTAAAAACAAATTTTAAACCATTCCATTCAAGTGCGTAGCTGATTGCACCATCAATTGAATGGATGGCTGGAAAAGTACGAATTTGGACGCCATTTTCTTCGTAAATTACCTCGTTCTCTAACCTGTAATCGAACTCATTAACCTCCATTGAATAGCCGCGGAAATCAGTGACTCCTGCACGGCCTGCTAGGTCCCATGTGAGCATCTTTTGCATATGATCTAGTGCATAAGCAATGCCAAGTTCTTCTGATGGTCCACTTGGGCCCCAAACCCGTAGCGGAATATTCCGCCCCATCAATGCGCCACCGATGAACAGGTCATGCAACGCGCCGAAATGGTCAGTATGAAGATGGCCGATGAAGACCTTGTCCAAATAATTATACGGGATTTGCAGGGAAGAAATTCGCTCGGCCGATCCCGAGCCAATGTCGAACAAGAACTTATCTCCGTTGCCCAGTTCCACAAGGAAACACGCAGCAGCCTGAGCCGCTCGCGTTGTAGGCATTCCGGTTCCACACGCGATGACCCGCATCTCGTCTTCGGCGAGATCTTCGGTATTGGGGTAGTACACATCGCGAGGGCGATCACGCACCATCGTAGGAGAAACTTCTTCTGTTTCCTGCGCGTATGCTGCCGAAGGGGCAATTAATTCGGTGACTGCTTCAGTGACCGATTGTGGAGAAATAGCCCAAGCGCCAAATATCACGCCGATTGCGAAGTGCTTGCTAAGCCTCTCGTAATTCATACGTTGTGTCATGTGTAATCCTCCCGTCGCTTAGTAGATTGGCATGCTGGGAATGCGGATTTTCGCGCTCCGGCTCGCTGTTTTGGTTACAAGTCTGAGGCTTAGGAAACATTCACGTAAGTGACTCACGGTGAATATCGGCGTGACTCACGCGTCATTAATTGCAAAAATAAGAATGTGATGAGGTATTCCAAAGACATTTCGGCCCGTGAAAAGCGCGCCGCCCTTGGCAGGTTGCTTGTTGACGCTCATCTGGATGAATCCGATAGACTTCAGGCGTTCCTGACGTACATCGTCGAAGAAGAACTTGCTGGTCGAGGAGACCAAATTCGCAGCAAGACTATCGCTCAAGATGTCTATGACCGCGATACCTCGGAGGGGACCGATCCGGAAAACATCGTTCGAGTCGATGCACGGCGACTTCGCCAGTTCTTGGAACTGCATTACGAGGGCATCGGAAAAGATGATCCGGTACGGCTGTGTATCGATAGCGGTGGATATCGGCCGCGGTTCGAAAATGTTTCAAAAACAACCGCTGTATCAATCTCAAAAAAGGCCCTACGCTTTGGACTGCCCATAGGGGCGTTCACCATTGGGGCCGTCGTTGGTGCGTTGGTTGCAGTTGGTCTTGCCCAAGATGGACAAGAAACTGTTGCTGCCGAAGTGATTGGTTTATCTGCAACTGATCCCAACACGCACTTGCAGCGCGCAGCAATTTACGAAAAATCCCCTGCTGCATTACAAGCATTCAATTTGGCGCAACAAGCACGGACAATGATATTTCCGATCTTCGACCGACAGCGCCAGTTGCTGGTTCTGTCCGTTTTCGAAGGCGTGATCGAGATCGATCCAGAATATTTCGGCGGATATGCCGGTGCAGCGCAGGCCCTCGCGTCCCTTGCGGTGATAACTCCGCCGTCAGACGCCAAGAACGACTATGCGGATGCCGCCATGAAGATGGCGAGCCAAGCGGTTAGCCTTGCCCCAGACCAAGCCTGGAGCCAGTCCGCAAAAAGCTGGGCCAGTTTCGCCAATCGCGATTATGACGCCGCGCTGCAACTCGGTAGGCGGGCCTCAAAACTTGATCCTAACGATGGCGCCGTTCTCGACTTTCTTGGTGCTGTGGCGATGTTTACTGGCGAGTTTGGCGAAGCTATTGAAACGGCCGACAGGCTCTCTCTGCTAGATTCCAGAAACCAAAGGTTTGCAAATCGAAACATTTCCGGCGCGACGCATTTTCATCTGGGTGAATATCAAACAACGGTAGAACGCTTTGAAGAGGCAAAGCAACTTGGCGATCCACTCAGCGCACCTTCACTTGCATATGTAACGGCGGCGCTGTCAGCTATGGGGCAAGACCATGCGGCTAAAGCCAAACTAGCTGAACTTGAGCGTGCTTGGCCGAACGCACCAATCGGCGCGATGCTCAAAAGTATCCACAAAGATGTCGAGCATGCAGAAGCCGTACTGCGCGAGTTACAAAAACAAGGCTGGGTAAGCCCTGTCCAATAGGCATTGTGTACAACAAATAGGTACAATGCGAAGGTCTAAACAATCTTCACCAGAGCTGGTACTTCAGTCAAAAATAGTCTCACCAGCGCGGTGTCGGGATCGATATCGGAAAGCCAGAAAAGGGGCCTTTGCTAGGGAACCTGATTTTCGCTGCAGAAAAGCGTTTGAAAGGCGTTCTTGTCGAAGCGGACATTTGAGATCGAAAAATGCAACAAATCGCCGAAGTTTTTTGAGCTGCACCAACAAAGACAAGATGGCCAGCCCTGTCACCAGCTCGAATTTCGAACAGATAAGGCTTCATCTAGTTCCGAGGCTGCCAGTCAGTTAATCGCCTCATCATCAAATTCTTCCAACTGCTCATCTTCATCACCGACATCCCAATCGTCGATAGCCGGTGGGTCGCCGAACTCCGCAAATGCTGCGCGAAGTCTCATCGCATGGAGATTGTCCACGCGCCGTCGCGACATTGCGCTGGTGAAGAATTGAGAAATACGGATGGTTCTCGATATGATCAAACGTAGCCCCAGGGATGATGCCCAGTCGCGGACCTTCATAGGCATAGGGCCACGCCGTACTTTCTAAACCGGCGCCGCTTATTGATTGGTTCCAAACAGCTTGATCGATGGGACCACGTACCAAACCTCGATCGGCGGCCTGACTTATGAGGAGGGCACACATCGGATCTTCAACATGAAAGAGAGGGGTGAGCACCCCTCCGGTGATACGAATGTTGAGCGCAAGCGCCATGAACAAATGCCAGATAAGTTCGCCGCTTCGATCTTCCATTGCGAGGGTGGGAACACGATGTTCAATGAAACCTCGCACGCTCTCGACGTCCTCCCTTTTTACCAAGTCACATCCAAGCAGTTTGCTGTCGATCGCTAAGTTGAGCAGAGCGAGATCGCGATGGTTCTTAGCCAGCTCAAGTCGGCCCAGACGTGCTTTGGTTTCAGCGGTCGTTTTTGACCGACGATGCGGCCCTTGTTCCATGCAGGGCGCAGAGCGCGAATGGCTGGTAGGTTTGGTGTTTCCATGACTGATCCTCCGATCCGCCATGCCCTCCCACGACGACAACACGACGTTTACGGGTCCAGCCTATCACGTCATGCTGCGCTGCCTCCGAGGTCAACTCCGAGCCCAAAGTGGATAAAGCTCGGTTCTCTGTCTGTTGTTTGGACCTAAACTCTTGAAAAACTGTCTGTCGATAGGTCAATCTCAACTATAAGGCAAATCCAACTTGCCATTTGTGGAACCCTGAATGCGGCTGATCAGAACATGTTTGATTTTGGTAGCGGTGATCGCAGTGATCATTATGGGGTTACGACTGACATTTCCGCTTCCTGAGGAAAACTTTTCTGAGCCGACGGTTAAGCAAGATGCCGATTGGGACGGACCATTAGGTGCAACAATAAAAAATGCACTTGAACGCAATCCCGGGCTCGACGGTGTAAGGCCGCTGGGAAATGGACGCGCAGCCTTTGCGGCCCGGGCGATCCTTGCAAGAGAAGCGACATCCTCAATCGATGCTCAGTACTATATCTGGCAAGATGACGTGACCGGCCTGATGCTTCTGGAAGAGCTCAGGGCAGCAGCAGAGCGCGGTGTCCGTGTCAGATTATTGGTCGATGACAACGGTATTTCCGGATTGGATGAATTGCTCGCCGAACTGAACGCTCTGCCAAATGCAAATGTTCGCATTTTCAATCCGTTTACTTTGAGAAACCCAAAGCTTCTGTCCTATGCATTTGACTTTGGGCGCCTGAACCGGCGGATGCACAATAAATCAATGACTGTGGACGGAGTCGCCACGATTGTTGGAGGGCGCAACATTGGTGACATCTATTTCGACTACGGTGCAGGAACGCATTATCTTGATGTGGACGCGATAGCTATTGGCCCGATTGTAGATGAGGTGTCGCAATCATTCGACGCATATTGGAACAGTGCCTCCGCGTACGACGCGGAGTTGTTTTTGGAGCCTCCGTCGGAAAAAACTCTGAAAACGAAGGCAGACGCCGCACGCCAGACTGCGGTTGGCGCAGGTTATCAAAGGGCAATTCAGGAAAATGAACTGGCCGACCGGATATCGGCACGCGATCTGAAGTTCGAATGGAGCGAAGTCACTCTTTTCGTCGACGACCCGTCAAAAGGGTTGGGCGAAGTCGAGAGTGAAGATCTGATTGTCGAGCAACTTATCGAATTCGCCAAAACCTCTGAGACCTCGCTAGACCTAGTCTCAGCGTATTTCATTCCGGGCGAAAGAGGCGCGGAGGTTTTGGAGGGGTTGGCAGAGTCCGGAGTGAAGGTCCGCGTTCTGACCAACTCATTGGATGCAACGGATGTGATGCCGGTTCACGCAGCCTATATGCGATACAGAGAAGGCTTGCTGAACAGTGGTGTAGAACTGCTTGAGCTTCGAGCTTTGCGGCGTGAGCATCGCGAGCGCAGCCTGCCCGAGATGCTGGCCGGATCGGCCTCCGGTCTACACGCAAAAGTCTTTGGATCGGATGGAGAACGGATCTTCATAGGCTCTTACAACCTCGACCCCAGATCCGCGCGGCTGAATACAGAAATGGGCCTTATGATCGAAAGCCCAAAGATTGCTGCATCGCTTACGGAGCAATTGAACCGGCCTGAGTTTTCTTATCGAGTCGAACTTAACGACAGCGGCGAGATGACCTGGCTGCAAGAAGAGCAGGATGGGACAGTCACCATTCACACCGCAGACCCGGAAACCACTGGTTTACAGCGTGCCCTGACGGCCGTGGTCAGGTGGCTGCCGGTCGAATGGATGCTCTAGTCACCAAACGACCGACTATACATTGGCCTGCGGCCAGAGACGCCAGTGCGTGATCTGACCTACAGGGAATTCACAATGGCCCTGGCGTAAGCTTCCATGTCGATACTCGCACCTCCGGTTGCGTACCAAACGACGACTGCGTCTTTTCCTGGCGAGACATAGATGCCTTGGCCATTCATCCCACTTTTGTAGAAATCGCCATCGGCAAAAACGGCATCCCATTGGTATGCGTTTGCCATCGGTTGTTCACGGAATGCTTCGGAAAGGTGCGGGCCAAGTGTTCCCTTCATGTAGTTTTCGGCGACACCCGCTGTTTGGATCGTGTCGATCATCTTTTCAGATACAATTCGGTCTGACGCTGTCTTGTGCCAGCTTGGCGTGTAGAGCAGACCAATCTTTGCCATGTCGATCAAGCGGCTGCTGATCAGACCGTGTATGATACCGTTTCCTTGAGGTGACAGCGCAAGGGTGGCGTCGCCAGTCATTCCAGCTTTGCTCCAAACCCGTTCCGTGATCGCTTCGCCAAGTCGCTGGTTCGTAACGGCTTCAATGACAAGACCAAGCATTTGCGTGTTTGCAGAAGAGTATTCGAAGGCTTCCGCCGGTTCCCGCAGCTTGGGTATAGCAAACAGGGCTTCGTTATGCGTTTGCAGGACGCCTGCTTCGTTCGGAACACCAACCTCAGCCCTGACAAAACGCCCATACGGTGTGTCGCCCTTGCGTGAAAGGGGGTTCTCTTCCAGATCCAAACCAGACTGCATGTTCAGGACGTCGATGACTTTTATGCTCTCCCAAGCTGTTCCCTTGGTGCCCTCGACATAGTCGCCAACCGTTTTCTGAACGTCGATCTTACCCTCATCTTGCAATTGACCGATCAGCAAGCTTGAGAGGATCTTTGCATTGGACATCCAGACGTGGTTGTCCGTCCGACGCATCCCCGGGTAAACCTCGTAAGCGATTTCACCGTTGTGAAGAACCATAACGCCCTGCACCGTGGAATTATCGGCATTAATCATCTCGTCAAGCGAGACAGCATTGCCATCAGCGCCCGGGACGCTCGTGGCGCCTATGGCATCGTTAAGGTTTGTCGCAAGCATCGCAACGGCCCCGTCGCGGCGAATAACCGAACTTGGCAGGAACTCGGCGAGGTTCATGTACGAAAAAGCCCCGGCTTCGGTAATGTCGAGGAACTTCTGCAAATTCCATTCAGAGCTCAGGTCGTAAGCTTGCTTGGCTGTGTAACCATTCCTCAAGTCGCGGATGGAAAAGTCTTCTCGCGGCGTCGCGTATGGGTCGTCTTCAGCATGTACAGGAGAAGTTCCAAGGCTTTGCATAATCAAACCTCCAATAAGCGCAAAAACTGGAAAATTGGACTTTGAAAGTAACGAAGTGTTTGGCATCGCAGTATCGCTCCAAATGAGTTGCAACTAAAGTACGGCCGCAGTCGGCTTGTCAAAATCTGGTTTTCAAAGAACTGAACAACTTAGTTTTACGAGGCAAAGCATAGTCCGTTTTCTTGGGAATTCGAGATTTACTGCCGTTCTATGCTGCCTGGTGAAAGTCCAACGTTGTTTCCAATGCAGGCATTCTGCGAATTTGGGCGAATGACTGCTGTGAGCCCACAGCGGTCAACGAAAGTGGCTTTCAAGTTTGGGTTGCTCAGTCAGTATTGAGTGACTGAGGGCTTAGGTTGACACATCGCAGATCAGCCTGCTCTGATCGAAGCAATTTATTTATGTCCGTAATCCCATTCGGAGGCATCAATGAAGTTCTTTAAGTCTCTCACTGTATTCGCTTTTGCGCTGATGCCGCTTCACGGCGCTGCACAGTCCCCCTCATTGCAAGACGCCTTCGAGCGTTTCCCTGAGTTTCCCGGCACAACTGTCTACGTCGGTGGAGAAGTTCTCACCATGAATCCGGACGCCCCGGTGGCTGAAGCGGTGGCGGTCAGGAACGGTCGAATTACTGACGTTGGAACCCTGGAGGAAATCGAGGGTCGCCTACCCGAAGGTAGCTATGCAATTGACCGCAGTTTTGAAGACAAGGTCATTGTGCCTGGGTTCATTGAACAGCATTTGCACCCGCTTCTGGGCGCACTTGCGATGATGTCGGATGCCATCATTTCCATCGAGGACTGGCAATCGCCAGCGGGATTTGCGCCTCTTGCCAATAGCGAGGAGGAGTTTCGCCAACGTCTGTCCGATGTCATCAACACATATGATCCAAGCAGCGGGCGACCGCTGATGGTCTGGGGATATCATGCGTCATGGCACGGCAGCATGAGTCGTGCGATTTTGGACGAACTGGCCCCCGACATTCCGCTAGCTATATGGCAACGCTCCACCCACGAGATGTACTTTAACTCGGTGGCCCTAGAGCAACTTGAAATCACAGAAGAATACATTGCCAGCTGGTCAAGTGAACTGGCTAGGTCTCAAGCCAATCTGGAAAAAGGCCTCTTCCTTGAAGCTGCATTCTGGGAGCATGTGTTCTTTGAGAAATTTGCTCCGGTCTATGCATCTATCGACAGGGTTATGGAGGCGCTGGAGTTCACAGAAGACTATTATCACCGCAGCGGAATCACGACCCTTGCAGAGCCTGCTGGCCCTGTTGATCAAAACGCCCAAGCTCTGGTAGCAGAAGCGTTCGGGCCAGACGACACACCGTTCAATTTTTACTTTATTCCAGACGGGCGGACTCTTGGGGGTATGTTTCTGAACACAGAGGGCCCCGAAAAAGTACTGGCCGAGACCGAAGCTATGCTGGCGTGGAGCGAAGGCCGAACCCAGTTCCTACCTAAGCAAGTCAAGCTGCTTCTGGATGGCGCGATCTTCAGTGAATTAATGATCATGCGCGACGGCTACCTGGACGGGCATGAAGGTCAGTGGATCATGACGCCCGATTTCTTCAAGCAGGTTTTCGACCTTTATTGGGACGCAGGTTTTCAGGTCCATGTTCACAATCTAGGAGACGGCGGTCTGGACATCCTTCTTGATGCCCTTGAAGCCGCCATGCAGCGCAACCCGCGATATGACCATCGCACCGTCGTTGTACACTTTGGCTACGCCCAACCAGATCAGATCGCACGTATTAAACGTCTTGGCGCGATCGTCAGCGGCAATTCCGTTTATACTCCGACGCTCGCAGATCGGTACGCCGCAGGCAGCGTTGGTAGTGATCGGACAGAGCGCATGGTGCCTTTAGGCGATGCCGTTCGGGCAGGTATCCCCTTTTCGATGCACTCGGACATGCCGATGGCTCCTGCAGAGCCGCTGAAGTACATGTGGGCTGCTGTCAATCGGATTTCCACGAGTGGCCGTGTCGTTGGTCCGGACCAGCGCATCAGTGCCGAAGATGCTTTGGAAGGTATCACAATTGGCGCAGCCTATTCCCTGCAAATGGAGGATGAGATCGGTTCCATCGAGCCTGGCAAACTGGCCAATTTCACAATCCTTGAAGAAAATCCGCTAACTGTGGATCCTTTGACGCTGGCCGATATCAATGTGTGGGGAACTGTACTTGAAGGCCGTCTACAGCCCGCTCCTCCTGCAGCGGGAGAAGACAATGATGAAGCCGATGCAGGCCAGTTGATCGATAATCCGGAACGAGTGTTGATGGCGTCACTACGCCACGCACGCAGTAAGGCCCACTATCACGATCACTCGCAATCAAGGCCGTCCAACGTCTATGATCCGCTCGGGATTTCGACCTTTGATTCTCGCTGATATTGGCTTGAACAAGTCGGCTGATTGTCCCAGCTCGCTCCGATAGGCGCGGTACCTATTCTGGCAATTTACGCAGACGCAGAACCGTCGCTCCCGCTGCATTCCTGAGCGCCAGGATTGTGCCGTTTGTCACGTAGGCCACTGCCTCGGACAAGGCTTGGATCGTATCTTGTTCAAGCTTTTCTTGATCCTCCGGGCACGCCATCTTCGTTCCTGCGAAGTTGCCCGGCATGCTGAACTCATCGTTGGCTGCGTCAAGGGTTCCCGTAAACCGGTTACACCCACCGTAAAGGCCAAACTGGCCGTCTTGTTCAACTGTCAAGGAAGGAGGGTTATCAACTATCAGCATACGCCCTGCGATCTCATAGACTTCCCAATTGATATCGTAGATCGATTGGTCTGGGTTGCTGCCGCCCGCTCTCCTTGGCATCATCTCTAAAACGAGTTCAGCAGAATTTGGTGCGCCACGGGTGAGCACAGGTGTCGCCGTCGTAGAACGAAACTTCACGTGACCGTCTGAAATGATCCTGGCAGCTACTGTGTAGGTATGGCGCTCATCGATGAGATCTGTGTCGTAGGCAATTTCAACTGTTCTGGGGACACCCGCAAGTTTGAACCTCTGGGAAGACTGGCTAACCGAAGGGGCATCAGCACGCGAAGTGTCGAGAAGTTCGACTTCTAAAACTGCGTCAGGCGGCAGCGCGATGCGTTCCTGGTAGGTGACTGTGGTCTTCACATGCTTTGTCTCGGCGACTCCAGACGAAGCGATTGAGAGTAGGACAGCTGAAAATATCGCAGTCAGAACGTGTTTAAGCATTGAGAAAGGTTCTCCGAAAAATGTTCAGAAACCAACAGACTACGCGGATCTAAGAAACGCAAGAACAGACTCTTGGAAATGTCTCTTTGTGCCCGCTTTGTCCGCTTGCCGTGAGATCACCAAACCCCGGAACTCACTTGCGCGGTGAACGGAAGGAATGCGGGCAGCAGCCGCAGCATTCGAGGGATGCACTGGATGTCTCCTTTGGGCCGCCAATGACGGCGACCCGAATACGCTAGATTTAAATGGCTTCCGCGATGGCCAAAGCATCCTCCAGTTCTACACCCGAGTACCGAAAGGTGCTGTCCCCCTTGGGGTGACCGAGAAGAAGCTGAACGGCTCGAAGGTTACCAGTCTTCTTGTATATCTGGGTGACCTTGGTTCGGCGCATCGAATAGGTGCCATGGGCACTCGCCTTGAGCCTACCCGGTCACAGGTATTCCGAGCCGACCATGAGTTTATCTTCCATCCATTTCTCAACCGACATACGTGTGCCTTCAGAAATCGCGAAGTGCACCGGTTTCTGCGTTTTGCTTTGCAGAACCGAAGCCCGTTATTTGATCTGACCAGACGCCATGACGTCCACGACTTTCATCTTCACCAGGTAACTTCCGCCCAGTTTGCTGTCGATGGCCATATTGAAAAGTGCGAGATCACGGTGATTCTCGACCAATTCAAATCGAACACGGATCGCCCAAAGATGCTTTGGTTTCAACGGTCGTTTCTGACCCACGATGCGGCCTTTGTTCCATGCAGGGCGAAGGGCGCGAATGGCTGGTAAGTTTGGCGTTTGCATGAAAGATCCTCCGATCCGCCATGCCCTCCCACAACGACAACCCGACGTTGACTACGCCAACATATCGCATGATGCTGCGTTACCTCCGAAGTCTGGAATGAGCCCAATGCGGACGTTCAGAAGCAGTACAAAACCAGATACTGTTGAATTCAAAATACTGAATGTGACTTCAAGTGGAAACACGAATAGCGCCACGTTGTTAAGTTCACGAGACTATCCAGTTAGCCTGAAAATTAGACGCTCCGTCCAAAGGCAGCTTCCAACCAAGCCTGAATGACTTGAAAAATCTGATCTATGCGTAAAACTCAAAGCATGAGTGTGTATTTTGATGAAATGTTCAACGGCGATGGATCACTCAGAGGTCCATACGAGGAGATCGGCCGCTGGTTCAACGCGGAAGACGTATCACGACTGAGGGCGAAACAACGCGAAGCCGAAGAGGTTTTCAGGCTGACGGGCATAACTTTTAACGTCTACGGCAAAGCCGAGGCTGAGGAACGCCTTATACCGTTTGATATCGTGCCACGAGTCATTTCAGCGCGCGAATGGCAGCGGCTGGAACGCGGTATCGAACAGCGGGTGCGGGCAATCAACGCATTTCTACACGACATTTATCACCGTCAGGAAATAGTCCGGGCCGGGCGTGTGCCGGCTGAGATGATTGCCGGAAACGAAGCGTTCCTGCCGCAGATGCTTGGTGTCTCACCGCCCGGTCAGGTTTATACGCACATTGTCGGCGTCGATCTGGTGCGAACCGGCCCAGACGAGTTTTTCGTTCTGGAAGACAACGCCCGAACGCCATCCGGGGTCAGCTATATGCTGGAGAACCGGGAGACGATGCTAAAGATGTTCCCTGAGCTTTTTAGCGCGACCAACGTTCGGAATGTTTCTGACTACCCCCGCAATCTACGACGGTCGCTGGCGGCCTGTGCACCGGCTTGTGCAGACGGGGAACCCACTGTCGCGGTATTAACCCCGGGCATCTATAACTCGGCCTACTACGAACATGCGTTCCTCGCAGATCAGATGGCCGTGGAATTGGTCGAGGGTCACGATCTGCGGGTTGTCGACGGACGTGTCTGCATGCGCACCACCAGAGGCTATACGCCCATCGACGTGCTTTATCGCCGGGTTGATGACGACTTCCTGGATCCGCTGAACTTCAACCCTGATAGCGCATTGGGCGTGCCAGGCATTTTGGACGTATACCGCGCTGGCGGCATCACGATCGCCAACGCGCCGGGAACAGGCATAGCCGATGACAAGGCTATTTATTCCTACATGCCCGAGATCGTTGAGTTCTACACGGGCGAGAAGCCTCTGCTTCAGAATGTTCCTACCTGGCGGTGTAGCGACCCCGTCTCTTTGTCTTATGTACTGGACAATCTTTCCGAGCTTGTTGTGAAAGAAGTACACGGGTCTGGCGGCTACGGAATGTTGATCGGACCGACCGCCAGCAAGAAAGAGATTTCAGCTTTTCGCGACAAGCTCATATCGCGGCCAGCGAACTATATTGCTCAGCCGACATTGTCGCTTTCGACGGTGCCGATCTTCGCGCGTTCTGGGCTGGCCCCCAGACATGTCGATCTGCGTCCTTTCGTTTTGGTGTCACCCGAAGGGGTCAAGATCACTCCCGGCGGCCTGACCCGCGTGGCTCTTAAGAAAGGGTCGCTGGTCGTGAATTCAAGCCAGGGTGGCGGGACCAAAGACACCTGGGTTCTGGAGGACTGACCATGCTGGGAAAAACTGCTGGTGGGTTGTTCTGGATGTCCCGGTATCTTGAGCGAGCGGAAAATACGGCGAGGCTGCTTGAAACAGGTCAGAGAATGGCGTTGACCCGTACCAAAAACTCTGCCGAGGAATGGGGTTCGGTTCTAAAAACGGCCGGTGTTCTGGATGGGTACCACGCCAAGTATGACGAGATTTCGAAGGACAATGCGGTCGATTGGGTGCTGCGTGACGCTGATAACCCATCCTCGATCAAGTCGGTTATCAAGCAAGCCCGAGACAACGCGCGCCTTGTTCGGACAGCGCTCACCCATGATGTCTGGAGCGCAGTGAACTCCACCTGGATGCAGATCGACGCGGTGATGAAACGACGCGTGAATGAGCGGGACTTACCTGCAACGTTGGAACTCATTCGACAACAGGCGGCTTTGGTCCGTGGTGCCACTTTGGGGACCATGCTGCGTAACGACATTTTCGATTTCACCCGCATCGGGACTTTTGTCGAACGGGCTGACAATACTGGGCGCATTTTGGACGTGAAGTACTATGTTCTTCTGCCCACAGCCTTCTCGGTCGGCTCATCACTGGACAACATCCAATGGGAAAGCATTCTCCGTTCCGTCGGCGCTGGTGGAGGGTATCGGATGACCCATGGTGAGAAAACTCGGCCGTCTGATATTGCTCAGTTTTTGATACTGGATCAGCGGATGCCTCGCAGTTTGCACTTCTGCTGCAGAAAGATTCAGGAAAACCTGTCCTACCTGAAGAAAGACTACGGCTTTGCTGGGCCTTCGTGCGAGGCATCAAATGCTCTGTACGAGAAATACTTGGATCAGAAAATTTCCGATATTTTTGAATTCGGTCTGCATGAGTACATTCAGGATTTTCTGACCGATCTCGGCAATTTGAGCCGTCAGATCGAGATTGATTACAGGTTCTACGAGTAGCCAATGAAACTGCACATTCGACACGAGACACGATACGATTTTGACGCGCCGGTTCCCTTCGGTCTGCAACAGCTGCGGAAAACACCAAAGTCATTTCGAAACCAGAGCATTGTGAGTTGGAGCACCCAGATCACCGGTGGGCACAAAGAGCTGACATTTGAAGACTACCACCGCAACACGGTGGAATTGATCAGTTTCGAAACAAACACCCAAAGCATCTCGTTGATCTCCGAAGGTATTGTTGAAGTGAAAGACACGCACGGTGTTCTGGGGCGTCACGAAGGGTCGACGCCCTTGTGGCTATTCAAAAGAAGCACTCCGCAGACATCGCCGGGGAAAAGAGTTGCAGAGCTGATAAGCGCATTGCCCAACGGCGAACCGCTGGAGCAGATGCATGCACTGTCCGAAAGAATTCGAGCTACGGTCTCGTACGAAATTGGAAGTTCACACCCGGGTTGGAGCGCAGAAGATGCCCTCAAAGCTGAGCGGGGCGTGTGTCAGGACCATACGCACATCTTCATTACCTGCGCCCGACAGCTCGGAGTGCCAGCACGCTACGTCTCGGGCTACTTGATGATGAACGAAACGGAGCTGCAGGACGCGACCCATGCCTGGGCCGAAGTGCATTTGGACGGGCTTGGGTGGGTTGGATTTGACGTCTCAAACGGGATTTCGCCAGATGATCGATACGTACGCGTCGCAACCGGTCTGGACTATGCCCAAGCCGCCCCGGTAATAGGGAACAGAATTGGGACAGCGGGCGAGCAATTGACAGTGCAGTTGCAAGTCGCACAGCAGTAACGGAGACATGAATGACCTATGCTGTCGGCATGCGGTTGAACCGCGGGTTGGTATTTATGTCCGATACGCGCACGAATGCCGGCGTCGACAATGTTTCAACCTTCAACAAGATGTTCAACTGGACAGTCGAAGGTGACCGGTCGATCACAATCCTAACGGCCGGAAACCTGGCCACTACTCAGGCAACGATAAGCCTCCTAGAAGAGCGTACGAAAGCACCCGCGGATCGTTCACCATCGATCTTAGAAGCACCGACAATGTTTCAAGTTGCGCAACTGGTCGCGGCTACGCTGAACGACGTCATCGAGGAGCATGCCCGGTCCGGTCAGCAAGCTGACAGCGCTTTTCACGCGACACTCATTGTTGGAGGCCAGATCAAGGGCGGTCCGTCTCGCCTGTTTTTGATCTACCCTGAAGGCAATTTTATCGAGGCCGGCGACGACACCCCGTTCTTTCAGATCGGTGAGACAAAATATGGCCGTCCTATTCTGGTACGCGCCTACGATCCGGAAATGAGTTTTCCAGAAACCGTGAAACTCTTGCTTGTCAGTTTTGACTCCACGATTAAGGCCAATCTGTCTGTCGGGGCGCCGCTCGACCTGCTTCTCTACGATGAAGACAGCCTTGATGGCGGTACGCGGTCAAGATTCGAAGCTGACGACCAGTACTTTCGCAGTGTTTCCGATGGATGGGGTGACGCGTTAAAATCGGCCTTGGCCAAACTTCCAGAATACAGATCGGGGCGAAGATCAAACGATTGAGCGTCCGCTTTGTCCGCGGTCCAGACGTCTGCGATAACAAAAATCGAGCAAGTGCAGCGAATGGCAGCAGTGCGGGTTGCGACTGAGGCATCCAGCCAATGGGTTTAATGTCGGCAATGGGTCGTGAGTGGGGGTCCGAAGATCGCCTCCCACACATTATCCTGACCTTCGTGCTGTTACTTGTCCCGTCCGCTTCAGCTAGCCACCTGTCGGCGGCATCTCCCACAGTATTCCCCTGCTTCGGTTTACTAGGGCCAACAACATGGGACGGTGTTTGTCCTTCGGTGATCGCTTCAATGATTTCCTCAAGGACTCTTGGACGGCGCTTCAATGCTTCGGCTAGATCCTGAGTTCCTAATCCTCTGACAATCTCTCGTTTGCCAACAATATCTTGGTACTCAGTCGGCACAGCTACCCTTACAGCGTACCATTTGCCTCGAAGGAACAATCCTCTGGGCAGTCCAAAACGGTTTTGATGTTTCGATTCCCGTACATTCTTCCTCAAATGGTCTCCAAGTTCTCGTTACAAGACCCTGAATAAACCATTGAAAATAAGGGGAATGGTGGGTGATGAGAGACTCGAACTCCCGACATCTTCGGTGTAAACGAAGCGCTCTACCAACTGAGCTAATCACCCGTGACGGTGCATTTAGCCAAGCCAGCGCCCGGGTGCAAGAGGGTCTGGAAGAATTTATTTGATCAAGCTGTCATCTCGTTCACTGCGGCAAGCAACTGGGCGACTTCTTGTTCGGTGTTATAGTGACAAAGCGATATGCGAATGCAGTCGTTCAGGCCCAGCGGGGTCAGAACGTTGCCACTGTAGTGATCGGCTTTGCGGATGTGGGTTCGGATGCCCTGATCATTCAGGCGTGTCACAACATCGGCAGAGGGGATATCCCGCACGACAATTGAAACTAACCCTTCGCGGGCAGGGTTGTTTGCGCCGCCCAGAATTGAAACATGCTCCATATCGCGCAGGCCCTGCAGATTGCCGGTGCCGTTGATCATTGCACCTGTCAGATGCGATTCGTAGGCATGGATGGCGCGGCCAGCAGCCTCGATCCGGGCGCGGCGGTCCGTGTGGTCCGAGACCTGGTCGCCCAGCCACTCGAAATAAGCCACCACGTCGGACATGGTCGCGTAAGAACCGGTGTCGCGGGTTCCGAATTCCCACCCTTCTGACGGGGCGTCGATCAATTGGTCGTGGGGAAGGGCGGTCAGCCGGTCCGATATCCATGCAACGCCATACCCGTGGCGCGAGAACACTTTGTAGGGTGAGATTGCATAACCATCGACGTCGTAGCTGTTGATATCCAACTGCCCGTGAGCCGCGTGCTGAATACCGTCCACAATGATGAAACACTCGGGCGAGACCTCACGAATTGCCCGCGCGATGGCTGCCACATCCATCCCCATACCTGTGACCGGCGAGGCGTGAACGATTGTGGCGACACAGACGTCCGGAGTCATTGCAGCCCGGAATGCCTCAGCGGTGACGAGACCTGTATCGTTGTCGTGCTGGACGTTGACATAGTCCAGCCCAGCAATGTCAGCCCAGCGGCGGGCGGCGCTGCGACTGGCGGGATGTTCGATGGAACTGCCGATGACCTTGCCGCCTTTGGGCGCGTTCACGCAGGCGGTGCGGATCATACGAAACAGCAGTTCGGTCCCGCTTTCACCGACAAAAAACTGACCTGAAGGCGCATTCATGAACACAGCTAAATCAGCCTTGGCGGTGTTGATGGTGTCGACAAGCGCATGGCTAGCGACGTTGTCGCGCCCCTGATTGTCAGGGATAGCGGCGAACTTGGCCGACGTCTCGACCACGGAATTCAACGTCAGGGCCCCACCTGCGTTTTCAAAGAAAATCCGGGGCCCTTGAAAGGGACAGCTTTCGACATGGGCAAAACGCGCGCGTACGGCGTCGATCAAACCTGGGATAGTGTGCAACATGTCGGCTTTCCTGTTCCTGACTCGCGCGCAGCATCCCCGTGACGCGTATCAGGATCAAGATCGTTTGCGACATTGTCGCTGAGTCTGTTGACGAAAATGGCTTGGGGCAAGGATTTTCCAGCAATCTCTGCCCTTTGGGTGAACCTGAGGCGCATCGGCGCTTGCACGCCCCCCGGTGCCTCAGATATCCCCAAGAGGACCTTAACCCCGAGGGGCGGGAATGAGATGATCCTGTCACGTCTGCTTCGTGTATTTCTTGCGGCCATCGTTCTGGCTATGTTTACACTGGCTCCGCTGCGCGCGGGGGCAGACGGCATATTGGTTTTTGCAGCAGCCAGTCTGAAGAATGCTCTGGACGAGATCGCTCCGGCGTTTGAGGCACAGACCGGACAAGAGATCACGGTTTCCTATGCGGCTTCCTCGGTTCTGGCGCGTCAGATTCAGCTGGGCGCACCGGCGGATGTATTCATTTCGGCGAATGTCGAATGGATGGATGTCCTGCAGGGCAAGGGCCTGATCGAAGCAAATAAGCGGGTCGATCTGTTGGGCAATGGGCTGGTTCTCATTGGCGGCACCTCGGCCCCCGACATGCACGAGGTGACCCCAGAAACCGATCTGGCGGGGGCTTTGGCCGGTGGGCATCTAGCCATGGCATTGGTCGATGCTGTACCCGCTGGGATCTATGGCAAGGCGGCGCTGCGCAGTCTGGGCTTGTGGGATAGTGTTCAGGGGCAAGTGGCGCAAACCGACAATGTGCGTGCAGCGCTTGCTCTGGTTGCAGCAGGAGCAGCCCCCTTGGGCATTGTGTACCGATCGGACGCCGTGGTCGAAGACCGCGTTCGCGTACTCGCTGAGTTTTCGTCTGATTTGCACCCTGCGATCATCTATCCGGCTGGTGTGACAACGTCTGCCCGACCAGAGGCACTTGCTTTTTTGGAGCATCTGCAATCGCCCGAAGCGCAAGAAATCTTTGAAAGGCAGGGCTTTTCCCTGCCGGAGCAATAAGCGATGGGATGGTTGGGTCCCGAAGAGCTTGAGGCCCTGAGGCTGTCATTGCGCGTATCCTTTTGGGCCACGCTGGTAACTTTGCCCTTTGGGGTTTTCACTGCTTATGCATTGGCCCGCTGGCGATTTCCAGGACGACAGGTCTTGAACGGGCTCGTGCACTTACCGTTGATCCTGCCGCCGGTAGTCACTGGCTACCTCCTCTTGCTGACCTTTGGCATTCAGGGGCCGTTGGGTCGCGCCCTGTCCGAAGTCGGAATTGTGTTCGCGTTCCGTTGGACCGGTGCAGCGCTGGCGGCGGGGATCATGGCATTCCCTTTAATGGTGCGCGCCATCCGGCTGTCGATCGAAGCGGTGGACCAAAAGCTAGAGCAGGCTGGGGCTACATTGGGGGCTTCGCGCATTATGGTGTTTGCGACCGTCACTCTGCCGATGATCCTGCCGGGCGTTATCGCGGGGGCCATTCTGGCCTTTGCCAAGGCGATGGGCGAATTCGGCGCCACGATTACCTTCGTTTCCAATATCCCCGGGCAGACCCAAACACTGCCCTCGGCTGTCTACGCCTTTCTTCAGGTTCCCGGCGGTGAAGCGGCCGCCACGCGGTTGGTTGTTATATCGGTTGTTATCGCTCTAAGCGCGCTTTTGCTGTCAGAGTTCATAGCCCGCCGTGTCGCAGCAAGGGTGGCCGGGTCATGAGCCTTTCTGTCCGATTGCAGCATGATCTGCCCAACATCAAACTGGATCTCAATTTTGATGCACCGTCCGGCGTGACTGTTCTGTTCGGACGCTCGGGCTCGGGCAAGACGACGGTTGTCAATGCCGTCGCTGGATTGCTCAAACCGACTTCGGGCCGTGTCGCGGTTGATGGATGGGAGCTGTTCGACACCGAGAAACATCTGTGGCTTCCGCCGCATAAGCGGCGTTTGGGCTATGTCTTTCAAGAGGGGCGGCTGTTCCCCCACCTGACGGTGCGCCAAAACCTGTCATACGGCCGTTGGTTCGCGCCCAAGGGCGCGCCGCGCGAGAACCCCGACAAGGTGATCGAGATGTTGGGGATCGGCCATCTGCTGGACCGCCGTCCTGTTGGCCTTTCCGGGGGCGAGAAACAGCGCGTGGCGATTGGCCGGGCGTTGCTGGCCAGCCCGCGCCTGATATTGGCCGATGAGCCGCTGGCGGCGCTCGACGATGCGCGCAAGGCCGAGATCCTGCCCTATTTCGAACGCCTCAGGGATGAGGTTTCGGTGCCCATTCTGTATGTCACCCACTCTGCCGCCGAGGTGGCGCGCCTGGCGACGTCGGTTGTGGCGTTGCAAGACGGAAAGGCAGTGCGCCACGGGCCAGCCTCAGAAGTTCTGGCCGACCCATCGGTTGCGCCTGCGGGTATTCGCGCGGTCGGTGCGGTGCTGCAAGTGCGGGTTGCCAAGCACCATTCCGATGGTCTGACCGAGTTGAACGCGGGCGGGACAAGCCTGTTCCTGCCGCGTATTCCGCATCAGATTGGCGATGACCTTCGAATCCGTATCCCCGCCCAAGAGGTCATCTTGTCCATCAAACGGCCCGAGGGTTTGTCGGCGCTGAATATGCTGGAAGGTACGGTTGACACCATTCGCGCGGGCGAAGGTCCGGGGGCGATCGTTTCAGTGAAAACTCCGGCGGGATCTGTTCTTGCTCGCATCACTCGCCGTTCGGTCGACGCGCTGGGCCTGCAACCGGGCCAGCTTTGCTATGCTGTGATCAAGACGGTTGCGCTGGCTCCACAGAATGTGGGCGGGCGTGTGCTTAGCGAATAGCACGTTGTGGAGCAGGAACTTTACTAGGTTGTGATGTAGTCTATGCTTTGTTCTGCGGTGCTTAGTGTGAAAGGGTAAGGGATTATGCGGTTTGGGAAAATGCCTGCCATTGCGGCGATTGTATTGTTGCCAGGGGTCGCTCAGGCGA
Source organism: Ruegeria sp. D3 (assembly GCF_056534465.1). Lineage (NCBI taxonomy): Bacteria > Pseudomonadati > Pseudomonadota > Alphaproteobacteria > Rhodobacterales > Roseobacteraceae > Ruegeria > Ruegeria sp. D3. The sequence continues at coordinate 103,450 of NZ_JBQFPK010000014.1, forward strand.
TCGGTTTCGGAGTGAATCTTAACCCCGCGGTCCGGGTTGACGTGGCGGACAAAGGCAATGGCATCTACGAGGTATCAACCCGAGGGACCACGGCGCCGGTCGCGTATTGGTGCGGTATTGGGGACTATGCGATCCGAACACTCAGAACCAAGGCGACCCAGCGGATTTACATCACGCGTGCCTATGAAAAACAAACCAGGACGGTTCAGTTTTCACTGACCGCACCAGAAGGGGTCGATACCACTCCGGGATACTCGGTCACGGTCAAACGTGTGGGCGAGAACCTGTCGGCGGGGTCCGCGCAGACCTATTGCTATGACAATTTCCTCGATTTCGGATTCTGAGGGCCTGAACGCTTTGCTGGGATTCATCACGACTGAATGACGCTTTTGTGTTTTGCCAGCGCTTCGCGGTTCAACAACGCTGCGTAGTCAAGGGATGCGGCCAATGAGGGCTGCTGTGACTTGCGCAGAGGTAATCGACCGTGAAACTCTTTAAATGTATGCCTTTAGCTTTGGCGCTGCTTCTCTGTGCGGAAGCTCGGGCGGATCAGCCGGGTATTGGTATATTCCCCACCTTTCAAGTTCACGTGACGCCATTACAAACGGGCAATTTTGAAGTGAACGTAGTTGGGTCATCAGTTGCGTTGGCGTATTGGTGCGGGATTGGGGACTATGCGATCAGGACACTGGGAACTGAGTCGACCCGGCGTATCTATCTTTCAAAACCATATGAGCCGGGTATTCGAACCGTAGAGTTTTCCCTGGACCCGCAAGTTGAGCCCGACACGACATCCAAACATTCGATCACCGTGAAGTATGTGGGCGAAAATTACTCGGCATCCAAGGCTGAAAGCTATTGTTACGACGCTGTTCTGGATATCAGGATGAAGAAGTAATCACACCCATTTCGCCAGTGGAGGCAGGCTCATCAACACGGCATCAGGGTCGTGGCCGGTTTCCAATCCGAACTTGGTGCCTCGGTCGTAGACAAGGTTGTACTCGGCATACAGACCACGATGCACCAGTTGAGTGTTTTTGTCTGCATCATCAAACCCATGCACCCGGCGCTTTTCGACCAAGGGCAGGAAGGCGGGCAAAAAGGCGCGGCCGATATCCTGCGTCAGTGCGAAATCGGCGCTCCAGTCGCCGGTACAGTAGTCATCCATGAAGATGCCGCCCACACCGCGCGCGCGTTTGCGGTGCGGGATATAGAAATACTCATCCGCCCAATCCTTGAGGCGCGGGTAATGCGCCGGCCCATGCGGGTCCAGATGTGCCTTTTGCGTGGCGTGGAAATGGGCGGTGTCGTCGTCATATTCGATACACGGGTTCAGGTCAGACCCGCCGCCGAACCACCAGGCGTGGGGCGTCCAGAACATACGGGTATTCATATGCACCGCTGGCACGTGCGGGTTCTGCATATGCGCCACCAGTGAAATGCCCGAGGCCCAGAAGCGCGGGTCTTCGGTCATGCCCGGAATGCCTTTGCGCGCCGCCATGGCCTGCTGCGCGCGTTCGCCCAGCGTGCCGTAAACGGTCGAGATATTGACGCCCACTTTCTCAAACACGCGCCCGCCGCGCATCACCGACATCAAACCGCCGCCTGCGTCTGATCCGTCGTCTGATTGGCGGGTGGTTTCCTTCACTTCGAAGCGGCCGGGGGTGGCGTCGGAAAACGGCCCAGTGTCGTGGCTGTCTTCCAGGGCTTCGAACGCAGTTACGATCTGGTCGCGCAGGGTGCGGAACCACGCGGAGGCGGTAGCTTTTTCGGTGTCAAACATGGGGTCAGTGCGCCGGTGCTGCAACGGGGTCCAGCAGGGTGCGGCCTCCGTCAATGGTCAGGATTTGCCCGGTGATGAAACCTGCCGCGTCCGAGGCCAGAAACTGCGCCGTCTCGGTCAGTTCGGTGGGGGCGGCAATGCGGGCCAATGGGGTGTGCTTTTCGATATCGTCTCGGAAATCGCGGTTTTCCTTGAGCGTTGACTGCAACGAGGCGCTCATGACCGAACCCAGCGCGATCGAGTTCACGCGGATGCGGTGCGGGGCGAAAGCCACGGCCAGTGACCGCGTCATCTGATCCAGCGCAGCGGTCGAGACGGAATAGGCCATCAGATCCGGATGTGTTCGACGTGCGGCTATCGAAGACAGGTTGATGATCGATCCGGCAGGGCCGTCTCCTTCTCCGGATTGTTTGATCATGCGTTTGGCGACAGCCTGGCTGAGACGCAGGGCTGGCATCAAATTCTGATTCAGCAGGGTCTTGACCGAGTCGTCATCTGTATCCAACGGATCGGACGGAATAACCTGCCGCGACCCGTTGATCAGGATATCCACCTGATCAAAGGCGTCTATCGTGGCGGAAAGCAGGTTTGCGATGGTCAGCTTTTCCCGTAAATCGCCCGCGAAAAAGCGGATATTGCTGTCGTCGGCCTGCTCGCCCAACTCGTCGGTCAGCCGCTTTTCATCCATGTCGGCAAACATCACATTGGCACCGGCATCCGCGAAATGCCGCCCAATGGCTAGCCCGACGCCATTGGCGCCACCGGTGACGATGGCGGTCTTGCCTGCTATGGAAAAGGACATGCGTTGTCTCCCTGAGTTGCGCGCAGGTTAACCGGGATCACCGCCGAGGGCGAGAGGCATGGAACACCTTGAACCGGTTGTCGCCAGTGACTTCGTTGACGCGCGAGAAAGCTTCGTTCAGCGTGGTTTCGTAAGGCAGGTGGCGGTTGGCCACCATCCACAGCTCACCATGTTTTGCCAGATTACGTGCGGCGGATTGAATAAAGCCCTGACCCAGCGCGGGGTCTGCGCTGCGCGAGGTGTGAAAGGGCGGGTTCATAACGACCGCGTCCAGCCCCTCGGGCGCGCGCCACGTTACCGCGTCGGCCCAATGAAAAGACGCCCGGTCATCGGTGATATTGGTCTTGGCACAAGTCAGGGCGATGTGGTCGGCCTCAACCAAGTATAAGGCGCGTAAGCTCTGTATTTGCAACACGTTGGCAGACAGATACCCCCAGCCCGCACCCAGATCGGCCACCCGTGCGCCCAATTTTGCGGGCAGGGCGCCCAGCAACCGGGCCGAGGCCGGGTCCACTCCGTCCGCCGAAAACACACCGGGCGCGGTCGTAAACCCGTCCACCATTTGCCCATGGGGCGCGGCCCAGTCGGCGAAAGCCTCTGGATCAGAGGCAAACCAGAAGATCTTGCCATGCGCTTTGGAAATTGGCCCTTCGACCGGCACACGCTTTCGGATGTCCTTCAGCAGGCTGTCCACCCCATCGGTTTTGGCCCCGTCCACCACAATCGTACCCTTGGCGCGCAGGCAGGCCTGTTGAACAAGGCTGCGGGCCAAAGCTTTTGCGCGGGGTAGGAATATCACCGCATCCTGGCATGGATCACGGGTCTCGGGGATAACGTCAAAACCTTGTGCCGCGAAATGATCATGGAACGGTTTGAAGGGCTGTACCACCTGCGTATCGCGGGGCAGCTCGGACAAGTCATGGGCTGGTGTCGGCCCGATCACCATCAGCGGCTGTGACAGCGAAAGGCCGCTGTTCAGGGCAAGATCAAGGCGAGGGGACATACGCGTTCGTTGGAAGAGCAGACGCTACTCTTCGCGTTCCATTGTGCATTGCAGGGGGTGCTGGTGTCGGCGAGCAAAGTCCATCACCTGACCCACTTTGGTCTCGGCGATCTCGTGGCTGAATACGCCAACCACGGCGACGCCTTTCTTGTGCACGGTCAGCATGATCTCGAACGCTTCGGCGTGGGTCATGCCGAAAAAACGCTCTAGCACGTGCACGACGAACTCCATCGGGGTGTAGTCGTCATTCAGTAGCAGCACCTTGTACAGCGGCGGGCGCTTGGTTTTAGGGCGCGTTTGAATCAGGACGGACGAGTCGCCGTCGTCGTCCGAATTGTCAGACATCATCCAAGGGTTTTCAAACATTGCGCGCAAAAGTCCGATTCAGGCTTCGGTTTATCTGAGCGGTTATATAACGTCCTAGGGGCCAGAGAAAAGAGCCAGCAGGACGTAATCGCAATGGAAGACAAGCTGACCATCGTTGGGTTCGATGCTGATGACACGTTGTGGCACAACGAACGGTTCTTTCAACTGACGCAGGCCTATTTCGCCGATCTGTTGGAGGACCATGCCGAACGGGATCATCTGATGGATCGTCTGCTTGCTGCAGAAAGACGCAACATCCGGCACTATGGGTATGGAATCAAAGGCTTCATTCTGTCGATGATCGAAACCGCGATCGAGGTCACCGAAGATCGTGTCCCGGCTTCGGTCATTCGTCAGTTGATCGACGCGGGGCAAGAGATGTTGGCCCATCCGATCGAACTGCTGCCCCATGCCCGCGAAGCGGTCGAAGCAGTCGGGGCGACTCACAAGGTTGTGCTGATCACCAAAGGCGACCTGATTGATCAAGAAAGGAAGCTGGCGCAATCTGGTTTGGGCGAGCTTTTTGACGAGGTCGAGATCGTTTCGGAGAAAACGGCTGAAACCTATCATGAAATATTTGCGCGCCATGGAACCGGCCCTACCCAAGCGATGATGGTTGGCAATTCGATGCGATCCGACGTCGTGGCTCCGATCGAGGCTGGCTGCTGGGGGGTCTACGTCCCCCATGGGCTGGTCTGGGAGATCGAAAAAGCCGAAGTCCCCACCCGTTCGAACCGGTACAAGGAATTGCGGGATCTGGGTGAGTTGGCGAGCCTTGTTCGCACGCTTGCATGATGTTGCCGAATGGTCCCAGTTACTAAAAATTGAATAGGCTATGTGCGGCGGCACCAGATCGGAGGACGATTTGGTGGTTGAGGTGCGCAGGTCGACCATATGTTGTGGGTGACTGCGCGCCGAAAGAAAGATCGAATTTACCAGCTTTCGGTTTATTTCGGACGTTCTCTGTGTTAGCCTTACGGGTAATAAAATAAATTAATTGCTGACCGGGAAAACCCGGCGGCCCGAGGTAGACAGAGGCAAAGATCGTGCAGGTTCGGCGGACAGTTCCGGCCCGAATGGGCTTACTTCTTATAGCATTCGTGTGGCTGCTTTCTTTTGCGCCGTTGCAATCGGTTGCCGCGCCCTATGCGGCGATGGTGATTGACGCGCGCACGGGTGAGGTTTTGCATTCGCGCAACGCGGATACCCGACTTCACCCGGCTTCGCTGACCAAGATGATGACGCTCTATATAGCGTTCGAGGCTGTCCGGAATGGTGAGATCGAGTTGGATACGCAGGTACGTATCACCAAAGCAGCTGCGGCAGAGCCTCCGTCCAAGCTAGGGTTGCGCTCGGGTCAGCGGATTGCGTTTAGGTACCTGATCCGCGCGGCCGCCGTGAAATCCGCCAATGACGCGGCGACCGCCATCGGGATTGCCATTAGTGGATCCGAGGCCGCGTTTGCACGCCGTATGACGCGCACCGCTAAAGCCATGGGTATGAGTCGCACAACCTTCAAGAATGCGCATGGATTGACCGAGTCCGGCCACTTGTCGACCGCGCGGGACATGACGACGCTGGGGCGGCATCTCCTGTATGACTATCCGCAGTATTACAACCTGTTTTCACGTCAATCGACTCATGCAGGGATCAAAACGGTTCCGAACACCAACCGCCGCCTTTTGGCCGCCTATAAGGGTGCCGATGGGATCAAGACAGGATACACACGAGCGGCGGGCTTCAATCTGGTAGCCTCGGCCAAGCGTAAGGATGAGCGGATCATCGCGACCGTCTTCGGCGGAAAATCTGGTGCATCGCGCAACGCCAAAGTGGCTGAGTTGCTGGATATGGGCTTCCGTCGCGCTCCATCCCGTGCGCCTATCCGTAAACCTGCCCGTCCGGCTTACGCTGGAAATGTGGGCCTGAATGCGCAGGTCGCGCGCCTAACCACTGCGCCAACGGCCAGCCTGCGGCCCGTGTTGCGCCGCGCAGCTACAGTTCAAGTCGCCGGAACAGTTGCGGCAGCAGCGGCAAAAGACGAGAGCAGAATTCAGGATGGCATTGCTGCGGCAATCGCAGCGGCTGATATCCAGACCCCGGATGACGGAACGGTACGCCCGGCACCTCGTCCCGATGATCTGGTTCTGGCGTCGACCAACCCAGCTGCTCAGCCAGAGCCGGAAAGGGAAATTGTCACCCGTCTTTCTACCTCGGGCGGGCATCTTTGGGGCGTAAATGTAGGTCGCTATACTACGCGATACGAGGCCGAGAAGGTGCTGCTGAAAACCGCTTTGGCCGAAATGACCACTCTGGAAGGAACCTTACGCAAGGTGAAGCAAAGCTCACGAGGTTTTGATGCGACGTTCCAGGGCATGACCCGCGAACAGGCCGATCTGGCTTGCCGCAGATTGCAGGCCCGAAATGTCACCTGTTTCATGATTGGGCCGTCATAAGACCCGACATTCTCTCTCCTGATTGGATGGGGCTGCGAGGGAACTCGCAGCCTTTTTTCGGAATTGGCCTAACGCGCGTACATCCCGCGACGCGTTTGCCATTTTCGGGACACTCGTGTCCCAGAGCGTTTCGGAGATGCTTGCAGGCTTTAGTCGAACACGTGACCGTGCTGGTACTGCTCGTCCTGACCGGCGGCGGCGGTTAACGCGGCGACATTGTCCTTGGTGAAAAAGCCATCATATTTGTGGCAGCGTTCAATGTATTCCGTGATCAGCAGCGTGTTTTTTGAGTGTTTTGAGAATATCTGCTTGAGGTTCGGATCGTCTTTGCACTCGCCTACTACATGGGCCAGAAACGGCACGCCTTTGTCTTTGAGGGTGTTCACCACGAAATCCACATTCTTTTCACCCGCGCCATGATCGCCATCCTGAATCTCTACCGCCATGTGATGCAGGCGACGGCCGAAATTGCGGACAAAATCCTCGGTCGGCATCGGCAGTTTGGCAAAGGAATTCACGAAGGACGGCGTGTTGTTGGCGGTGAACACTTTGGCAGGTGATTTCTTGTCGTCATCTACGTTTGGGTTTCGGTTCACATTGGTGGACGAATTCATGTCGAAGATGTTGTACGCGCCCCAGAAATAGTAGGGCACCATCGTCAGGAACTCGAGGATCGCGTCCTCGCGTTCTCCGGCAAGAACACGCGTGGCGAGGTGATCAATACCTAGCATGAGCGGTGCGATATTGCTGTCAGCCCCAAACGCGGCAGCCTGATTCAGACGAGCTTGCTCACTGTCGCTCAATAGAACACGGTCGCCCAGACCGAGGCTATCCGTGTCGTTGAAGTCCAGATTAGAATAGCCAACCCGATTGCAGGTGAAATCCGAAGGTGTAGTGAACTGAAAACCCAGCAGCGTGTAGAACGGATTTTCGGTGTCGCCTGAATACTCGAACCGAATATTCTGATCCTCCAGCGTTTGGGTCAGCGCGGTTAGGTCCGACGCGCCGAAGACCTCTCCGACATATCGGGTTTGCGGAGTCTTTCGAGCCAGCGGATACATGCGGTTGATGCGGGGAATAAAGTCTTCGAAAGCGGGGCTGAGCGGTGCCATCACGATCAGGGCAGGGTAGTCGGAATGTGAATGCAGGACCGAAAATTTATGCGTGCGCCCCAGATAGCTGGCTGTGTGGCGATAGGGCGTCATTACGTAAAGCTCGACCAGTGTGTCAAACAGCGCATCGGATTCGACCTGTATCACGATGGCCTTCATCGCCCCGACCAGATCGGCAACGCCCGAGCTGGCGCGGCGTTCGTAGATTTTTGGCAAATACTCGTTGAAGAAGTCCGAGTTTTTCTTGTCGCCGCGGGGTTCGTAGGACATCAGATCAAAAGACATAAAGCTATCTCCTTGCTCCTGCGCTTTGCAGGTGGTGCAGGGTGTTGCCGGGATTGTGGCACTCAGAACATGAACTTGTGGTTATGCTAGGGGCTGAACCTGACCCCGGCAACACCAACGGTATACGCGTGCTGTCTTAAGCCAATCTGATCAGCGGATGAATTTCGTCAACTCGACCCCGCCAGTGATCAGGTTTTCCCGCACCGAAGCTGCGATTTGTACCGCCGTTGGGCCGTCCCCGTGCAGACATATTGTGTCGATCGAGGTTTCCAGACGTTTGCCGGATTCAGTGATGATGGCCCCTTCGCGCACCATTTTCAGGATGCGTGGCCCGGCAAGTTCAGGGTCGTGAATGACTGCTCCGGGCAGGCTTCGATCCACCAGCGTTCCGTCGTCATTGTAAGCGCGGTCGGCAAAGATCTCTCCGACCCATTTGCAGCCAAGGTCGCGTACAGCTTCATCCTGTTTGGTGACGGCCAGCACCATGATGATGATATCGGGATCCACGTCCAGCGCGCCCAGATAACACGCTCGTGCCATATCCACGTCGACCGAGCACATGTTGGCCAACGCGCCGTGTAATTTCAGGTGCCGGACCTGCGTTCCAACGGCCTTGGCCATACCTAAAGCCGCCCCCAATTGATACCGCACCAGATTGCGCAGGGACGCATGGGGGATTTTCATATTTCTGCGGCCGAAGCCCTGCAGATCAGGAAAGCCGGGATGTGCGCCTATACCGACGCCGTTTTCAGCGGCCAGTTTCATCGTCTGCGCCATCACATCCCAATCACCCGCGTGAAAGCCACAAGCGATATTGGCCGAGGTGATGATCCTCAGCAGACTATCGTCATCGCCCATCTTCCAGGGGCCAAAGCTTTCCCCCATATCGGCATTCAGATCGACGCTGGGCATCGGCAAAACTCCTTTAGTCGGTGGCAGAGATCATTCCGTCGATCAATTGGTAGGACAACAGGTCTGGGATGTCATGAGGATTGCGCACCAGCGGTTCGATCTGACTGTTTAGCCGGATCAGGTCAGCCGAGTGGCGGGCCTGTAGCGTCGCAGCCTCCTCAAGCGTCACGAATTCGAACCGAATTTCAGCACCAGCTGGCGTTTGTGCCGCCCGAGGGATGTCGCAAGGCAAGACCGTGGCGATACGTGGGTAACCCCCAGTGGTCTGGCATTCCGGCAGCAGGATAAACGGGTTTCCAGTGCCGGTCATTTGGATGTCGCCGGGTGTGATGATCTCGGATAGGATATTAAGCTGCCCTTTTGCCGCAAATCCGGGTCCGTGGCTTTCCAATTGCATCCCCATGCGGTTGGCCCTTGCACCGCGCGTAAAGCTGGTGGCGGCAAACCGGTCCAGAGTACTTTGATCAAACAGGGATGTCTGAAAACTGGCGACTACATGCAAAAGTCCGCCCGAGAACCTGTCCTCTGGTCTTAACTTCCAACCAGCACGCCCCGCGCCCTTGGGGCTATTCAGCATGTCATCTTGCTGAACAACTCGCCCAATCTTCGCGGTCAGATGCGTTGAGCGGGACCCCAAAAATTCTGGCACGTCTATACCGCCACCAAGATGAAGGTAGCCATAGCTGCCACGCAGCGCAGCTCCGATCACCAATCGTTGCCCGGCCTCGATCTGATGAGAGGCATTCCACGGCACGGGACTTCCATCAATACTGGCCTGCATCGGTGCGCCAGTGAGGGCAAAATATGTGCTTTGGGTCGCTTCGAACTCTCCACCCATGCCCGCCATTTCCAACGCTGCAAGTTCCGGACTCTGGTCCAACAGCGCAGCCCCTTCGTGCAGGGCAAGGATGTCAGCAGCCCCGGATCTGGACAAACCTTGATCCAGATATCCAATACGTCCCTGGTCCTGAATTGTGCAAGCTGGGCCGATGCGCAGAACGGTCAGAGTCACTGCTTGATCTCCTGACAAGTTGCGCCGCCCGTGCCGTCGGCGTTGTTTGCGCGGATATCCTCCAACGCGTCTCGGGAAATCGGCACGAACTGCATTTCGTCGCCGGGGCGCAGGGCAAAGCTGTGTTCTGCTTCGGGGCGAAAGCATCGGAACGCGGTTTGGCCGACATGCCTCCATCCCGTCGGAGTTGGTCCTGAAAAAAGTACGAACTGAGATATTGCCAGAACCAGCGCGCCCTCGGGCACCATCGGGGTTAAATCCTGAAGTCGGGGTATGTTGAACTCGGGTCCAAGCGGGCCCAGATATGGCTGCCCCGGCGCGAACCCAATCGTCAGGACACGGACGCGAGTTTCCGACAGGCGACGAATAGCTTCCTCGACGCTTAACCCTGCTGCGTTTGCCGCGTCGCCAAGCTGGGGTGCAAGCTCACCACCGTATACTGTTGGAACGCGCCAGAACCTGCGTCCCATGGGCATGGGCGCAGAGTACCAGTCTTGGTAGTCCAAAGCCCCGCATACCCTGGCACCGAGGTCGGCATGTGACAAACGTTTGGTATCGAACCGTATATAAGCGGATGCCAAAGTGGCCGAGGTTTCAAGTACGCCTTCCCAGTTTTCGCTGTCGATGAGATCGCGAAACGCCAAGGCTGCCCGGTTCGAGGATTCTTCCATTGTGTCACCAAAGGAAACCAGCAAACCGTCATATCCGACGGTGCGCACGCGCGGGAATTTATGATCGGGCACTTGGGTCATGGAATTTCGTCAATTCAGCTTGGTTGCCGTGACCTGACCGCATCCGCAGTTGATACGCAAGCATTTGAGCGCGTAGATCCACTTTTGACACGCTGTGGCTTCCGAAATCCTGCTTTTGCGCCGCAGGTTTCGACTCGCAGAGAGACGCACGAGTCGAGAGCTTCTAGTATCTGTCTGCTTACTGCTCACTATATATAGGGCTTTGTTCGCCCCGCCTTGTTGTCATCCAATACCTTGGGCTGTTGTTCGACGCTGAATTGGAGGGAAATGACGTCGATGACTGGTGATTAGATCGTTGTTTTCAAATGAAAAAACAAAATAATGCAAAAAAAATGGCATTTTTCAAATTTTCTGCTTGCGGCTTTGTGGGGTAGACCTTAGAACCCCCTTCACCGGCGCTGCTGAGGCGGTGCTGGGGCGCTGGAGAC